>NZ_JBEUMH010000009.1:0-178493 GCF_041080745.1 Stenotrophomonas sp. JAG2 | reverse complement strand
CACGACCAACGGTCGTGCGCTACCCCGGCGTGTCAGGTGCCGGTAGGCGACGACCGTTGGTCGTCACGCCGTTCCCGGGTCAGAACGCCTCCGCCGCCTCGATGGTGTTCTGCATCAGGGTGGCCACGGTCATCGGCCCTACCCCACCCGGGACCGGGGTGATCCAGCTGGCGCGCTGGGCGGCGGCCTCGAAACCGACGTCACCGACCAGGCGGCCATCGTCCAGGCGGTTGATGCCCACGTCGATGACCACGGCGCCCGGCTTGACCCATTCACCCGGGACGATGCCCGGGCGGCCCACGGCGACCACCAGGATGTCGGCGTTGCGCACCGACTGCTCCAGCACGTCCTTGGGGGTGAACTTGTGGCAGCTGGTGACGGTGCAGCCGGCGATCAGCAGCTCCAGCCCCATCGGGCGGCCGACGTGGTTGCTGACGCCGACGATGGTGGCGTTGCGGCCGCGGACCGGCTGGTCGGTGTGACCCAGCAGGGTCACGATGCCGCGCGGGGTGCACGGGCGCAGACCGAACTCGCGCAGGGCCAGATGGCCGACGTTTTCCGGGTGGAAGCCGTCCACGTCCTTGCGCGGGTCGATGCGGTGGATCAGGCGGTTGGCGTCCGGGATGCCCGGCAGCGGCAGCTGGACCAGGATGCCGTGGATTTTGGGATCGGCGTTGAGCTGATCGATCAGGGTCAGCAGCTCGGCCTCGGTGGTGCCGGCCGGCAGATCGTAATCAAAGGCTTCGATACCCACTTTCTCGGCCGCACGGCGCTTGTTGCGCACGTACACGGTCGAGGCCGGGTCGCCGCCGACCAGCACCACGGCCAGGCCCGGACGGCTGCCACCGGCAGCCAGGCGGGCATCGACCCGGACCTTGAGGCTGTCCAGCAGGTCTTCGGCGATGCGGCGGCCGTCGAGAATGCGGGCGGAAGAAGCGGTGTCGGAAGTCGGTGAGCTCATCGAGGGCAGCAGGCGTGGGGGCGACGGTCGTCTATTGTCCCCGATTCGGCCCGCCCCGCCCACCGGTAGTGCCGGCCGCTGGCCGGCAGCCACGATCGCCCGGGCGGCGCCACCGGTTGCCGGCCAGCGGCCGGCACTACCGGATCCTTATTCCTCTTCCGGCACCTCGTCGGCGTTGAGCGTGCGCGCCTTGCGCTTGGGCGCGGTGAACGGGGTCGGCGTGGGCACGCCAGGCAACGCAGTGCCGAACACCATGTGCGCGCCGGCGCGCAGGTCTCCGCCCGCCATCTCAAGCTCGAAGCGTTCCGCATCCCGTTCGCGGATCTGCTCGGCGATCTCGCGCGCATCATCCGGATCGGCACCCAGCTCCATCAGCGCGGCCTGGCCGAACTGCAGGGCCGACTCGAAGGTCTCGCGGATCTGGAAGTCCACGCCGGCATGGATCAGGCGCAGTGAATGTTCGCGATCGAACGAGCGCACCAGCAGCTTGGCCTGGGGGAACTCGTGGGTGACCAGCTCGACGATGCGATCGGCATCCTGGTCGCTGTTGACGCAGACCGCGATCGCACGAGCCGCCCCCGCGCCAGACGCATGCAGTACATCCAGGCGGGTACCGTCGCCGTAGTAGATCTTGAACCCGAAGCGCTCGGCGTTGTGGATCATGTCCACGTCGTTGTCGATGATGGTCACATCCACATCGCGCGCCAGCAGCGACTGACTGGCGACCTGGCCGAAGCGACCAAAGCCGATCAGCAGCACGCTGCCGGACAGACCGTCGGCTTCTTCGACGCCATCGAGCGAGACTTCGCGGTCCGGCATCAGCTTGTCGTGCAGCAGCACGAACAGCGGCGTCAGTGCCATCGAGAGCACGACGATCGCGGTCAGATTGGCGTTGACCTGCACATCGATCACGCCGGCCACGGCGGCGGCGGAGAACAGCACGAAGGCGAACTCGCCGCCCTGTGCCATCACCACGCCGCGATCCAGCGCCTGTCGATGATCACTGCCGAGGATGCGCGCGACCACGTAGATGCAGATCGCCTTGGCAAACATCAGGGCGAACACCCCGGAGACGATCAGCGGCCAGTTGTTGGCGACGACGGTGAGGTCCAGCGCCATGCCGACGCTGAGGAAGAACAGGCCGAGCAGGATGCCGCGGAACGGTTCGATGTCCGCTTCGATCTGGTGGCGGAAGGTGGATTCGCTGAGCAGCACGCCGGCGAGGAACGCGCCCATCGCCATCGACAACCCACCCAGCTGCATCAGCAGCGCGGCGCCGAGCACGACCAGCAATGCGGCGGCTGTCATCACTTCGCGCGCCTTGGCGGCGGCAAGGATGCGGAACAGCGGATTGAGCAGGAAGCGGCCGACCAGCACCAGCCCGACGATCGCACCCGCCGCGATGCCGACGGTGACCCAGCGCGAACTCCCGCCGGCATCGCTGTGCACGGGCGCCATGAACGCGACGACCGCCAGCAACGGCACGATCAGCAGATCCTCGAACAGCAGGATCGAGACGATCTTCTGGCCGGTCGGCAGCGCGATGTCGCCGCGCTCGGCGAGCAGCTGCATCACCACTGCGGTGGAGGTCAGCACGAAACCGGCGGCGCCGATGAAGGCCACCGGCAAGGGGAAACCGAGCAGCATGCACACGCCGGTCAGCACGGTGCCGCAGACCACGATCTGCAGCGTGCCCAGGCCGAAGATCTCGTTGCGCAGACTCCACAGATGCGAGGGCCGCATCTCCAGGCCGATCACGAACAGGAACATCACCACGCCGAGCTCGGCGGTATGCAGGATCGCCTGCGGATCGGAGAACCAGCCGAACCCGAACGGGCCGATCGCCAGGCCTGCGGCGAAATAGCCTAGCACCGAGCCCAAGCCGAGCCGGCGGAACAGCGGCACCATCACCACTGCCGCACCCAGCAGGGCGACCACTTTCACCAGTTCACTGGCACCTGCTTCCACCGCCATGCGGTTGTTTCCCCGGACTGCACAAGATGGGACAACGATAGGGCAAAGCGGTGAAGGGCAATAGCGCGGATGATGCGTTTTATCGTGCTGAATTCAGAACGATATTGAATCTGGATGCCGCATCGTCCCGAAATCGCTGCCGAACCCACCGGTAGAGCCACGCCACGCGTGGCTGCGCTCACCCGGCGGCCCCTCGCCAACAGCATCCACGCATGGCGTCCCGGCGAACCGCATCCACGCATGGCGTGGATCTACGCGCCGCTGCAGAAGGCCGCGTAATCGATGTAGCCCGGAAATGCCCTCCCGGGCGAGCACAGCGGGCAGGCCGGATCCGGGCGCAGGCGTGTCTCGCGGAAGCGCATGCCCAGCGCATCGAAGCTCAGCAGCCGACCGATCAGCGGCTCACCGATACCGAGCAGCAGCTTGAGGACTTCGGTGGCCTGGAGCAGGCCGACCATGCCGGGCAGCACGCCGAGGACACCGGCCTCGGCACAGTTGGGCGCGAACGCCGGGGGCGGCGGCTCGGGAAACAGGCAGCGGTAACACGGCGCGGTGCCGCGCTGACGTCCGGCATCGAAGACGCTGACCTGGCCGGTAAAGCGCTCCACCGCCCCGTACACCAGCGGGATGCCGTGCTGGACGCAGGCATCGTTGAGCAGGTAACGCAACGGGAAGTTGTCCGAACCGTCCAGCACCACGTCGGCACCTTCGAGCAGTGCATCGATGTTGTCCGAAGTGACCCGCGCCTGCACCGCCTCCACGTCCAGCGAGGGATTGAGGGCAAGCAGGCGTGTGCGCGCGGAGAGCACCTTGGGCTCGCCGACGCTGGCATCGGTATGGATGATCTGCCGATGCAGGTTGCTGCGCTCCACCACGTCGTCATCGGCGATGCGCAGGTGCCCTACCCCCGCTGCGGCCAGGTAGAAACTGGCCGGCGCGCCCAGCCCGCCCGCGCCGAGCACCAGCACGCGCGAGGCCAGCAGCGTCTTCTGGCCCTCGACACCCACCTGTGGCAGCAGCAGATGCCGCGAGTACCGCTCGTTGAAGTCACGCTCGGCGTCGCTCTGGATCGGCTGCACCAAAGGCAGTCCCTCGGCACGCCATGCGGTGGTGCCGCCGTGCACGGACGCAATGTGCGTGTAGCCCAGGTCCGACAGGAAAACCGCGGCCTCCATCGAACGCCTGCCGCTCTGGCAGATCAGGACGGCCTCGCGGTCGCTGGACGGCAGGTGTGTGCCCGGCTCGGCCTGGAGATCGCCCCTGGCAATGCCGAGCGCGCCTTCGGCCATGCCGGTGGCACGTTCGTGTGCTTCGCGGATGTCGATCAGCAGTGCGCCGTGGGCGAGGCGTTCGCGGGCCTGCGCCGGGGTGAGTTCGGGGATCGTGCTCATGCGGGGATTATCGCGCACGGGCGCATCGGCCGGCCGCCCCAATGAGAAGAGCCGGCTTTCGCCGGCTCTTCTTTGGATCACTTGCCCTTGACGTGCTTGATCAAGCGGCGCTTGCGCTTGAGCTGACGTTCGGTGAGCACGTTCTTCTTGCCTTCGTACGGGTTCACACCCTCGCGGAAGATGAACTGCACGGGCGTGCCGACCAGCTTGAAGCGCTTGCGGAAGAAATTCTCCAGGTAGCGCTTGTACGACTCCGGCAGGTCTTTCAGACGGGTGCCGTGGACGATGAAGGTCGGCGGATTGGAACCGCCCGGATGCACGTAACGCAGCTTGGACACGTGACCACGGATCGCCGGCGGCGGGTTGGCCTCGTAGGCCGTTTCCAGCGCCTTGTTGACTTCGCTGGTGCTGAACTCGTGCGTCGCGGAGGCGTGCGCGGCGTGGATGCAGCGGAACAGCTCACGCAGGCCCGAGCCGTGCTTGGCCGAGATGCGCACCACTTCCGCCCACGGCACGAAGCCGAGCTTGCGCGATACCAGCGCTTCAGCCTGCTCGCGCTGGTAATCGGTCAGGCCATCCCACTTGTTGATCGCCACCACCAACGCACGGCCGGCATCGAGCACCGCGCCGAGCACGCTGGCATCCTGATCGGTCACGCCTTCGGAGGCATCGAGCATCAGCACCGCGACCTGGCACTGCTCGATGGCCTGCAGGGTCTTGATGACGCTGAACTTCTCGACCACTTCCTCGACACGCGCCTTGCGACGCAGGCCGGCGGTATCGATCAGGCGGTACTCACGCCCGTCGCGCTCCATGTCCACCGCGATCGAGTCACGGGTGGTACCGGGCACTTCGGAGGCGATCATGCGCTCTTCGCCGAGCAGACGATTGACCAGCGTCGACTTGCCCACGTTGGGGCGGCCGACAAAGGCGATGCGAATGCGGTTCGGATCGGTGTCCAGGGTCTCGGTGGTGCCTTCTTCCGGCAACCGTTCCACGACCTCGTCCAGCAGATCATCCAGGCCCTGGCGGTGCGCGGCCGAGACGGTCAGCATTTCGCTGAAGCCGTAACGGGCGAACTCCGAACGCACGGTGTCTTCGTTCATGCCATCGATCTTGTTGATCAGCAGCAGGGTCGGACGGGCCAGCCTGCGCAGCCAGGACAGGATCTCGTCGTCCATCGGGCCCTCACGGGCATCGACCACGAACAGGATCAGGTCCGCCTCGGCGGCGGCGGCGCGGGCCTGGCGGGCGGTAGCGCCGGCCAGACCTTCTTCTTCACCGGCGATACCGCCGGTATCGACCACCAGGAACGGGTGGTCCTCATCAAGACGACAAACACCGTAATTACGGTCCCGGGTCACGCCGGGCTGGTCATGGACCAGCGCGTCGCGCGTACGGGTAAACGCATTGAACAGCGTGGACTTGCCGACATTCGGCCGTCCAACCAGGGCGACCAAGGGCAGCATCGCGGTAACTCCTTATTGTGCCAACCGGAACGCGGTCAGCTTTCCATCAACGTTCTGCACCAGCAGAATCCCATCGGCGGCTACCGGCTGGGCCAGGAGGGCGTCGCCGCCACTCTTGGCGCGCGCCGCGAACTCACCGTTATCGGTCCGCAACCAGTGCAGATACCCCTTGTAATCACCGACCACAACGTAATCGCCGTGGATGACCGGACCGGTCAGCGAACGACGGGCCAGGCCCGTCTGCGACCACATGGCCGAACCGCTGGCCTTGTCCAGGCCGAACACGCCGCCCTTGTTGTCGGTGACGAACACAGTGCTCGAGGTCAGGGCGACGCCGCCGGCGCCACCATGATCACGGGCCCACAGCGGACGGCCGGTCGGGCCCTCGATCGCCATGGTCTGGCTCTTGAAACTGCTCACGAACAGCGTATTGCCTTCCAGCACCGGCGCGCCGTCGATATCGGCCATGCGGTCCAGCTCGGTACGGCCTTCGCCGGTGCCGACCATCTGGTCCCACAGCGTGCGGCCGTCCTGCATGGCCAGCGCGGCGACGGAGCCGTCGTCGTTGCCGATGAACAGCACGCCCGGGCCGGTAACGACCGGCGCGTTGCCGCGCACGGTCAGTGCCGGCAACTCGCGCGGATTGAACCAGCGCTGGGTGCCGTTTTCGGCATCCAGGCCGGTCACGCGACCGTCGTTGCTGCGCACGAACACCATGCCCTGGCCCACGGCCGGTGCGGAAATCACTTCACCCGGCACCTTGGCACGCCACTTTTCGGTGCCGTCGGCCGCGTTCAACGCGATGACTTCGCCGTCCAGGGTGCCGATGACGACCAGGCCGTCACCCACGCCCGGGCCACCGGACAGACGAAGCTTGGGCTTCTTCTTTTCCTTGGCCGGCTCGTAGGTCCAGACCTTCTTGCCGGTCTGCAGGTCGATGGCATGCACGCCACCGTAGATGGCGGCTGCGTAGACGCGGCCATCGGCGACCACCGGGCCCTGGCGAACGCCGATGCGCTTCTCGCCCTTGCCGACGTTGGCCGTCCAGATCTTGTCGACCTTGGCGGTGGCATCGAACTTGACCAGTTCAGCCGGTTCCAGCGCCTTCTTGGCCGCCGCGTCCTTGCCGGCGAACCAGCCCTTCATCGTGCTGCAGCCGGTCAGGGCCATGCCCAACAGGGCAACCGTGGCAACGCGCTTGATCATGACCATCTGATTCATTACACCGACTCCGCAGGATCGGTGACGGTGCCACCGGCATCCGTCAACTTGGTTTCCAGCAGGCGCCGCTGGGGCGCTGCCACGTCCAGCGTCTTGAGCGCCTTCTCATACTGCTCGCGGGCAGCATCACGCTTGCCCTGCGCCATCAGTGCATCGCCATGGATTTCCAGGCTGGCGCTGTCGGTAGCGGTGCCGAGCTGCTTGATCGCATCCTCGGTCTTGCCGGTGGCCACCAGCAGGCGCGCGACGCGCTGCTCGATCACCGGCTTGAATTCGGGGTCGGCCTTGATCGCGCGCAGGGTCGCCAACGCGTCTTCGTTCTTGCCGGCATCGACCTGGGCCTTGGCCAGCTGCAGGGCAGCCAGATCGGCATAGATGTTGGCCTTGCCGCTTTCCAGGTCCTTCACACCCTTGGCGGCCTGCTCCAGATCCTTGTCTTCCAGGCTCTTGAGGACGATCTGGTACTGGACGTTGGCGCCGGCCAGGCTGTTGCTGTGCCGGGTCTGCCATTCTTTCCAGCCCCAGATGCCACCGATCGCGATGGCTACGCCAGCGAGGATGCTGACACCATTCTTCCGCAGCCAGCCGCGGACGCGTTCACTTTGTTCGTGCTCGTCGAGCAGGTCGTCGATCGCCATGCGTACTCTCGCCCCGCCCATGAGGAGGAGCTATTTGAATTGGATTGGGGAAACGCGGTTCAGTGCGAAACTGGGACCACGGAGCCGTCAGAGGATACCGTAAAGCGTGCCACGTTGGCTCGCTGGTACGGCGAAAGGTCGACGATAGTGCCGGCCTGCTGAACCTCGACCGCCGATGCATTGCCCAGCACCATGCGGGCCACCTGGCCCGGTGCGAAGCTGCGGGTCTCGCCCGACTTGATCAGGGCCTTCTCGACGGTGGCGCCGTCCGGCCCGGAGATGTCCACCCAGCTGTCGCCTTTGAACTGCAGGCTCAGCGCGCCGGCCTGCGGCGTCGGCGCGGACGCCGGACGCGGGACCGGGGTCAGCGATGCCAGGTACGGTGCTGCCGGTGCCGTCGGCTTGGCCGCCTCGACCGCCGCGGGTGCGGCCGGATCCGGGGTCTCGCCACCGGCCACCGGCACCGCCGCCGGGATCACATCCAGCGAGGCGGTGTTCGGGGTGCTCGCCGTGCCATCGAAATGGCCGCGGGTGGCGAACCAGACCGGCACGGCCAGAACCGCGGTGATGCCGACATACAGGACGCGACGCCCCAGGCTCTCGGCAATGCGCCGGGCGCGCGGGGTATGGGTATGGCTGACCAGCTGCGGCGGCACGATCGGCCCGATATGGGCCTGTTCGAGGATATCGCCGATGTCCACCTTGAGCAGACGGGCGTAGCTGCGCAGCTGGCCGCGGACGAAGACCGGCGCGCCGAGGCGCTGCCACTGCTCGTCTTCGAGGGACTTCACGACCTGGACCGGCATGTGCAGCTGCTGCCCCACCGCCTCCAGGGTCAGTCCGGCCGCTTCCCGGGCCTGGCGAAGACGAGCTCCGCAACCGGCCGCAGTATCAAAAGCGTTCACAGTCTGGTCATCAATCACAATGCTTCAACCCCGGGGATTAGGTGCCGCATCCTGCGGAAATTCGTCATGAATTCGCTGCAGATAGCGACCGGATGCCACGCTGTCGCCAAGCCGCGCCTCGATTTGAGACGCAAGTTGTAACACGGAACGTGTGGCCGGTGCAGCCGTCAAACGCCGTTGCGAAAAGGCGCGGGCCTCGAAATAACGCCCTTGGGCGAACTCGTTGCGGGCCATCGACTCCAGCGCGTAGGCATTGACCGGATCGATCTCAAGCGCCCTGCGCAGGTCCGGAACCGCCCGTTCGGGCTGGCCGGCATCCAACGCACAGCCACCGGCATTGGCCAGGGCAGAGGCCGGTGTCGTATAGCCCGGCGCCTGGAGGGCCCGGTCGAACCACACCAGCGACTCGGCCGGTCGGCCATGAGCACATAGCCACGCGCCATAATTGTTGAGCACATCGCCGCGCTCCGGGCCCAGCTCGGCGGCCTTGGCGTACAACTGCCCGGCCTCGGCCTCGTTGCCGCGCTGGGCGGCGATGGCCGCCAACAGCATGTAGGCCTCGGGACGGCGCGCGTCGATCTTCATCGCCGCCCGCACCCGTTTTTCGGCCGCCTCCGGCGAGCCCGCACGCAGCGACTCGCCGGCCAGGACCATCTGGTCCTGGTAGTTCACGCGCTTGCGGATCTCGGGGTTGTCGCGGGCCTCATAGGTCGGCGCGACCTCGAGGGTACCGGACGGCGGTTTGATGCCCTGTTTGCCGCAGCCGGCCAATGCCAGCGCGATGAAAACAACGGCTGGCAATCGGCGATCAGGCAGCGGCATCCCGGTTTTTCCCGTCCTGCAGCGTTTTGTTGAACTCGGCCTGGCGGCGCGTGCGATCCATGACCTGGCCCTTGAGCTGGCCACACGCGGCATCGATGTCGTCGCCACGGGTGCGCCGCACCATCGTCAGCACCTTCGCATCGAGCAGGATCTTCTGGAAGGCGCGGATGTCGGTTTCGCCGGAACGCTCATAGCGCGTGCCCGGGAATGGATTGAACGGAATCAGGTTGACCTTGCCCGCGTTCGAGGCCTGCACGGCGTTGTCGAACTGGCGCATCAGCCGCGCCAGCTGGCGGGCGTGCTCGGGCTGGTCGTTGATCCCCTTCATCAGGGTGTACTCGAAGGTGACCGATTCGCGACGCTTGTTGGCGCGCAGGTAGCGTGCGCACGAGGCCATCAGCTCGACGATCGGGTACTTCTTGTTGAGCGGGACCAGGGTCTCGCGCAGGGCATCATTGGGCGCATGCAGCGACACCGCCAGCGACACGTCGCTCTCGGCAGACAGCCGGTCGATCTGCGGCACCAGGCCGGAGGTGGACAGCGTCACGCGCTTGTTGGCCAGGCCGTAGCCCAGATCGTCGCGCATCACGCTCATGGCGCGCACGACGTTGTCGAAATTCATCAACGGCTCGCCCATGCCCATCATCACCACATTGGTGAGACGACGCTGCTTGTGCGGGATATTGCCCAGATGGCGCGCCGCCACCCACACCTGGCCGATGATCTCGGCGGTGGAGAGGTTGCGGTTGAAGCCCTGGGTCGCGGTCGAACAGAACGTGCAGTTCAGCGCGCAGCCGACCTGCGAGGACACGCACAGCGTGCCGCGGTTCTTGTCCGGGATGTAGACCGCTTCGATCGCGTTCTTGCCGTCGGTGCCCATGGCCAGCAGCCACTTGTGGGTGCCATCGGCGGAGGGCTTGTCGAACACGATGTTCGGAACCAGCACCTCGGCATGCTGCTTGAGCTTGGCGCGCAGCGCCTTGCCGAGGTCGGTCATTTCATCGAAATCGGTGACGTAGTGATGGTGGATCCACTTCATCACCTGATGGGCACGGTAGCGCGCTTCGCCGAGAGTCTCGGCGAAGAAGCGCTCCAGACCCTCGCGATCGAGGTCGAGCAGGTTCTGCTTGGCCACAGCCGGGCTCGACACGAGCACGGATGGGATGGCGGTGGGCTGTACGACCTCGTTCACGGCATCACTCTCAGCGCGAGACGACTTCAGTCGCGGCGAAGAAGTAGGCGATTTCGATCGCGGCATTCTCAACCGAGTCCGAGCCGTGGGCGGCATTGGCATCGATGGATTCAGCGAAGTCGGCGCGGATGGTACCGGCGGCGGCTTCCTTCGGATTGGTGGCGCCCAGCAGGTCGCGATGGGCCAGGACGGCGTTCTCGCCTTCCAGCGCCTGGATCATCACCGGGCCGGAGATCATGAACTCGACCAGCGCGTTGAAGAACGGACGCTCGCGGTGCACGGCGTAGAAGCCTTCGGCTTCACGGCGCGACAGCTGCTTGTACTTGGCGGCGACGACCTTCAGGCCGGCCTTTTCAAAGCGGGCGTAAATTTCACCGATGACGTTCTTGGCGACGGCGTCCGGCTTGATGATGGAAAGGGTGCGCTCCAGCGCCATGGGAATACTCCGTTGGGCGGGCCACTTGATCGGCCCGAGGTTAACATGAAAAAAACCCGCGTCAAAACGCGGGCTTAGCCTGATATACGTGCGCCAATTCTAACGTGTAAGCCCGCGGTACGGTAGTGCCGGCCAGCGGCCGGCACTACCTCGATCGGGGATGAACAGATGGCCCGCTCTGCTGCGCCGCACAATGCGGACGCGCGGCCACGGGTCTAATATCAAACAATCGTTTGATTGAACTTCCCTGCCCCATGGCCAAACCCGCCCACTTCTCCACCAAGGACCGCATCCTCGGCGCCGCCGAGGAACTGTTCGCCCTGCACGGGTTCGCGGGCACCTCGCTGCGCCAGGTCACCAGCCAGGCCGATGTGAACATCGCCGCGGTCAACTATCACTTCGGTTCCAAGGAAAACCTGGTCAACGAGGTCTTCCGCCGCCGGATGGATGAAATGACCTCGGCGCGCCTGGCCCAGCTGGACGCCGCCCGTCGCGAACACCCCGGTGAACTGCGCCAGGTGCTGGCCGCCTTCGTCGAACCGGCCCTGGCCATGGCCCAGGACCGCCAGACCGGCGGCGCGTTCGTGCGGGTCATCGCCCGCGCCTACGCGGAAAAGAACGACAACCTGCGCAAGTTCCTCTCCGACCATTACGGCCACGTCCTGCGCGACTTCGGCAAGGCGATCTCCGCCTGCGTGCCGGGGCTGAGCAAGGAAGAGCTGTACTGGCGCCTGGACTTCCTCGCCGGCTCGCTGACCTATGCCATGGCCGACTTCGGCCTGATCAAGCGACCCGCCGGTGTCACCGAAGCGGCGCATCGTGCCCATGCCGCCCAGGAACTGATTCATTTCGCCGACGCAGGATTCCGCGCCAGCGCGGCCTCGAGCGCTTCGACGACCTCCCTTTCCACCCCGTAGAGCCAGGCGCTGCCCGGCTGCCCGACCAACAAAGGCTTATCGACATGTCCAATTCCCTGCTAGTCCGCCGTGCCGCCGTGCTGGGTGCCGGCGTCATGGGTGCCCAGATCGCCGCCCACCTGACCAACGCCGGCGTCGACACGGTGCTGTTCGACCTCCCCGCGAAGGAAGGTCCGGCCGATGGCATCGTGCTCAAGGCCATCGCCAACCTGGGCAAGCTCAGCCCGGCCCCGCTCGCCAGCAAGTCCTACGCAGAGGCGATCACGCCGGCCAACTATGAGACCGGCCTGGAGCAGCTGAAAGACTGCGACCTGATCATCGAAGCCATCGCCGAACGCATGGACTGGAAGCAGGACCTGTACAAGAAGATCGCCCCGTTCGTGGCCGATCACGCCGTGCTCGCCTCCAACACCTCCGGCCTGGGCATCAACAAGCTCGCCGACGTGCTGCCCGAGCAGCTGCGCCACCGCTTCTGCGGCGTGCACTTCTTCAACCCGCCGCGCTACATGCACCTGGCCGAGCTGATCCCGGCCACCACCACCGATGCCGCCGTGCTGGAAGGCCTGGAAGCGTTCCTGGTCACCACCCTGGGCAAGGGCGTGGTGTACGCCAAGGACACCCCGAACTTCATCGGCAACCGCATCGGCGTGTTCTCGATCCTGTCCACCATCCACCACACGCAGGAATTCGGCCTGGGCTTTGACGAAGTCGACGGCCTGACCGGCCCGCTGGTCGGCCGCCCGAAGTCGGCCACCTACCGCACCTCGGACGTGGTCGGCCTGGACACCATGGCGCACGTGATCAAGACCATGGGCGACACCCTGCCCAACGATCCGTGGCATGAATTCTTCAAATCGCCGAAGTGGCTGGACGCATTGATCGCCAAGGGCGCACTCGGCCAGAAGACCGGCGCCGGCATCTTCCGCAAGGTCGGCAAGGACATCGTCGTCCTCGACCTGGAAAAGCAGGACTACCGCCCGGCCGATCGCACCGCCGCCCCGGAAGTGGTCGAGATCCTGAAGATCAAGAACCCGGCCGAGAAGTTCGCCAAGCTGCGCGAGAGCCAGCATCCGCAGGCGCAGTTCCTGTGGGCGACCTTCCGCGACCTGTTCCATTACAGCGCCTACCACCTGGCCGACATCGCCGAGACCGCGCGCGACGTCGACCTGGCCATCCGCTGGGGCTACGGCTGGTCGCTGGGCCCGTTCGAAACCTGGCAGGCCGCCGGCTGGAAGCAGGTTGCGCAGTGGATCGCCGATGACATCGTCGCCGGCAAGAGCATGAGCAACGCCCCGCTGCCGGATTGGGTGTTCGATGGCCGCGACGGCGTGCACGCCGCCGAAGGCAGCTACAGCCCGTCGCGCAACGCCAAGCTGCCGCGCTCGGCGCTGCCGGTGTACCAGCGCCAGCGCTTCCCGGATCCGCTGCTGGGCGAGAGCTTCAGCCCGGGCGAAACCGTGTTCGAGAACGATGGCGTGCGCATGTGGCACGACGGCGACGGCATCGCGGTGGTCAGCTTCAAGACCAAGATGAACACCGTGTCCGACCACGTGCTCAATGGCCTGCAGGAAGCGATCAAGCGCGCCGAGCAGGACTACAAGGGCCTGGTGATCTGGCAGCAGAAGGAGCCCTTCTCCGCCGGTGCCGATCTGGCCGGTGCGCTCGGCCTGCTGCAGGCCGGCAAGGTCGACCAGTTCGAAGAGATGGTGCACAACTTCCAGCGCACCAGCCAGGCGATCAAGTATTCGCTGGTGCCGGTGGTGACCGCCGTGCGCGGCCTGGCCCTGGGCGGTGGCTGCGAGTTCCAGATGCACAGCGCGAAGAGCGTGGCTGCGCTGGAAAGCTACATCGGCCTGGTCGAGGCCGGCGTCGGCCTGCTGCCGGCCGGTGGTGGCCTGAAGGAACTGGCCGTGCGTGCCTCGCAGGCGGCCGGTCCGGGCGGCGACGTGTTCGCCGAGCTGAAGAAGACCTTCGAAACCGTCGCGATGGCCAAGGTCTCCAACTCGGCGGTCAACGCCAAGGAACTGGGCCTGATGCGCGCCACCGACAAGGTCGTGTTCAACAGCTTCGAAGCACTGCACATCGCCAAGGCCGAAGTGCTGGCGCTGGCCGAAGGCGGCTACCGTCCGCCGATGCCGGCCCGCCGCATCCAGGTCGCCGGTGACGTCGGCATCGCCACGTTCAAGATGATGCTGGTCAACATGCTGGAAGGCCGCTTCATCAGCCCGTACGACTACGAGATCGCCGTGCGCATCGCCACCGTACTGTGCGGCGGCGAAGTGGATCGCGGCACGCTGGTGGACGAAGAGTGGCTGCTGACGCTGGAGCGCAAGCACTTCGTCGAACTGGCCCAGCAGGAAAAGACCCAGGCCCGCATCGCGCACATGCTCAAGACCGGCAAGCCGCTGCGTAATTGATGGCGCGCCGGGCGCGACGGACCCGTCCGCGCCCGGTAGGTGCCGACCGTTGGTCGGCACACCTGTCCCCACATTCAAGAGATCACTGCAATGACCAAGCAAATCCAGGACGCCTACATCGTCGCCGCCACCCGCACCCCGGTGGGCAAGGCGCCCAAGGGCGTGTTCCGCAATACCCGTCCCGACGACATGCTGGCCCACGTGCTCCGCTCCGTGGTCGCGCAGGCGCCGGGCGTGGACGTCAACCGCATCGATGACGCGATCATCGGCTGCGCGATGCCCGAAGCCGAGCAGGGCATGAACGTGGCGCGCATCGGCGTGCTGCTGGCCGGCCTGCCGGACACCATCGCCGCGCAGACCGTCAACCGCTTCTGCTCTTCGGGCCTGCAGGCCGTGGCCATGGCCGCAGATCAGATCCGCCTGGGCAACTCGGACCTGATGCTGGCCGGTGGCACCGAATCGATGTCGATGGTGCCGATGATGGGCAACAAGATCGCGATGGCCCCGAGCGTGTTCGACAACGACCACGTCGCCATCGCCTACGGCATGGGCATCACCGCCGAGAAGGTCGCCGAAGAGTGGAAGGTCTCGCGCGAGGACCAGGATGCGTTCGCCCTCGCCTCGCACCAGAAGGCCATCGCCGCGATCCAGAACGGCGAGTTCAAGGACGAGATCAGCCCCTACGACGTGCGCACCCGCCAGCCCGACCTGGCTGACGGCCGCCGCATCATCACCCGCGACAAGATCGTGGACACCGACGAAGGCCCGCGCCTGGATTCGTCCGCTGAAGGCCTGGCCAAGTTGCGCCCGGTGTTCCGCAACGGCCAGTTCGGCGGCACCGTCACCGCGGGCAACTCCTCGCAGATGAGCGATGGCGCCGGTGCGGTGCTGCTGGCGTCCGAGCAGGCGATCAAGGATTACGGCCTGACCCCGCTGGCCCGCTTCGTCAGCTTCTCGGTCGCCGGCGTGCGCCCGGAAGTGATGGGCATCGGCCCGATCGCCGCGATCCCGAAGGCGCTCAAGCAGGCCGGCCTGACCCAGGACCAGCTCGACTGGATCGAGCTCAACGAAGCCTTCGCAGCGCAGTCGCTGGCCGTCATCCGCGATTGCGGCCTGGACCCGTCCAAGGTCAACCCGCTGGGCGGCGCGATCGCCCTGGGCCACCCGCTGGGCGCGACCGGCGCGATCCGCACCGCCACCCTGCTGCACGGCCTGCGCCGTCGCCAGCAGAAGTACGGCATGGTGACCATGTGCATCGGCACCGGCATGGGCGCGGCGGGCATCTTCGAATCGCTGTGAGGCAATGATCGGTGCCGGCCGATGGGTCGGCACCGATGCAACGGTTATCACCGATGCAACGGGCAACACCGATGCGACGGGCAACAAAATCAAAGGGTAGGCACCGACCGTTGGTCGGTGCACCGCCGGAAACGAAAAGGGCAGCCTCGCGGCTGCCCTTTTCTGTTCTCTCGGGAGCCGGCCAGCGGCCGGCACTACCCATCGCTACAACGTGCGAGGGCGTTCCCTCAGCCTTCGGCGAGCATCTTCTGCAGCACTTCGCGTGCAGGACCAGCCAGCTTCTCGTTGTCGAGGGCAAAGCGGATCGTTGCCTCGACCAAGCCCAGATGGGTACCGCAGTCGAAGCGGCGGCCCTCGAAGCGGAACGCATCCACGCGCTCGGTCTTGAGCAGTTCGGCGATCGCGTCGGTCAGCTGGATTTCGCCACCCGCGCCGGTACCGGTCGCTTCGAGCAGCTCGAAAATCTTCGGGCTCAGCACGTAACGGCCGACCACCGCCAGATCGCTCGGGGCGTCTTCCGGCTTGGGCTTCTCGACGATGGCGCTGATCTTGCCCTGGCGGCCATCGAAGGCCTCGGTGGCCACGATGCCGTAGCTGCCGGTCTTCTCATGCGGCACGTCTTCCACCGCGATGATGCTGGCGCCGGTGGCTTCATTGGCATCGGCCATCTGCTTGAGCGCACCGTTGCCACGGTTCCAGATCAGATCGTCCGGCAGCAGCACCGCGAACGGTTCATCGCCGATGATCGCCTTCGCGCACAGCACCGCATGGCCCAGGCCCAGCGCTTCGGCCTGGGTCACGAACACGGCGCGCACGCCGTTCGGCAGCACATGGCGGACCAGCTCAAGCTGTTCCTTCTTGCCGGCGCGCTCGAGTTTCTGCTCCAGCTCGTAGGCCTTGTCGAAATAATCGGCGACCGCATGCTTGTAGCGGTTGGTGATGAAGATCAGCGTGTCACAGCCCGCCTCGATCGCCTCATCAACGGCGTACTGGATCAGCGGCCGATCGATAATCGGCAGCATTTCCTTGGGAACGGTTTTGGTGGCGGGAAGGAATCGCGTTCCCAACCCTGCGACAGGAAATACCGCCTTACGAATACGCTTGCTCATCAGAACCTGTTGGCCTCACGCGCCGGAAAGGCCAGCACTTTAGCAGAGCTGACGTGATCGTCCTGTTGCAGCGGAGAAAACTCCGGCATGGTTGCAAACAGAATGCTGTTGATTGCATCGGTGTCATAACTGATGATCGCCTCGCGCAGTTTCGGCACGTTGGCCAATACCTGCTCGCGCGCAAACGTGCGCACGCCGGCTTCGAGAATCTTCGGATGCGCGGTCGGGCGATAATCTTCGTCGGAATAGAACAGCGTCTCGTGCAGTTTTTCGCCCGGGCGCAGGCCCGTATAGACGATGGCGATGTCCTTGTACGGCTGCTTGCCGGCCAGGCGGATCATCTGCTCGGCCAGCACGCGGATCGGCACCGGCTCGCCCATGTCCAGGGTATAGATCGCCCCATGCGAAGCCGAGGCGGCCGCCTGCAGGATCAACTGGCAGGCTTCGGGAATCGTCATGAAGTAACGGGTGACTTCCGGGTCGGTCACGGTGACCGGGCCGCCCTTGAGGATCTGCTCGCGGAACACCGGCACCACGCTGCCGGCCGAGGCCAGCACGTTGCCGAAGCGCACGGTCACGAAACGGGTGTGGCTGGTCTTCTGGTCCAGGCTCTGGCAGATCATCTCCGCATAGCGCTTGCTGGCGCCCAGCGCATTGACCGGGTCGACCGCCTTGTCGGTGGAAATGAAGACGAAGTGCTCGATGCGGGCTTCGACGCAGGCCCGGGCCACGGTCTCGGTGGACAGAATGTTGTTGCGCACCGCTTCGCGCAGCTGTCGCTCCAGCACGGGCACCTGCTTGTAGGCGGCGGCGTGGAAGACCGAATCCACCCGCGACAGCGACAGCGCGTGGCGGATCACCGCGGGATCGCCGCAGTCACCCAGCACCGCCTCCACGACCAGGTCCGGGAAGCTGCGCTGCAGCTCGGCCTCGATGGTCAGCAGCAGCAGCTCGCTCATCTCGACCAGCACGATGCGCCCTGCCCCATGGCGGGCACACTGGCGGCACAGTTCAGAACCGATCGAACCACCGGCGCCGGTCACCAGCACGGTGCGGCCCCCCAGCCAGCCGCGGATCAGCGCCCAGTCCGGCAGGATCGGCTTGCGGCCGAGCAGGTCCTCGATCGCCACTTCCTTGAGCTCGCCCGGCAACGAGTGGCCGAGCAGGATGTCATTGAGCTTGGGCACCATGCGGAACGGCACGCCGGTGCTTTCGCAGATGGCCACCACCCGCTGCATGCCCACGGCATCCAGCGACGGGATGGCGATCACCAGCAGCTTGGCGGCCGTCTCACGGACCACGGCGGGGGCGTCTTCCAGCGTGCCCAGGATCGGCAGGCCCTGCAGCTTGGCGCCCTGCAGATGCGGGGCATCGTCGAGCAGGCCGACCGGTTCGAAATCACCGGAACGACGCAGATCGCGGACCAGTGCCTCGGCCGCTTGGCCGGCACCGAGGATCAGCACGCGGCGGGCGGTGACGTCCGACTGCAGCGCCTGGTAGTCCTTCCACGCGCGATACAGCAGGCGCGGGGCGCCCAGCAGCGCCGACAGCGCGAACGGATAGATCACCAGCACCGACATCGGGACGCCATCGAAGCGCTTGTAGGCCAGCGCCACCACGATCGCGAGCAGGCCGATGAAGCTGGCTTTGAAGATGTTGAGCAGATCGGCGACGCTGGCGAAGCGCCACAGGCCGCGATACAGGCCCACCCGCCAGAACACGACGGCCTGGATGATCAGCACCAGCGAGGTATCGATGTTCCAGAGCGGCAACGCCGGCGCATCGGCCAGCATCGAATAGCGCCCCGCATGCAGCAGCTGCCAGCACGCCCAGACCATGAACAGGTCGTGGGCGACGATGGCCGCACGGGGCATCAAGCCGGTAAGTCGGTCCTGCCAAGGCGTCATAAACAGCGTAATCCTTCTAGTTGCGCATTCCCTTGCGCAGGAGCAGCCAAAGACCGGACGCGAGGATCAACCACGCGATGGCCACGGCAGCCTCCCACCTCGGCTGCAAATTCGTGCATGCATTAAACACTGCCGCACTGAATATTCCAAAAACAAGATACACCCCGGTGACGGAAGTGTGGCTTGCACCACCTTTCACCGCGCGCTGATAGAGATGCTGCGTGTGGGGTTCCATCCAGCGCTGTCCGGACAGGATGCGCGAAAGCAATGTGAAGCCCGCGTCCACAAGAAAGGCCGAAAGCGGCACCAGCAACAGCAGCCAGTGGATATCCGTGCGCACACTGACCAGGCAGACCAGGGCCGCGATCGCATAGCCGAGCGCCCCGCTGCCGACGTCGCCCATGAAGATGCGTGCCCGCGGGTAATTGAACGGCAGGAAGCCGAGGCAGGCCAGTCCCAGCACCACGCCGGCCAGCCCATAGGGCGGGGGCAGCACCATCGCGAAGGCGAGCCCGGCCAGGATCGCCTGGGTGGTGGCGATGCCGTTGATCCCATCCATGAAGTTCCAGATATTGATCAACGAGGTGGCGAACAACAGCGCCAGCAGCGCCTGCCAGGGATTACCGGTGGCGTGCCAGACCAGCCCCGCCAGCAGTGCCGCGGCGATCACATGGACCAGCAGGCGACGCACTGCCGGCAGCGGCCGATGGTCGTCCCACCAGCCGATCCCGGCGACAAGCACCAGGCCCAGCGCGAACACCGCGAGCGTGATCCGGGCGGTCGGCCAGATCACCGCCGCGACCACGCAGGCCAGCAGCAGGGTCAGGACGATCGCAATACCGCCGCCCCGGGGCGTCGCCACGCCGTGGCTGCGCCGCTCGCCCGGCTCATCCACTAGATTGCGACGCAGCGCATACGCGCGCGCGCCCCAGGTCAAGCCCGCCGATACCGCCAGCACCGCCAGCAGCCCCGTCATCCAGGCGACCATCATGGTTCAGAGCACCGCGTAATTGAGCAGTGGCTTGACGGTGCCCCATTCCTTGCAGCTCGGGCACTGCCAATGATGGGTGCGCGCACCGAAGCCACACCGGGTGCAGCGGTACGCCGGGTTGCGGACCAGCAGCTGGTCGGTGATGTGCTTGAGGTCGTGCAGGGTCGCGGTGGAATCGGCGCCCTCGGCGAGGGTCAGGTCGATCAGCGCCGATTCGCCACGGACCGACGGACGGTCCTTGAGCTGGCGCCCGAGGTAGGCGCGCGCCGGCGCGACGCCCTCCTGCTCTTCCATCAGCTGGGTCAGCGCCAGCACCGGCGCGATGCCGCGATAGTGCTCGGTCATCTCCGACAGGAACGCGCGTGCGCCGCCGAGATCACCGACCTTCCGGTAGTTCTGCATGAGCGCCTGCAACACTTCGGGCAGGTACTCCGGATCGTTGCGTGCCGCACGTTCGAACGCACGGACCGCTGCTTCGGCGTTGCCGGCATCGTCTTCCAGGCGGCCTTCGATGATGCCGGCGCGGACCGACATCGCATCGGCCTGGTACGCACGCGCGATCGCGGCGCGCGCTTCGTCGATCTTGCCCGCCCCGCGGTAGCGCTCGGCCAGCTCGCACTCGAACTGACCGATCAGCTTGCCCATCGGCTCGCCGGTGACTTCCTCGAAGCGGCTGGCGTTGTCGATCGCCTTTTCCCAATCGCGCTCGGCCTGGTAGATGCCGATCAGGTGCTTGAGCGCCTGCGGGGCACGCTGGTCGATCTGGGCCAGCTCGGTGAACACGGTTTCGGCGCGGTCGAGCAGGCCGGACTTCATGTAGTCCTCGCCCAGTGCCAGCAGCGCCTGGACGCGCTGCTGATCGCTCAGGTCCGCGCGGTTGACCAGGCCCTGGTGCAGGCGGATCGCACGATCGACCTCACCGCGGCGGCGGAACAGATGGCCCAGCGCGACCTGGGTCTCGAAGGTTTCCTTGTCCAGCTCGGCGATGTGCAGGAACAGCTCGATCGCCTTGTCCGGCTGCTCATTGAGCAGGTAGTTCAGGCCGCGGAAATACGTGCTGGACAGATGGCTGACCTGGTTGTCGCCATGGCGCTGGCCACCGCGACGCCCGATCACCCAGCCCGACAGCGCGGCCAGGGGCAGGAACAGGAAGAACCAGAACCACTCGGAGACAAATTCCATCGGCGCTCAGCGTCCGTCGAATGTAGAAGAAGAAGGGGGTGCCACGACCACGGCGGGCGCGGCCTTCTGCGCACGGCGCAGTTTGGCGTACAGCGGGATCACCACGCTGGCGAGCACGAGGCCGCCGCCGATGAGGGCACCGGACAACAGGGCGATGATGATCGCCACGCCGGTGGTGGAATTGATCTGGGTAAAGCCCAGGCTGATGATGATCGGTTGCGAGTTGAGGGCACCGATGATGAGGCCCACGACCAGAACCGCCAGCAGGATCAGCAGACGTACGATGTTCATGCAGCAGCTCCAGTTCCGTAGGGCTCAAGAGTAGCGGACTAACACTCCGCTCTACCAGCCGACTCCATGGAAATCATGCATCCGCCCCGTGGCGGATGGACACTCAGGCAGGATCGCTTTCCAGCGGTACCACGGCGCTGACGCGCTCACGCAGTTCCTTGCCCGGCTTGAAGTGCGGGACATGCTTGCCCGGCAACGCGACCGATTCCCCGGTCTTGGGATTGCGCCCCAGCCGTGCCGGCCGGTAGTGCAACGAAAAACTGCCGAACCCGCGGATCTCGATGCGATCCCCGCCGGCCAGCGCCCCGCCCATCATTTCCAGCAACGACTTCACGGCCAGATCGACATCGTCCGACTTCAAATGCGCCTGTCGGCGCGCCAGGATTTCGATCAGCTCGGATTTGGTCATTACGGGCTCTTGGGGAGGAACTCAGACCCTGAAACGGCCCGGACTGATGTCCGGGCCGCCCAGGAAACTACGACAGCGACAGACCGATTACTCGGACTTGTTGCCGTTCAGCTGTGCACGCAGCAGCGCGCCGAGCTGGGTGGTGCCGCTGGAAGCCGAAGAGGACTGGTATTCCTCCAGCACTTCGCGCATTTCCGCGTCGTCCTTGGCCTTGATCGACAGCTGCAGGGTACGACCCTTGCGATCCATGCCCACGAACTTGGCTTCAACCTTGTCGCCGACCTTCAGGAACTGGGTCGCGTCGTCGACGCGCTCGTTCGCAACGTCGCGAGCAGCCACGTAGCCTTCGATGCCGTCAGCCAGTTCGATGGTAGCGCCCTTGGCGTCCACTTCCTTGACCACGCCTTCGACCTTCGAACCCTTCGGGTTGGCAGCCATGTACTGACCGAACGGATCCTGCTCCAGCTGCTTGACGCCCAGGCTGATGCGCTCGCGCTCCGGATCGACGGCCAGGACGACGGCGTCCAGGTTGTCGCCCTTCTTGAAGTTGCGGACCACGTCTTCGCCGGTGGTGTTCCAGCTGATGTCGGACAGGTGCACCAGGCCATCGATACCGCCGTCCAGGCCGATGAAGATGCCGAAGTCGGTGATCGACTTGATCTGGCCCGACACCTTGTCGCCCTTCTTGTGGATCGCAGCGAAGGTTTCCCACGGATTGGCGGCAACCTGCTTCATGCCCAGCGAGATGCGGCGACGCTCCTCGTCGACGTCCAGGACCATGACTTCAACTTCGTCACCGACCTGCACAACCTTGGACGGGTTGACGTTCTTGTTGGTCCAATCCATTTCGGACACGTGAACCAGACCTTCGACGCCCGGCTCGATCTCGACGAATGCGCCGTAATCGGTGACGTTGGAGACCTTGCCGAAGACGCGGCTGTTGGCCGGGTAACGACGGGCGATGTTGTCCCACGGATCCTCGCCCAGCTGCTTCAGACCCAGCGAAACGCGGTTGCGCTCGCGGTCGAACTTCAGCACGCGGACGTCCAGCTCGTCGCCGACGTTCACGACTTCGGACGGATGGCGCACGCGCTTCCAGGCCATGTCGGTGATGTGCAGCAGGCCGTCGATACCGCCCAGGTCCACGAATGCGCCGTAATCGGTCAGGTTCTTGACGACACCCTTCAGGATCGCGCCTTCCTGCAGCTTGTCCATCAGCTGCTCGCGCTCTTCCGAATGCTCGCTCTCGACGACTGCACGACGGGACACAACGACGTTGTTACGCTTGCGGTCCAGCTTGATGAGCTTGAATTCCAGCTCCTTGCCTTCCAGGTAGGCCGGGTCGCGCACGGGGCGCACATCCACCAGCGAACCGGGCAGGAACGCGCGGACATCCTTGATGTCCACGGTGAAACCACCCTTGACCTTGCCGCTGATGCGGCCGGTGATGGTTTCGTTCTTTTCCAACGCTTCTTCCAGCTCGTCCCACACCATCGCGCGCTTGGCTTTCTCACGCGACAGAACGGTTTCACCGAAGCCGTTCTCGATGGAATCGAGGGCAACCTTGACGACGTCGCCTTCAGCGACATCGATCTCGCCAGCGTCGTTACGGAACTGTTCGATCGGCACGATGCCTTCGGACTTCAGGCCGGCGTTGATCACCACGACATCGCCGCGGACTTCAACAACGACACCGCTGACGATCGAGCCCGGCTTCAGCTTGGCCAGATTGGCCTGACTGGCTTCGAACAGCTCTGCAAATGATTCGGTCATTAGATTTACTCTGTTGGACACATGGGCATTGGCCCCCGAAGGGAACCGCTTACTGCCCGCCTGTTGGTCGACCCCGGAAACGCAGGTCGTGTGTTAAGTAGGAAAACCGCCACGCATCATTGCGGGACGGAGCTTTTGTTGCCTTGCGATGGTGCGACACCGTCGATGCCCTGACAGCCCTCCTTTACAACGGATCAGGCACCCGAAACCGGAAGCAGATCCAATACCTTGGCAACGACGGCGTCGATGCCAATACCACTGGTGTCGATGATGACGGCATCGTCTGCCGGCTTCAGGGGCGCCACTGTGCGCTGTGCATCACGGGCGTCGCGGGCCATGATCTCGCGCAGGAGGTCGTCAAAGTTAACCGAAACACCCTTGTCTTTCAACTGCTTATGCCGCCGCTCGGCCCGCTCTTCGGCGCTGGCGGTCAAAAACACCTTGAATGGGGCGTCCGGGAAGATGACCGTTCCCATGTCCCGACCGTCCGCGACCAGGCCCGGCTCCATCCTGAATGCGCGTTGGCGCTCTTTCAGCGCCGCGCGGACCTCCGGGATGGCCGCGATCGCCGAGGCCAGGGCGCCGGTGGTCTCCAGCCGCAGCTCGTCGGTGGCATCGGTCTCGTTGACGAGCACCCGCAGCCCGCCATCGGCCGATTCCACGAACCGCACGTGGGTGTCGAAGGTGCAGCGGACCAGCGCCGAGGCGTCGGAGGTATCGATATCGGCCCAGCTGGCGGCCACGCCCACCGCCCGGTACAGGGCGCCCGAATCCAGGTAATGCCAGCCCAGCCGGCGTGCGACAATGCGGCTGACAGTGCCTTTGCCGGCCCCGGAAGGACCGTCGATGGTGAGCACGGATGGAAGCTGATTCATGGGTTTCCCGATAGATGTGACCGCCCATTCTAGCCCCTGCCCGGGGTGGCCTGAGACTTTTTTGGCCCAACCACTTGAAAGGATGGGGAAAAGCCCGGTAGAATGGCGGGCTTGAACGGGCGTCACCTGCCGATTGTCATCTGCATATCGCGGCCGCGCTCCAACCGAATCCAACGTTTACGCCGAGGTATGCAATGAAAGTCCTGTCTTCCCTGAAGTCGGCCAAGACCCGTCACCGCGACTGCAAGGTCGTCCGTCGCCGCGGCAAGATCTTCGTGATCTGCAAGTCGAACCCGCGCTTCAAGGCTCGCCAGCGCTGAGCCGGCTGGCCTCACGGCCGCCACCGGTCCCTCACCGGACCGGGCGATGAACAAAAAGCCGCCTCCGGGCGGCTTTTTGCTGCCATTTTTGTTGTAATCGCCGGGTAGCTCACGACCGTTGGTCGTGAGACCTGCAGTCTTGAGACCTGCAGTCGTGAGACCTTCCGCATTCTTGACCACTGGGGAGTAGTTCGAGATGAAACGTTACCTGACCACCTTGCCGTTGCTGGCCGTCCTGGCCGTTTCCAGTGCCCACGCCGACACCCTGCTGATCGACCGCAGCCGTGAGAAGCCCGCCATCGCCCTGCCCGTCCGCGGCCAGAGCATGCAGCAGGTCCAGGCCCAGTTCGGCGACCCGGGCGAACGCCTGGAACCGCGCGGCGGACAGAAGCAGCAGTGGCCGACGATCAACCGCTGGGTCTACCCGCAGTTCACCGTCTACTTCGAAAAGCAGAAGGTGATCGACGTGGTCGCCAACCGCGCCGACGCCAACGAGATCGGGCCGAAACCGCCGATCCGCTGACCCCCCACCCCTTGCCCGCCCGCCGGCGGGCCTTCGCACTGAGATCATGAACGACACGCTCCGCTTTCCGGCCGAATGGGAATCCCAGTCCGCCATCCTGATCGCCTGGCCCCACGCCGACACCGACTGGGCTGACCGCCTGGGTGACGTCGAGGACACCTACATCGCCCTCGTCGCTGCCATCACCCGCTTCCAGCCGGTGGTGATCATCGTCGCCGACGACGACCTGGAGGCGTACGCCGACGCGCGCCTGCGCTCGAACCGGATCGACACGGACCGCGTGCGGTTCGTGACGGCCCAGTACGACGACACCTGGCTGCGCGATTCCGGCCCGATCACGCTCAAGCGCGCCGACGGCGGCTTCCGCCTGCTGGACTTCCGCTTCACCGGCTGGGGCGGCAAGTTCGACGCCAGCCTGGATGACCAGCTGGTCGGCGTGCTGCACGCCGCCGGGCTGTTCAGCGCTGCGGAGCTGCAGAGCATTCCGTTCGCGCTGGAAGGCGGCGGCATCGAGACCGATGGCGCCGGCACCCTGCTGACCACCTGGCAGTGCCTGCACGAGCGTCATCCGGATCGCAGCCGCGAATCGCTCAGCACCGACCTGGCCACCTGGCTGGCCCAGGACCGCGTGCTGTGGCTGGACCATGGCTATCTGGAAGGCGACGACACCGACGCCCACATCGATACCCTGGCCCGCTTCGCCTCGACCGACAGCATCGTCTACCAGGCCTGCGATGACGCCAGCGATTCGCACTATGCCGAACTGCAGGCGATGGGTGCCGAACTGGCTGCGCTGCGCACCCGCGACGGCCAGCCGTACCGCCTGTTCCCGCTGCCGTGGGCGCAGCCGGTGATCGACGAGGGCCGCCGCCTTGCGGCCTCGTACGCAAACTACCTGATCCTCAATGGTGCGGTGCTGATGCCGGCCTACGGCGATGCCGCCGACGAGGCCGCGCGTGCGGTGCTGGCCCAGGCCTATCCGGACCGCGAGATCGTGCCGGTGCCGTGCCGCTCGCTGATCTGGCAGAACGGCAGCCTGCACTGCATCACGATGCAGCTGCCGGCGGGGTTGCTGGCTTAAGCGCCACGACCAACGGTCGTGGGCTACCGCTGTTTGCCAGGCCACCGACGCACTGTCGAAGGGCTGGCGGGTGTGGAGGTGCGGGACCGTCAGGGCGCCATGGATGGCGCCCACGAGCCCCCAGGGAAGGGTTTACGGCGCGTCCCGCACCTCCGCACCCGCCAGCCCAGCCGCCGCAGCCTGCAGACCACGCGTCTGCCCATTTAGCAGCCAGCACGCTGCGTGCACCCATCCGCGATAAACTGCGTTTTTCCCCTTGCAGGACCGTCTCCGGATGAGCTCACGCCACACCCTTTCCGTCGCCCTGATCCAGGAGCGCAACCACGGCGATGCCGAGGCCAATCTGGCCGTCATCGAAGCGCGCGTGGCTGAAGCGGCCGCACAGGGTGCCAAGCTGATCCTGCTGCAGGAACTGCACAACGGCGCGTACTTCTGCCAGCACGAGTCGGTCGATGAATTCGACTTGGCCGAGCCGATCCCGGGCCCGAGCACCGAGCGCCTGGGCGCGCTGGCGAAGAAGCACGGCGTGGTGATCGTCGGCTCGCTGTTCGAGCGCCGCGCTGCCGGGCTGTATCACAACACCGCGGTGGTCTTCGAAAAAGACGGCACCCTGCTCGGCAAGTACCGCAAGATGCACATCCCGGATGATCCGGGCTTCTACGAAAAGTTCTACTTCACCCCCGGCGATCTGGGCTTCACCCCGATCGATACCTCGGTGGGTCGCCTCGGCGTGCTCGTGTGCTGGGACCAGTGGTACCCGGAAGCCGCCCGCCTGATGGCGCTGGCCGGTGCCGAACTGCTGCTCTATCCCACCGCGATCGGCTGGGACCCGGATGACCAGCAGGACGAACAGGGCCGCCAGCGCGATGCGTGGGTGCTGAGCCACCGCGGCCATGCCGTGGCCAACGGCGTGCCGGTGCTGAGCTGCAACCGCGTCGGCCATGAGCCCTCGCCACTGGGCGCCTCGGGCATCGAGTTCTGGGGCAACAGCCACGTGCTTGGCCCGCAGGGTGAGTTCATCGCCGAAGCCGGTGGCGAGCCGACCGTGCTGGTCTGCGATGTCGACCTGCAGCGCAGCGAACACGTCCGCCGGATCTGGCCGTTCCTGCGCGATCGCCGGATCGACGCGTACGGCGATCTGCTCAAGCGCTACATCGACTGACCGACCAGGACGCCCCCACCGTGACCGTGCACCTGCGCGACGCCACCGATGCCGATATCGCGGCCATCACCGCGATCTATGCGGTGGAAGTGACCGACTTCGTCAACACCTACGAGTACGAGATCCCGGAGGCGGCGGAAATGCGCCGCCGCATGCAGGACATCGTCGGCCGCGGCTTTCCGTACATCGTGGCCGAGGTCGATGGCCAGGTGGCCGGCTATGCCTACGCCAATACCTATCGTGGCCGGATCGCCTACCAGTGGACCGTGGAGAATTCGGTCTATGTGGATGCGGCGTTCCAGGGCCGCGGGGTCGGCACCGCGCTGATGCAGGGCCTGATCGATGCCTGCGTCGCCCGCGGTTACCGGCAGATGGTGGCGGTGATCGGCGAGCCGACCAATACCGCCTCCATCAAACTGCACGAGCGTTTCGGTTTCCAGACCGTCGGCGTTTTCCGCGGCCTCGGCCGCAAGCATGGCCGCTGGCTGGACACTGTCCAGATGCAGCGCGCGCTCGGCGATGGTGCCGACAGCGCCCCTTCGAATGAATGATGCAATGACCGATACCCTGATTGACGCCGGCGACACCCTGTTCGCCGGCCAGCCCGTGCGCATTGTCGAACGCGATGGCGTGCGCTACACCCTGCTGGGCACCGCGCACGTCTCGCAGGCCAGCGTGGAAGCGGTGGAACGTGCGATCGAGAGTGGCCGCTTCGATGCGGTCGCGGTCGAACTGGACGCGCAGCGCCTGCAGGCACTGACCGATCCGGATGCGCTGGCCAAGCTGGACCTGGTCGAGGTGATCCGCAAGGGCCGCGTCGCCCTGTTCGCGGCCAATCTGGCCCTGGCCGCCTACCAGCGCCGCCTGGCCGAACAGCTCGAGATCGAGCCGGGCGCGGAGCTCAAGCGCGCGGTCACCCTGGCCAATGAACGCAATCTGCCGGTGCATCTGATCGACCGCGAGGTCGGGCTGACCTTCCGGCGTGCCTCGCAGCGCCTGGGCTTCTTCGGCAAGATCAAGCTGGTGATGGGCCTGGGCGCCGGCCTGTTCGCCTCCGAGGAAGTCGGCGAAGCCGAGATCGAGAAGCTCAAGCAGGGCGACATGCTCGAAGCCAGCTTCGGCGAGTTCGCCAGCGAGAGCCCTGCCCTGTACGAAACCATCATCGGCGAGCGCGACCGCTACATGGCCACCCGCCTGCGCGAAGTCCATGATCCTGCCCAGCGCGAAGTGCTGGCCGTGGTCGGTGCCGGTCATCTGGCCGGTCTGGCCAGGTACCTGGAAACCGACACCGACGCGCCGGGCCCGCTGCGCGAGTCGCTGGAAGACGTGCCGAAGAAGCGCAACATTCCGTGGATCACGCTGGCGATCCTGGCCATCGTGCTGACCGGTATCGGCGTGGGCTTCTACCGTGGCGGCCTGGGTGTCGGCAGCGAGCTGCTGGCGGTCTGGGCGATGTATACCGGCGGTCTGGCCGGCCTGGGCTGCCTGCTGGCGGGCAGCCACCCGCTGAGCATCCTGACCGCGATCGTGGTCGCGCCGTTCAAGCCGTTCCGGCTGAGCATCCCGACCGGTGCGTTCTCCGCGCTGGTGGAAGCGCGCCTGCGCAAGCCGGCGTACGAAGACTTCCTGAAGCTGCGCGACGATGCGCAGAGCGTCAGGGGCTGGTACCGCAACCGGGTGACCCGCGTGGTGCTGACCTTCATGCTGACCAACCTGGGCAGCATGCTGGGGCTGTGGCTGACCGGTTTCCAGGTGTGGCACAAAGTCGGCGCGTAGCGCCGCCTTCGTGCCGGGTACGCGCCAGCGCGCCGCGCTGCCGCCCCAAGGTTTGCTCCGCAAGCCTTGGGCCCCTCTTTCCGGCCTCCGCACCCCCGCCGCTTCGCGGCCGCCCCCGGACGCCGGGGGCTCTCCACCCGACGCACCGCCTGGGCCGGCCAATGGCCGGCACCTTCACTCGGGATTACGCCGCCTCGATCACGTCTGCACTGCCCTTCGGCGGCAGTCCACGCGCGCGCCGGATGATCCGCGATACCGCCGTACTCATGTCATCGAGCATCGCGTAGATGGTCGGCAGGAACAGCAGGCTGACCACGGTGGAGAACGCCAGGCCGCCGGCGATGGCGCGCGCCATCGGGTAGTACGGCGGCCCGTTGCCGAGCAGCTGGGTGTCGGTCATGGAGATCGGAATCATCGCCAGGATCGCGGTGCCCATCGTCATCATGATCGGGCGCAGGCGTTCGCGTGAGCCTTCCACCAAGGCCTGGGTCCGGCCCATGCCACGGCGGCGCAGGTTGTTGATGTGCTCGATCATCACGATGCCGTTGTTCACCACCACGCCCATCAACACCAGGATGCCGATGAAGGACATGATTCCGAACGAGGTCCCGGTGATCCAGAACAGCCAGAACACGCCGAAGATCGAGAACAGCACGCCACTCATGATCGCCGCCGGGAACAGCAGGGACTCGAACACCGCGGCCATCACCACGTAGATCATCACCAGCGCGATCACCAGATTGAACATCATCTGTGCCATCGCCTCGTTGTCGTCGCCGTAGTCGCCGCCATCGAAGCTGAAGGTGTAGCCGGCCGGGAAGCTCATCGGCTTGAGCATCTCCTCCATCGCCTTGCGGCCTTCCGGCACGGTGACCTTCTCGGCCAGGTTGGCCTTGATGGTCAGCGTGGTCTGCCGGTTGGTGCGGCCGATCTGCGTGGCCGAGGGCTTGATCGCCACATCGACCAGGCTCAGCAGCGGCACCGAGCGACCGTCGCCGGTGCGCACGGTGTAGCTGGCCAGGTCTTCCGGGCTGCTCTGCTCGGCACCGGCGAAGCGGACCCATACCGGCACTTCGCTGTCGCCGCGGCGGAACTCGCGCAGCGGCGCACCGCGCAGGGCCAGGCCGACGAAGCTGGCGACCTGCTCGGCGTTGAAGCCGAACGCGGCAGCGCGCTCGCGGTCGACGTGGATGGACAGCTCGCTGCCCTTCTCGCCGTTGTCGATGCGCACGTCGCGCAGTTCCTTGCGCTGGGCCAGCAGCGGCACGACTTCCTCACCGATCTCCTGCAGCATCTGGGTCGAGTCGCCGACCAGCTGCACCTGCACCTGGTTGTTGCCACTCCCGCCATTGCCCTCGCCCGAATTGCCGACCACGTAGTCGGCACGTGCGGAGCGCGGCAGGCCTTTGCGCAGCGCTTCCTGCACGGCCGGCATGTTCTTGGCATGCTCGGTGTCGAAGGTCACGATGGTGCTGCTGCCTTCCTGCTCGCTGTACCAGGAATACACCTGGGTGATGTGCAGCTGCGCGCGGTTGTCATCGAGGTAGCGTTCAACACGCGCTACTTCCTCGGACATCTGGCCGAAGGTATAGGCGCCCTTCCAGTTGTAGCCGATGAACACCTCGTGGCCACCCTCGCCCCCGAACATGTCGATCTTGGTCAGCTTCATCGGCACCAGGCTGACCAGCACCACCATCAGGATGCCGAACACGCTCCAGCCGCGGTGCTCCAGCGTCCACTGCAGCAGCGTGGCGTAGCGGCGCTGCAGGCGTGCGATCACGCCCGTCTCCGAATGCACCAGCTTGGGCGTCTGCATGCGCGCGGACAGCATCGGGATCAGGCTCACCGCCACCAGCCAGGAGGCCAGCAGCGAGACCGAGATCGTGATCGCGATCTGCGACATGAAGATGCTGATGTTGTTGGTCTCGCCGAACAGGTTCGGCACGAACACGATGCAGTGGCACAGGGTGCCGGCACTGAGCGCGATGGCCACGTTGCGGGTGCCGATGATCGAGGCCAGCCGTGGCTGGTCGGGCATGCGTTCGCGTTCCTGGTAGATGCTCTCCACCACCACCACGGCGTTGTCCACCAGCATCCCGACCGCCAGCAGCAGGCCCATCATGGTCAGGATGTTGAGGGTGACGCCGGCGAAATACATGAAGCCCAGCGTGATCACGAAACAGATCGGGATCGCCAGGGTCACCATCAGCGTGGACGGCCAGTGGCGAAGGAAGAAGAACAGCACCGTGATCGACAACAGCAGGCCCACCGCGCCGGCCTCGGCCAGCTCCAGCAGCGAGGACGTCACCATCTTGCCCTGGTTGTCGATCACCTTGATCTGCACATCGCGCATCGAGGGTTGCTTGCGGATCGCCTCGACCTCGGCCAGTGCCGCGCGCGAAACCTCGACCAGGTTGGCGCTGCGCTCCTTGAAGATATCCAGGCCCACGGCCGGGTTGCCGTCCAGGCGGCGGCCGTAGTTCATCCGGGTGGGCTTGAGCCGGATCTCGGCGATATCACCCAGGCGCAGACCCTTGTTGTCGATCACCAGGTCGCGCAGTTCCTGCAGGTCGGTGATCTCGCCGACCGGCTGGATGCGCACACGCTGGCCGTTGTCGTCGATCTGCCCGGCCGAGATCGAGAAGTTCAGCGTGCGCAGGCGGTCGCTGAGTTCGTTGATGCTCAGGTTGTGGGCAGTCAAGCGATCGGGGCTGATCGCGATCTCCACCTCGTTCGGCGGTGCGCCGGAGATGTTGACCCGGGCCACGCCGGGGATGCGCTCGATCCGCCGCTTGAACTCGCGGTCGAGCATGTCGTAGGCGCCGGTCAGGTCGGTGGCGCTGGCCAGGCGCACCTTCAGTACCGGGTCATCGCTGCTGGACCACTTGAACACGTTGTAGCGCTGCAGATCGTCCGGCAGGTCGCCGCGGATCGCATCGATGCGTTCCCGCGCATCCGAGGCCGCGATCGCGATGTCGCGGTCCCAGTCGGTGAACTCGATGAAGATGCTGGCGCCTTCGGAGGTGGCCGAGGAGCGCATGCGCTTGATCCCGGTCATCGTCGCCAGCGCTTCTTCGGTCGGCCGGATGATGTTGCGCTCGACCTCCTCGGGGGTGGAGCCGGTATACGGCACCTGCACGAACAGGAACGGGGCGGAGATGTCCGGCAGCGCTTCCAGCGGCAGCCGGAACGAGGCGATCAGGCCCACCACCGCCAACGACACAAAACACATGATCGTGGTGATCGGCCGGCGGATGGAGAACTCGGCAATGCTCATGCCGGCTCCCGGGCTGCGTCATGGCCGGTGCCGGCCAGCGGTGTCTTGAGGTGACGACCGCGCTCGCGGTAGTAGGCATCACCACGACGGTCGAGCAGGTCGTACACCACCGGAATCACCACCAGGGTCAGCAGGGTGGAGACCAGCAGGCCGCCGATCACGGTGATCGCCATCGGCGCGCGCACTTCCGCGCCCTCGCCCATCGCCACCGCCAGCGGCAGGAAGCCGAACAGCGTGCACAGCGTGGTCATGATGATCGGCCGCAGGCGTGAGCGTGCCCCTTCCACCAGGGCCTCGCGCTTGGGCACACCGGCCTCGCGCAGCTGGTTGACCTTGTCGATCAGGATGATCGCGTTCTTGGTCACCAGCCCCACCAGCAGGATCAGGCCGATGAACACCACCACCGAGATCGGCTTGCCGGTCAGCATCAGCGCCAGGATCGCGCCGACCAGGGCGAGCGGGATGGTGAACAGGATGACGAACGGGTGCAGCAGGGATTCGAACTGCGAGGCCATCACCAGGTAGACCAGGAAGATCGCCAGCCCGAAGGCGAAGACCAGCGAGCGTGCCGAGTCGGCCAGCTCCTCGCCCTGCCCGCCGATGTGCATGCCGACCCCGGCGCCCAGCGGCTGGCTGGCGACCATGTCCTGCACTTCGCGCACGGCGCCGCCCAGATCGATGTCCCGCAGGTTGGCCGAGACCACCGCCACGCGGGTCTGGTCGGCGCGGTGGATCTCGCTCGGGCCGTTGGTGGCGACCACCTCGGCGACCGCATCCAGCGTCACCGGCCGGGTGCTGCCCGGATTGACGATCAGCCGGCGGATGCTCTCCACGCTGGCCCGGTCACCTTCCTGGGCACGCACCAACACATCGATCTTGCGGTCGCGGAAGCTGTAGCGCGTAGCCACGTCGCCGCGCACCTTCTTGACGACCACATCGGCGATCTGCCGCGTGGTCAGGCCGAGCGCACCGGCGCGCTCCTGGTCGAAGCGGATCTGGATCTCCGGGAAGCCCTCTTCCACCGTGGATTTGACGTCGGCGTAGTGCGGGTTGTTGCGCAGCATCGCCGCCAGGGCTTTGCCAGCGGTTTCCAGCGTGGCCATGTCCTGGCCGCGCAGCTCCACTTCCAGCGGCGTGGAGAAGCTGAAGAGCGCCGGGCGGGCGAAGTCGACCTGCACCCCGGGGTGCTGCTGCATCGATTCGCGCAGCCGCTCGGTGATCGCCGCTTCGGTGCGCGCGTTGCCGCCACCGGCCATCACCACGGTCAGCTTGCCGATGTTCTCGCCACTCTCGGTCGGGCTGGCATCCAGGCGGGTGCCGCTGCCACTGACGCCATACAGCGAGGCGATGCTGTCGTCCTTGGCATGGGCGAGCTGCATCTCGCGGACCAGCGCATCGGTCTGCTTCAGCGGCGTACCGGCCGGCAGCTTGGCGGTCATTTCGAAGCGGTCCTGGGCCAGCTGCGGGATCAGATCCGCACCCAGCATCGGCACCAGCGCCATCGTGCCGACGAAGGCCAGCGCCGCCAGGCCCAGCACCTTGCCCGGATGATGCAGCGCACCCGGCAGCAGCTTGAGGTAACCGCGCTCGGCACCGGCGTACGGCTTCATCGCCACATCGCTGGCCTTGCGCATCACCGGCCCGATCACGGCCACCAGGCCGCGCCAGACGCGGATCACCGACCAGGCAATCCCGAAGCAGATCCAGCGCACGACCGTGCCCACGCCGCGGCGGCTGCCGGCGACCGGCTTCAGCCAACGGCTGTCCGGCTGCCACGGCTGATGCGCGGGCTCTTCCGGGAACGCCAGCGGCGGGCGGCCCTTCAGCGAGCTCAGCATCGGGATCAGGGTCATCGAGACCAGCAGCGAGATCGCGATCGCGATCGCCACGGTCAGCGCCTGGTCGCGGAACAGCTGGCCGGCGATGCCGTCCACGAACACCAGCGGCAGGAACACCGCGATGGTGGTCAGGGTCGAGGCGACCACGGCCATGCTCACTTCGCGGGTGCCGACAATGGCGGCCTGCAGGATGCTCAGGCCGCGCTCGCGCGCCTTGGCGATGCTCTCCAGCACCACGATGGAGTCATCCACCACCAGGCCGGTGGCCAGCGCCAGCCCACCCAGCGACATCACGTTCAAGCTCAGGCCCAGCTGGCCCATGAAGAAGAACGTGGTGATGATCGAGACCGGCAACGAGAGGCTGATCACGAACGTGCTCCAGCCATCGCGCAGGAACAGGAAGATGATCAGGATGGCGAGGATGCCGCCGATCACCGCGTCTTTCTTGACGTCGCTGATGGCATGTTCGATGAAGCGCGACTGGTCTTCGATCGTGGTCAGTTCGGCATCGCCGGGAACCTGGCCCTTGATCTGCTCCAGGCGCGCACGCAGCGCCTCGGCGGTCGACACCGTGTTGGCGTCGCCCTCCTTGTAGATCGCCAGCTCGACCGCTTCCTTGCCCCCGAGGCGGATGATCGCTTCGCGCTCCTTGTAGCCCTGGCGCACGGTGGCGATGTCCTTGAGCCGCACCGGCACGCCGTTGGCGATGTTGGTGGAGCTGCTGCTGGACGCACTCTGCGCGGCAGACGCAGCGGCCACGGCGGCATCCGAGCCGGTCGAGGCCGCGATCGCGAACATCTGCTGCATCGCTGCATCGGCGGCGCTGCCGTTGCTGCTCTGGGTGGTCACCAGCAGGTTGCGGATGTCCTCCAGATCGGCGAACTGGTTGACGGTACGCACCAGGTAACGCTGCGAGCCCTCCTCCAGGCGACCGCCGGAGATGTTGATGTTCTCTTCCTTGAGCCGCTTGATGACGTTGTCGATCGGCAGGTTGAGCTGGGCCAGCTTCTGCTGGTCGATGTCGACCTGGATCTCATCCTCCAGGCCACCACCGACCTTGACCGCGGCCACGCCGGCGACCGGCTCCAGCTTCTTCTTCAGGTCTTCATCGGCGTAGCGGCGCAGCTCGGTGAGCTGGCGCACGGCTTCGGCGTCGCTGGAGGTGTCGGTCCTGGCCGAGATCACCAGGCGCATGATCGGCTCGGTGGACGGATTGAAGCGCAGCAGCACCGGAGACTTCGCCTCCAGCGGCAGGTTCAGCGCTTCCATCTTGTCGCGCACCTCCAGGCTGGCCTGGTCCATGTTGGTGCCCCAGGCGAACTCGAGCACCACATCGCTCTGCCCGGTACGCGAGATCGACTTGAGCTTGCGCAGGTTCTTGACCACGCCGACGGCCTCTTCGACCGGCTCGGTGATCAGCGTTTCGATTTCCGCCGGGGCCGCACCGGTGTACTCGGTGCGCACGGTCAGGGTCGGGTAGCTCAGGTCGGGCAGCAGGTTGACCTTGAGGTTGCCCAGCGCGATGAAGCCGAACAGCATCAGCGTGACGGTGAACATCGCGATGGTCACGCGGCGGCGGGTGGCGAACTCCACCAGGCCGCCGCCGTGGGCACCCGGGCGCTCGCCCTGGTGCGGATCGTTGCCGTGGTCGTTGCCGGCCGCTGTCATTGACGGCTCTCCGCCTTGGCCGGTGCCGGTTTCGCAGCGGCGGTGGCGGCCGGCTTGGCGCCGATCACCTGCACCGCGGTGCCATCGCGCAGCGCGACCTTGCCGGCGGTGACGACCTGGTCACCCGCGGCCAGACCCTCGCGGATCTCCACCCAGGGGCCTTCGGCATACCCCAGCTTGACCGGCACCCGCGCGACCTTGCCATCGCGGACGCGGAACACCGCCGGCTCACCGTCGTCGAGCAGCGCCAGACGCGGCACCACCAGGGCGTCGGCACGCTGGTCATAGTCGATCCGGATGCGGCCGAACATGCCCGGCTGCAGGCCCTCGGCGTCTTCGCCGAATCCGCTGACCACGCGGAACGTGCCGCTGCCGGCATCGACCACCGGCGATATGCGGTCCACCGTGCCCGGGAAGGTCTTGCCCGGCAGCGCATCGGCGATCAGCGTGACCGGCTGGCCCGGGCGCAGCGTGGCCAGTTCGCGCTCGGGAACGTTGAGCGTGGCTTCCAGGCGCGAGTTGTCGACGATGCGGAAGATCGGCGTGTTGATCTGCACGAAATTGCCGGTCTTGATCGAGCGCGAGGCGATCACGCCCGAGATCGGTGCGATCACGGTGGTGTAGGACAGCTCCAGCGTGGCCAGGCGGTACTGCGCACGGACGTTCTCCAGGTCGTACTTGATCTGGTCGACGTCGGCGGCACTGACCATCTGTTGACCGACCAGTTTCTGGGCGCGCTGGTAGTTGTTCTCCAGCTTGCGCAGCTGCGCTTCGCTCTGGGCGACCGCCAGGCGTGCGCGGTCCGGGTCCAGCCGCACCAGCGGTTGCCCGGCACGCACCTGCTGGCCTTCTTCGACCAGTACCGCCAGCGCGACGCCGGAGGTCTTGGCGACCACCTGCGACTCACCCCGCGGCTCCAGTGCGGCGGTGCCGGTGTAACTGGCGGCGACGGCGCGACGGCTGGCGGCGACGGCTTCGACCGGCACGGCGTCGGCGGCCTTCTCGGCCTTGCCGTCTTTTTCAGCGGCCTGGGCTTCGGCTGGCCCGGCCCCGCCGCAGCCGCTGAGCAGCAGCGTCGTGGTGATCAGCAGTGCAGCGGCACAGCGTCCGGTGCGGCCGGGCAGGAAAGATTGTCGCGACATCGTCGTGTCCCTAAGGATGCGTGGGCAGGTGTGGTAGCAAAGTAATGCACCACGTCACGACCACACCATATCCCAAAGGTCATGGTGACCTGCGGCGATGGCTTCCCGGCCCCGGTTTCAGCTAGATGAAATCGCAGGCTATACTCGGCCCAGTTCCGTACCCCACGCCGGAACGACCAGACCCGTTTATCGGAAAAGGACATCATGCGCCCGCAGCCGCTCGCCGCTTGTCTCGTTCTGGCCGTCCTCCTGCCCCTCGGGGCCGCCGCACAGGCCGCAACACCCGCTCCTGCCGTACCCGCTACACCTGCTCCGGCCGCCACCGCGCCGGCGCCTGCCGCCGTCACCGGCCGCTTCGACAATGGCCGGGTGCTGGCCTACACGTGCCAGGGGTGCCACGGCATCACCGGGTACAAGAACGCCTACCCCAGCTACAAAGTGCCCAAGATCGGCGGGCAGACCCGTGAGTACCTCAGCCAGGCGCTGACCGAGTACCGCCACGGCAAACGCAAGCATCCAACGATGCAGGCGCAGTCGATGAGTTTCAGCGAACAGGAGATCGCCGATCTCGCTGTTTACCTGTCCACCGTCAAATAAGCGCGCTCATGTCGAAAGCCACGCCACTCCAGCGTTACGCCATCGCCCTGTCCGTTGCCCTGCTGATGACTGCGTGTTCGCAGTCACAGGTGGAGAACAGCGCAGATTCCGCCGCCGATCCGGGCCACGCCAGTGGTGAACACGGGTCCGGCTCCTCCGCCGGCCTGCCGGCCGGCCGCATCGCAGCCGGTGAGGCGCGTGCCCAGGTCAAGGGCAAAGCCACCGGCCAGAGCTGCATCGACTGCCACGGGGCGGACGGCAACAAGCCGATCGACCCGACCTACCCGAAACTGGGTGGGCAGTACGGGGATTACCTGGCGCACAGCCTGCAGGCCTACCGCGCGGGGGATCGCCAGCACGCGCTGATGACCCCGCAGGCGACCGACCTGAGCGATCAGGACATCGCCGATCTGGCTGCGTATTTCGGATCACGGCCGACCCAGCTGCGGGATCTGCACGGGTTGAAGTGACGGCGCAAGCCGTCACGTGTAGAGCCGATCGTTGGTCGGCTGCTTTCCGTCCGGCGCCATGAAGCCCTGAAAGGTAGTGCCGGCCGCTGGCCGGCTCCTCGGGATTCCCTGGAGCCGGCCAGCGGCCGGCGCTGGTCGGCTGCCATCAGCCACGCATGGCGTGGCTGCCCCTGCCCGGTTGCCGGATCAGGCGTCCAGCTCTTCCCAGCGCGCGTACGCGGCATCCAGTTCGGCCTGGACCTTGCCCAGCTGCTGGGTGTGCGCCGCCATGTCGGCAGCGCTGCGCTGATAGAACGCGGGGTCGTTCATCGCGGCGGTGAGGCCTTCGACGTCCTTCTCCAGCGTTTCGATCTTCAGCGGCAACTGCTCCAGCTCACGCGCGTCCTTGTAGCTCAGCTTGCGCTTCGGCTCGGCCGGCGCCGCCGCGGCAGCGGTCGCCGCAACGGGCTTGGCGGTCACCACCGGGGCGGACGCCGCCGCGGCGGCCACGCGTGCGGCATGGCGCTGCCAGTCGGTATAGCCGCCGACGTATTCGCCGACCACGCCGTCGCCTTCCATCACCATCGTGGAGGTCACCACGTTGTCCAGGAAGTCACGGTCATGGCTGACCAGCAGCAACGTGCCGGTGTAATCGCTCAGCAGCTCTTCGAGCAGCTCGAGGGTTTCCACGTCCAGGTCGTTGGTCGGTTCATCCATCACCAGCAGGTTGGACGGCTGCGCGAACAGCTTGGCCAGCAGCAGGCGGTTGCGCTCACCACCGGACAAACGGGTGATCGGCGCGCGGGCGCGCTCGGGCGAGAACAGGAAGTCCTGCAGGTAGGCATGCACGTGCTTGCGCTTGCCGTTGAACTCGATGAAATCGCGCCCCTCGGCCACGTTCTCGATCGCGGTCCAGTCTTCACGCAGCACCGCACGGTACTGATCGAAGTACGCGATCTGCAGGTTGGTACCGGCACGCACCTCACCGCTCTGCGGATGCAGGTCGCCCAGCAGCAGCTTGAGCAGCGTGGTCTTGCCGCTGCCGTTCGGCCCGATAAGGCCGATGCGGTCGCCGCGCAGAATGACGGTACTGAAATCCTTGACCATCACGCGCTCACCGAAGGCGAACGAGATGTCCTTGACGTCGATGACCTTCTTGCCCGAGTTCTCCGCCTGTGCGGCTTCCATGCGCACGTTGCCGCCAAGTTCGCGGCGCTGCGAGCGATCGTTGCGCATTGCCTTGAGGCGGCGCACACGGCCTTCGTCGCGGGTGCGGCGGGCCTTGATGCCCTGGCGGATCCAGATTTCTTCCTGGGCCAGCAGCTTGTCGAAGCGCGCGTTTTCCTGCGCCTGCGCGTTCATCCGCTCTTCGCGGCGACGCTCGTAGTTGGCCCAGTCGCCCGGCCAGCTGGTGACCTGGCCGCGGTCGATCTCGACGATGCGGGTGGCCAGTGCACGCAGGAAGCGACGGTCATGGGTGACGAACACCACGCTGCCGTTCCAGTTCTTGAGGAACATTTCGAGCCAGTCGATGGCTTCGATGTCCAGGTGGTTGGTCGGTTCGTCGAGCAGCAGCAGATCCGGCGAAGACACCAGCGCGCGGCCAAGCAGCACGCGGCGCTTCATGCCGCCGGACAGGCGCGCGAATTCGGCATCGCCGTCCAAGTCGAGCTTGGTCAGGGTTTCGCTGACGCGCTGGTCCAGGCCCCAGCCGTTGGCGGCGTCGATCTTGGCCTGCACGGCCGACAGCGCATCGCCGTCGAATTCTTCGGCCATGCTCAGGTGATGGAACTCGGCCAGCCACTGGCCCAGTTCGCCCAGGCCGTCGGCGACCACGTCGAAGACGCTGCCGGCGGCACCGTGCGGCACCTCCTGTTCCAGGCGGGTGATGCGCACCCCCTGCTGCACGCGGACTTCGCCGTCATCGGGCTTGTGATCGCCGGACAGCAGTTTGAGCAGGGTCGATTTGCCGGCGCCATTGCGCCCGATCAGGGCGATACGCTCGCCCGGCTCGATCGACAATTCGGCTTTTTCCAGCAACAGGGGGCCGCCGACGCTGAAGTCGACGTTTTGCAGAGTAATCAGAGGCATCCGACCATTGTACGGTGTGGCGACAACCGCGTCGCTTACTCCCGACCGAACGCGTCCGCAGGCAGCCCCAGCAGCGCCCGCAGCGGCGGGGGCACCCGCTTGCCCGGATGCCGCACCACCCAGAGCTGGCGTGACATCGGCGGCACCTGCGTCTCGACGATTGTCAGGCTGCCCAGCGCGATCAGATCGGCCACGGCATGTCGCGACAGGCAGGCCAGCCCGAGGCCAGCCGCGGCGGCCTGCTTGATCGCCTCGGTGCTGCCCAGCTGCATCGAACGGGCGAAGTGGTGCAGGTGCGGCAGCAGGGCCTGTTCGACCGCCTCGCGGGTGCCTGAGCCCGGCTCGCGCAGCAACCAGCGCGCCTGCGCCAGCGCAGCGAGGTCCATGCGATCGGGCACCGACCCCGCAGCGGCCACGATGACCAGGTCGTCGCGCTGCCACGGCAGCACCTGCAGGCCACTCTCGTGGCAGGGGCCTTCGATCAGGCCCAGATCCACCTCCAGGCGCTGTACCGCAGTGACCACGTCGGCGCTGTTGCCGATCCGCAGGTCGACCTGGGCCTGCGGGGTGTTGCTCATCAGTGCCGCGACGCGGGCCGGCAGCAGGTAGTTGCCGATCGTGGTGCTGGCCCCGAGCCGCAGCAGCAGGGGCAGCGGGCCGGCGTTGGCCTGCCCCACTCCCGCCACCCGCTCCAGATCGGTGGCGGCCACCAACAGCGCACGGGCGGGATCGAGCAGCGCCCGCCCCTGTGCGTTCAACACCAGCCGGCGGCCGATCCGGTCGAACAAGGGACTGGCCAGCTGGCTCTCGAGTTCATTGAGCGCGGCGCTGGTGGCCGACTGCGACAACGCCAGCTGCGCCCCGGCGGCAGCCGTGGTGCCGGCGTCGGCGATGGAGACGAACACCTGCCATTGGCGGAGGGTGAGATGCATGTGACCTATTAACGCATTAAACGGGTTGAAATAACACGGATAATGCGTTTTACAGGTTGATCAGAGTCGCGCAGGCTGGGCCTGTGAACCCACCGGAGACCACTGTGAACACCGCTGCCGCCGCCCTGCCCTCACCCACCATCGCCCAGCGCTGGCGCGGCCGTCTGCCCGGCCTGCTGCTGACCGCGGCCGTCGCTGCCGCCGCCATGGGCCTGGCGAGGTTGCCGTGGCTGCAGGCGCACGGGATCAGCGCTCTGACCCTGGCCATCGTGCTCGGCATCGCCCTGGGCAATACCCTCTACCCCCGAATGGCCGCGCAGGCCGGCGCCGGGGTCGGATTCGCCAAGCACTGGCTGCTGCGCGCGGGCATCGTGCTGTACGGGCTCCGCCTGACCTTCCAGGACATCGGCCAGGTCGGCGCCAGCGGCGTGCTGATCGATGCGTTGGTACTGACCAGCACCTTCGCGCTGGCCTGGTGGGCCGGTACGCGGTGGTTCGGCATCGACAAGGAGAGCGCCCTGCTGATCGGCGCCGGCAGCGCGATCTGCGGTGCGGCGGCGGTGATGGCGGCCGAACCGGTGGTGCGCGGGCGCGCCGAGCAGGTGACCGTGGCCGTCTCGACGGTGGTGGTGTTCGGCACGCTCGCGATGTTCCTGTATCCGGCGCTGTACCAGCTCAACCTGGCGCACGGGTGGATTCCGATGAGCGCGCAGGCGTACGGCGTATTCACCGGCTCGACCGTGCATGAAGTGGCCCAGGTGGTCGCTGCCGGGCGCGCGGTGAGTGCGCCGGCGGCCGACACCGCGGTGATCGCCAAGATGGTGCGGGTGATGATGCTGGCGCCGTTCCTGATCGGGCTGTCGATGCTGCTGGCACGGGGCCGCACGGGCGCCGCTGACGGCCAGCGCGCGAAGATCGTGGTGCCCTGGTTCGCGTTCGGCTTCGTGGCAGTGGCCGGGCTCAATTCGCTGCAGCTGCTGCCGGCCGCTGTCGTCGGCGCCGCAGTCGATCTGGACACCGTGCTGCTGGCGATGGCGATGGCCGCGCTCGGCCTGACCACGCACGCCTCGGCACTGCGCAGGGCCGGGATGAAGCCGCTGCTGCTCGCGCTGCTGCTGTTCGGCTGGCTGCTGGCGGGCGGGCTGGGGATCAATCTCGGCGTGCACGCGCTGCTCGGCTGAGGCACGCCGGGCGGACTTCTGCGACACTACCGCATGTCTGAATTCTCCTCCCTGCCGCTGAAACCAGCGCTGCTGCCCGGCATCGATGCCATGGGCTATACCTCGCTCACCCCCGTGCAGGCCCAGAGCCTGCCGGCCATCCTCGAGCGCCGCGATGTCATCGCACAGGCCCCCACCGGCAGCGGCAAGACCGCGGCCTTCGGCCTGGGCCTGCTGCAGGCGCTGGATCCGTCCGTGACCCGCGCGCAGGCGCTGGTGCTGTGCCCGACCCGCGAGCTCGCCGACCAGGTCGGCAAGCAGATCCGCAAGCTGGCCACCGGCATCCCGAACCTGAAACTGCTGGTGCTGACCGGCGGCATGCCGCTGGGCCCGCAGCTGGCCTCGCTGGAAGCGCACGATCCGCAGGTGGTCGTCGGTACCCCCGGGCGCATCCAGGAACTGGGCCGCAAGCGCGTCCTGCACCTGGGCGGCGTGACCACCCTGGTGCTGGATGAAGCCGACCGCATGCTCGACATGGGCTTCGAGGAGCCGATCCGCGAGATCGCCGGCCGCACCAGCAAGGACCGCCAGACGCTGCTGTTCTCGGCGACCTTCCCGGATGAGATCCGCGAGATCGCCCGGGTGCTGCTGCGTGACCCGGTGGAAGTCACCGTGGAAGGCGCCGACCATGCGCCGGCGATCCGCCATCTGTTCTGCGAGACCGAGCTGGCGCTGAAGCAGAAGGCGTTGGCCGGCCTGCTGCTCAAGTACACGCCGGAATCGGCCGTGGTGTTCTGCAACACCCGCCGCGACGTGGACGATGTGGCCATTTCGCTGCAGCAGTTCGGGTTCTCCGCGCTGCCGCTGCACGGCGAAATGGAACAGCGAGACCGCGACGAAGTGCTGGTGCGTTTCGCCAACCGCAGCTGCAACGTGCTGGTCGCCAGCGACGTCGCCGCCCGCGGGCTGGATGTGCAGGACCTGGCCGCGGTGATCAATTACGAGCTGCCGACCGACATCGAGACCTATGAGCATCGCGTCGGCCGTACCGGCCGCGCCGGTGCGACGGGCCTGGCGATCAGCCTGGTGACCCATCGCGAGCGCAACCGTGCCGATGCGCTGGAAATGGCACAGGGCAAGCCGCTGGACTGGCAGAAGACGCCGCTGGCCACCGCACGCCCGCCGGTGCTGCCGCAGGCGGCGATGACCACGCTGCGCATCGACGGCGGCAAGACCGACAAGCTGCGCCCCGGCGACATCCTCGGCGCGCTGACCGGCGACGCCGGGCTGGCGGCCAAGTACATCGGCAAGATCGATATCTACGCGACGCGCTCGTACGTCGCCATTGCACGCGAACAGGCCGGCCGGGCGATCGCCCAGCTGGAGGCTGGCAAGATCAAGGGCCGCCGGTTCCGCGTCCGCAAGATGGACGTCTGAGCGGTAGAGCCGACCGTGGGTCGGCTGATCGCTTCACGCATGTGGTAGAGCCGACCGTTGGTCGGCTGCGGCTTCGTCGGGGCGTTTGAGGTGCCGGCCAGCGGCCGGCACTACCGGATGATGCATGGGCTGCCGGCCAGCGGCCGGCACTACCCGACGCGGCCGGGTCACCGCGGATTCCGCTATCAATAGACCAGGTTGGCCAGCAGTGGGACGTCACTCGTCCAGCGTTCGCGGCCGCCGAGGCCTGCCAGTTCCACCAGCACGGCCGCACCGACCACCTCGACCTGCAGCTGACGGGCCAGCGACAACGCGGCCAGCAAGGTGCCGCCCGTGGCCAGCACGTCGTCGATCACCAGCACGCGCGCGCCGGCCGGCAAGGCATCGGCGTGCACTTCAATGCTGTCCGTGCGGTATTCCAGGGTGTAGTCCTGGCGCAGCACCTTGCCCGGCAGCTTGCCCGGCTTGCGTACCGGCACGAAGCCCACGCCCAGCACCCGCGCCATGGCCGCGCCCAGGATGAAGCCGCGCGATTCGATGCCCATCACCGCCTGCAGGTTGGCATCGCGCCACGGCGCGACCATCGCATCGATGGCCGCCGCGAAATCCGGACCATCGGCGAGCAGCGGCATGATGTCCTTGAACAGGATGCCCGGCTTGGGGAAATCGGCGATGTCGCGCAGGCGGCCGGCCCAGGCGGGCGTGGCGGAAGACTCGGTCATGGGTCTGGAAACGAACAGGGTGGCATAGGGTAAACGCTTCGGCCGGGAGCTGCCGGGCCCCGGCGTCACGGCATCGCTGCGTTCCAGCGGTGGCGTCGTCCGCTCACCTCGAATTCGCACACTCGTGCGATAATCGCCCTAACTGGTTGTTCAGCCCGCTTCCGCGATAAGCAGCGAAGCGTCCTGCGCGCCTGGCCACGGCCAGGGACACGGGATGACACGATCAACGGTCCCCGCCACGCACGGCGCGCGCGGGCCTGACCGGTGCCGGCCGGCATCGGATTTCCTGTAGAGGTTCATGCAACGTGGACGAGAACACGAAACGGTCGGCCTTCGGCCGCACTCTGGTGGTCCTTCTTGGCATCGTGGTGATGCTGTTCGGCCTGGCGCTGCTGGTAGGCGGCATCCGCCTGATCCAGCTCGGCGGCAGCTGGTACTTCCTGCTGATGGGCGGTGCATCGCTGCTGGCCGGCCTGCTGCTGGTCCTGCAGCGACCGCTTGGCGCGGGGCTGTATGGCGTGGCGTTCATCGGCACGGTGGTGTGGGCGCTGGCCGATGCCGGCCTGGCCTTCTGGCCGCTGGTCTCGCGACTGGTGATGCCTGCCGTACTGGCGATGCTGGTGGCGCTGGCCTGGCCGGTGCTCAAGCGCAGCCGCGGCGAACCCGCCGGGCGCTCCGCATATGCCGTCGCGGCACTGCTGCTGGTCGGCCTGCTCGGCACGGCGGTTTCCGCCTTCCAGCCGCGCCCGGTCGTCACCGCGCAGGGCGCGCGACCGGCCGTGGTACCGGTCGCCAAGGGCAGCGAACAACGCGACTGGATGCATTGGGGCAATACCACTGCGGGCACCCGCTTCGCCGCGCTGGACCAGATCACCCCGGCCAATGTGGCGCAGCTGCAGGTCGCCTGGACCGCACACACCGGCGATGTGCCGCAGAGTGATGGCTTCGGTGCCGAAGACCAGCTCACGCCGTTGCAGATCGGGCAGACCCTGTATCTGTGCACGCCCCACAACCGGGTGATCGCGATGGACGTGGACAGCGGCCACCAGCGCTGGGCCTTCGATCCCAAGGCGACCGCACCGAACTGGCAGCGCTGCCGGGGCCTGGGTTACTTCGACGCCACGCTGCCGTTGAACGGCGTGCCCACTGTAGCGGCTGCCGCAGCGATGGCTCCTGCCGCATCATCGGCTCCTGCCGCACCGGAAGCACCGGCCGCCGCCTTGGCGGGCACCGCGCCGGCGATCTGCGAAAAGCGCATCCTGATGACCTCCATCGATGCCCGCCTGTTCGCGCTCGATGCCGCGACCGGCGCGCCGTGCGCAGACTTCGGCGACAACGGCGTGGTCGACCTCAAGCGCGGCATGGGCGAGATCAAGCCCGGGTTCTACACCCTCACTGCTGCGCCGCTGGTGGCCGGTGAGCTGGTGATCGTCGGCGGCCGCGTGGCCGACAACATCGAGGTCGGTGAGCCCTCCGGCGTGGTGCGCGCCTACAACGTGCGCACCGGTGCACTCGCATGGGTCTGGGATCTTTCCAAGGAAACCCCGGACGTGCCGCTGGATCCCTCGATCCATTACACCCGGGCCACCCCGAACGTATGGACCTCGATGGCCTATGACCCGCAGCTGGGCCTGGTCTATCTGCCGACCGGCAACACCACGCCGGACCAGTGGGCCGGCGAACGCACCCCGCAGGATGACAAGTACAGCTCGGCGGTGGTGGCCCTGGATGTGGCCACCGGCAAAGAGCGCTGGGTGTACCAGACCGTGCATCACGATCTGTGGGATTACGACCTGCCCGCACAGCCGACCCTGACCGATGTGCCCGATGGCAAGGGCAGCACCCTGCCCGCCCTGCTGCAGGTCACCAAGGCCGGCCAGGTGTTCATGCTCAACCGCGCCACCGGCCAGCCGATCACCGAGGTGCGCGACATCAAGGCGCCGCAGGGCAAGGCCGATGGTGAGCGTTATTCGCCGACGCAGCGCCTGTCGGTCGGCCTGCCGCAGATCGGTGCGCAGACCCTGACCGAATCGGACATGTGGGGCGCCACGCCGATCGATCAGATGCTGTGCCGCATCCAGTTCAAGGGCTTCCGTTACGAGGGCATGTTCACGCCGCCGGGCGAAGACCTCGCCCTGCAGTGGCCCGGTTCGCTGGGCGGCATGAACTGGGGCAGCGCCTCGGTGGATCCGACCACCGGCTACCTGTTCGTCAACGACATGCGCCTGGGCCTGTGGACCAAGCTCATTCCGCGCGCGGAAATGACCGAAGGCGCGGGCGGGGTGGAAATGGGCGCGGCCTCGCAGACCGGCACGCCATACGGCTCGCTGCGTGATCGCTTCCTGTCCAAGCTGGGCATCCCGTGCCAGCAACCGCCGTTCGGTACGATGTCGGCGATCAACCTGGCCACCCACGAACTGGTGTGGCAGGTGCCGGTCGGTACGGTGAAAGACACCGGCCCGATGGGCATCAAGATGGGCCTGCCGATTCCGATCGGCATGCCGACCCTGGGCGGCTCACTGGCCACGCAATCGGGCCTGCTGTTCTTCGCCGGTACGCAGGACTACTACCTGCGCGCCTTCGACAGCCGCACCGGCGAAGAAGTGTGGAAAGCACGCATGCCGGTGGGCAGCCAGGGCACGCCGATCACCTATGTGTCGCCGAAAACCGGTCGCCAGTACGTGGTGATTTCGGCCGGCGGTGCACGCCAGTCGCCGGATCGCGGTGACTACGTGATCGCCTACGCGCTGCCGACGACGCGCTGAGGTCCGCGCGCCATGGTCCACCGACCGTGGCGCGGCGGCTTCGCTTCGCCGCGTGCAGCCCTTACCATGCACGATCACCGAGCACGAACCACCGCCATGTCTGCCGCACCTCCCAGCCGTCGTCCCAAGCGCGCCCCTGCCCCACCGCAGGATCGCGGGCTCAGCCACGAGCTGATGCAGCAGATCCAGGACAACCAGGGCGATCCGGATTTCATGACGTCCCTCGGCCGTGGCCTGGTCGTGCTGAGTGTGTTTTCGCAGCACCCGCGCGAAGTGACGATGTCCCAGATCAGCACCGAGACCGGCATCTCCCGCGCGGCCGTACGGCGTGTGCTGTACACGCTGGAGAAGCTGGGCTACGTGGGCGAACAGGGCCGTGGCTTCGTCCTGCTGCCGCGCGTGCTTGGCATCGGTGGCGCCTACGTTGCCTCTTCGTCGATGACCGCCGCCGCCCAGCCGGTACTGGATGCACTGCGCGACGATGTGCATGAATCCTGCTCGCTGGGCGTGCTCGACGGTGACGACGTGCTGTATGTGGCCCGCGCCGAAACCGTGCGGATCATGTCGATCGGCCTGCGTGCCGGCAGCCGCCTGCCGGCGTACTGCACCTCGATGGGCCGCGTGCTGCTGGCAGCGTTGCCGCGCGACACGCTGGAAAGTTACCTGGAACGCAATCCGCTGCGTCCGCGTACCGAGCGTACCGTGACCCGCATGGAGGACTTCCTCGACATGCTGGATCGCGTGCGCCGCGAAGGCGTCTCACTGGTGGACCAGGAGCTGGAGATCGGGCTGCGCTCGATCGCGGTGCCGGTGCATGCGCGCAATGGCACCGTGGTGGGCGCGCTCAATATCGGCACCCAGGCCGGACGGATCAGCCTGGGCGTGATGCAGTCGCAGCTGCTGCCGCGGCTGCGCGAAGCGGCACAGCGGTTGGGCAACCTGCTGCACTGAAGCGAGGTTGCCTGGCGTTGTCGGGTTGCCGGCCAGCGGCCGGCACTACCTGTGCGTTGGTGGGCGGCGATGGCGTTGGTGGCCGGCGATCCGGTCAGCCGGCCTGTTCGCCGGCCTGCTCTTCGAGGATCGGCTTGGCCAGTGCGAAGGCGTGGTTGGCGGCGGGCACGCCGCAGTAGATCGCGGCCTGCAGCAGCGCTTCCTTGATCTCCTCCGGGGTGACGCCGTTGTTGCGGGCGGCGCGGATGTGCAGCTTGAACTCTTCGTCGTGGCCCAGCGCCACCATCATCACGATGGTCAACAGCGAGCGCGTATGCCGCGGCAAGCCATCACGGGTCCAGACCGTGCCCCACGCGGTGCGCGTGATGAAGGCCTGGAACTCCTCGGTGAAATCGGTGCGTGCCTGCAGCGAACGCTCCACGTGCGCTTCGCCGAGCACGGCGCGGCGTACGGCGAGGCCGGCTTCGTATCGTTCCTGTTCGTCCATTGTGGGGTACTCGTTCTGAGGAAGAGGCGTACCGACCCGCGCGGGCCGGTCAGCGAAGGTGGGCGACGAGCGCTGCGGTGAATGCGTCGGCGGATTCGATGTTGCAGATGTGGCGCCCAGGCACCTCGATGGAGCGGCCATCGGCCACGCCCTGCGCGATGGCATCGAGATCCGCCGGAGGGCATACCGGATCGTCGTCGCCGGCGATCGCCAGGGTCGGCACCATGATGCGTCCCAACAGGTCGCGGAAGTCCGCCGTGGCCACGGCATGGCAGCAGCCGATGTAACCGGTCACGCGGGTGGCGACGAAACGCTGCAGGATGTCCTCCACCACGGCGGGCTGCGCCTGGGCGAAGGCCGGGGTGAACCAGCGCTCGGCCGTCCCCTCGCGCAGCGGCAGTAGGCCGTCGCGTTGCACCTGGGCGATGCGCGCATTCCAGTTTTCCACTGTGCCGATCTTCGCGGCCGTGGCGGCCACGGTCAGGGTCTGCAGGCGCGCACCGGCGTGCACGCCCAGCCACTGCCCGGTCAGCCCGCCGATGGAGAGCCCGCAGAAATGGCTGCGCTCCACGCCCAGGTGGTCCCACAGCGCGAGTACGTCCGCGCCCAGCTCCGCCACGCTGTACCCACCCGGCGGCGCGCTGGACTGGCCATGCCCACGGCGGTCGTAGCGCAGGATGCGGAACGTCGCCGACAGCGCGTCGACCTGCCGGTCCCACATGTGCAGGTCGGTGCCCAGCGAATTGCAGAACGTCAGCCACGGCGCACCGACCGGCCCGTCGATGCGGTGATGCAGGCGGTGCGACTCCAGCTCAAGAAACGGCATGCAACACTCCAGACATCAGGGGGAGCCGCGCTGCGCCAGCACGCGGTCGATCCAGGTATCGGCCATGCCACGCCAGCTGTCTGGCGCGAACAGGGCATCCAATTGTGGGAGGGACAGCTGCGCGGTGACCTCGGGCATCTGCGCCAGCACCTCGCGCAGGTGCCGCGACTGCGCCAGCGCCTCGCGCGCGGCCTGTTCCACCAGCGCATGCGCAGCCGACTTGCCCAGTGTCTCGGCCAGGGTCACGGCCACCGCCTCGGCGTAGAGCAGGCCACCATGACTGTCCAGGTGATCCTGCATGCGCACACGGTCAAGCTGCAGGCCCTGCACCACCACGGTCACCTGGGCCAGGCTGCCGGCGCACAGGCGCACGATCTCCGGCACGGTTTCCCACTCGGCATGCCACTGCCCTGCGGCGCGCTCGTGCGGCTGCGGCATCGACACGAACAACGTGGACAACAAGCCCGGCACCCGGCTGGCCGCGGCGATCGCTGCCACGCAGCCGACCGGGTTGCGCTTGTGCGGCATGGCGGAGGAACCGCCCTTGCCCTCACCGGCCGGCTCGAACGCCTCGGCCACTTCCGACTGCATCAGCAGCACGATATCGGTGGCGATCTTGCCCAGCGTACCGGTCAACAGGGCGAACACGCTGCCGAATTCGGCAACGCGATCGCGTGCGGTGTGCCAGGGCAGTGCCGGCACCGGCAACTGGAGCTCTTCGCCCAAGGCCTGGGCCACGTCCAGGCCGCGCGTCTGCAGCGACGCCAGCGTCCCCGCGGCACCGCCGAACTGCAGCACCAGCGTATCCGCACGCAACGCCTGCAGGCGGCGCTGACTGCGCTGCAATGCGTCGAGCCAGCCGGCGGCCTTCAGGCCGAAGGTCACCGGCACCGCCTGCTGCAGCAGCGTGCGCCCGGGCAGGCCGGTATCGCGTTCGGCATCGGCCAACGCGGCCAGGGCATCGCACAGCAGGCGCAGGCGATCCTGCACCCACCCCGATGCGGTACGCAGCTGCAGCACCGCGCCGGTATCGATGATGTCCTGGCTGGTCGCGCCCCAATGCACCCACCGTGCGGCCTCGGCGCTGTCCCGCGCGACCTGGGCGGTCAGCGCCTTGACCAGTGGGATGGCCGGATTGCCGGCCAGCGCGGTTGCACGCCCCAGAGCAGATACGTCATACAGCCCGACCCGGCACGCGGCTTCGATCGGGCCCAGCGCGTCGGCAGGAATCACCGCGCAGCGCACCTGCGCCCGCGCGAGCGCGGCTTCGACATCGAGCATCGCCTGCAGTCGTGCGGTGTCGGTGAACACCGCATCGACCTCCGGCGCGCCGAACAGGCCACCGAGCAGGGAACAGGAATCGCTCATCACGCGCCATCCTTACAAAGGAGGAGCCAGCTTACCCGCGCCCGGTCGGCGCGAAGTGCACGCCAGCATCAGTAATCGAAGAAGACGGTTTCCAGTTCACCCTGCATGCGCACGTCCCAGTGGTACAGGCCATTGCCCTGCGCCTGTGCGATGAGGGTGGAGCGGCGCTCGGCCGGCACCAGCGCCAGGATCGGATCGTCGGCATTATCGGGCCCATCGCTGAAATACAGCCGCGCACTGGCCGCGCGCAGCAGGCCGCGCATGAAGACCAGCACCATCAGGTGCGGCGCCTGCGCCTGCCCGCTGGGCCCTGCCACGCTGCCCGGGCGCACGGTGGTGAACGCGAAGCGGCCGTGCTCATCGGTCGGCACCCTGCCCCATCCGTCGAACGCCGGATCGTGGTCGGCGTGCCGCGGGTCTTCCGGGTGTGCATAGATGCCCTGCGCATCGGCCTGCCAGATCTCCAGCACGGCATCCGAGACCGGTACGCCCAGGCCGTCGAATACCTGCCCCTGGATCTGCACGCGTTCACCCTGCGCCTGTGCCGGTGCGATGTCGGTGCGGTACAGCGGCTCCAGGCCCAGCCGGTAGTACGGGCCCACGGTTTGCCACGGAGTGGATTGGAAACTCATCTGCTTACTCCCACACGGTCATCTTGCGGCCACGCAAGACGATGTCGAAACGATAGCCCAGCGCGAATTCGTTCTCGGTGGTCTCCCAGTCGAACGAGGACACCATGCGCGCGCGGGCCTTGGCATCGTCCACGCAGTTGTAGATCGGGTCGAACTCCAGCAGCGGATCGCCGGGGAAGTACATCTGCGTGACCAGACGTTGGCCGATGCCCTCGCCATGCAGCGAGAAATGGATATGCGCCGGCCGCCATGCGTTGAAGTGGTTGCGCCACGGATACGCACCCGGCTTGATCGTGGTGAAACGGTAACGGCCGTGCTCATCGGTAAGCACCTGGCCGGTGCCGGTGAAGTTGGGGTCCAGCGGCGCATCGTGCTGATCGCCTTTGTGCAGGTAGCGGCCGGCGGCGTTGCACTGCCACACCTCTACCACGCGGTTGCGGACCGGGCGGCCGTTCTCATCCAGCACCCGGCCGCTGACCACGATGCGCTCGCCCAGCGGCTGGCCCTTGAAACCAGCCGTCAGATCGGCCGCGTGCCTGCCCAGGGTGATCCGGTCCAGGGTGGGCCCGGTCACTTCGGACAACGTGGCCGGCATCCGGATCGGATCGCGGCCCGGGCCGCGCAGGCGCGTGGACGCATACGGCAGGTGGATGCGGTCCGGCTGGGTGCCGGGATAAGGCCTGCGGTAACCGCGCAGGTCAGTGGGATCGCTCATGGCGTACTCCGATTGGCGGGCGGCCGGAAGACCGCGGCTGTGGTGCTACGGCACGCTGCCACGCGGAGGCGACAGCGGCCGTGAAGCGTAAGAAGGGAAGACGGATTCAGACGCGCTCGATCGCCAGCGCCACGCCCTGGCCGACACCGATGCACATGGTGGCCAGGCCGCGTCGGCCGCCGCTGGCCTCCAGCTGGCGCAGCAGCGTGAGTGCGAGCCGCGCACCGCTCATGCCAAGCGGATGACCGATCGCGATGGCGCCGCCGTTGGCGTTGACGTGCGCGGCATCGTCGGGGAGCCCGAACTCGCGCAGGCAGGCCAGCCCCTGCGAGGCGAACGCCTCGTTGAGTTCGATCGCGTCGAAATCGGCGATGCCCAGGCCGAGCCGGCCCAGCAGGCGGCGAGTGGCCGGCACTGGGCCCATGCCCATGATCGCCGGCTCCACGCCGGCACTGGCAAAGCCGAGGATGCGCGCACGCGGCGTCAGCCCCAGCGCCTGTACCTGCGTACCGGACGCCAGCAGCAGCGCCGCGGCCCCATCGTTGATGCCCGAGGCATTGCCGGCGGTGACGGTGCCGGGTTGGCGGAACAGGGGTTTCAGCCTGCTCAGCGCCTCGATCGTGGTATCGGCGCGCGGGTGTTCGTCGTGCGCCACGCGCACGCTTTCGCCACGTTTGCGACCCGGCGCGTCGACTGCGACGATCTCGCCCTCGAAGAACCCGCGCTGCTGGGCCGCGGCGGTGCGCTGCTGGCTGCGCAGCGCGAACGCATCCTGGTCCTCGCGCGAAATCGCGTAGCGCTCGGCGACATTTTCCGCGGTCTGTCCCATGGTTTCCACGCCGTGCAGCTCGCGCAAACGCGGGTTGATGAAGCGCCAGCCCATGGTGGTGTCCTCCAGGCTCTGATCCCGCGCGAACGCGGCACCCGGCTTGCCCATCACCAGCGGCGCGCGCGACATCGATTCGACCCCGCCGGCGATGGCCAGCCCGAGCTCGCCAGCGGCGATACCGCGGGCCACCGTGCCGATCGCATCCAGGCCCGAGCCACACAACCGGTTGACGGTGCTGCCCGGCACGCTGACCGGCAGGCCGGCCAGCAGCAGGCTCATCCGGGCCACGTTACGGTTGTCTTCGCCGGCCTGGTTGGCGCAGCCCAGGTACACCTCCTCGATCAGCGCCGGGTCCAGCTGCGGATGACGCGCCAGCAGCGCCTTGATCGGGAGCGCGCCCAGGTCGTCGGCACGGATGCCGGAGAGCGCCCCGGCATAGCGGCCGATCGGGGTTCGGATACCATCGACGATATAGATGTCCTGCAGGCTCATGTCAGGCTCCTTCACTCATCTGCAGCGGCAGGCCGGTCAGCTCGCTCAGCTTCGCCAGCGTCACCCCGTCGACCATCTCCAGCACGGTCGCGCCGTCCTTGCCCAGGTCGAACACGGCGACATCGGTATAGACCCGCGAGACGCAGCGCAGGCCGGTCAGCGGATAGCTGCATTCGGCCACCAGCTTGCTCTGCCCCTGCTTGGTCAGCAGGTCCATCATCACGAAGACCTGCTTCGCACCGATCGCCAGATCCATCGCACCCCCTACCGCCGGAATCGCATCGGCCGCACCGGTGCTCCAGTTGGCCAGGTCGCCCTGCGCTGATACCTGGAACGCGCCGAGCACGCAGATGTCCAGGTGGCCGCCACGCATCATCGCGAACGAATCGGCATGGTGGAAATAGCAGCCCCCGGTCAGCAGGGTCACCGGCTGCTTGCCGGCGTTGATCAGGTCCGGATCCTCCTCGCCATGCGCAGGCGCCGGGCCCATGCCGAGCAGGCCATTCTCCGACTGCAGGAAGATCTCCTTGTCGGCCGGCAGGAAGTTGGCCACCGTGGTCGGCAGCCCGATGCCGAGATTGACGTAGGCACCTTCGGGGATGTCACGCGCGACGCGCGCGGCCATCTGTTCGCGGCTGAGGCGGTTCATGCGCGATCTCCTGCAGCGGTGGACGTGGGCAGTTCGACCACCCGCTGCACGAAGATGCCCGGGGTCACCACCGCCTCGGGGTCGAGTTCACCGAGTGGCACGACCGACGACACCTGCACGATCGCGCAGCGCGCGGCCATCACCATCAGCGGACCGAAATTGCGTGCGGTCTTGCGGTAGACCAGGTTGCCCCAGCGGTCGCCGCGGTGGGCCTTGATCAGCGCGAAGTCAGCATGCAGCGGGTACTCGAGCACGTAATGGCGGCCATCGATCTCGCGGGTTTCCTTGCCCTGCGCCAGCTCGGTGCCATAGCCGGTCGGGGTGAAGATCGCCCCCAGCCCCGAGCCGGCCGCATGGATGCGCGCGGCCAGATTGCCCTGCGGCACCAGTTCCAGTTCGATCTCGCCGGCGCGGTAGGCCGCGTCGAAATGCTGCGAGTCGGCCTGGCGCGGGAACGAACAGATGATGCGGCGCACGCGCTTGTGCCTGATCAGTGCGGCCAGCCCGCTGTCACCGTTGCCGGCGTTGTTGTTGATGATGGTCAGCCCGCGCGCGCCCTGCGCGATCAGGGCATCGATCAGCGCGTCAGGCATGCCGGCGGTACCAAACCCGCCGATCATCACCGTGGCGCCGTCGTGGATATCGGCCACCGCTGCGTCAGCGCTGGCCACGGTCTTGTCGATCACTGCATTGCTCCTTGCCACGCACTGCGATGCGCGGCCACGTGCGGGAAGACTCTGGAAAGGACAATGGTGCGCAGCGCAGCGCGCACGGTCAATCCGATATTCGGCCACTTGATTCGATAATCGCACATCATTGTGATTCTCCTGGTGGGCTCAGGTACGCGTCTGGCCCACGCCCACGCGCAGCCCCAGGCAGGCCCACGCGGCGAGGGCCAGCGGCAGCGCGCACAGCACGTAGAGTGCCGCCGGCGACCAACCCGCATCGACCAGCAGGCCCACGCTCAACGGCGAGAGAATCGCGCCGACGCGCCCGATCCCGATCGCCCAGCCGAGCCCGGTGGTGCGCACGTCCGCAGCGAACACCACCGGCGCGGCGGCATACAGGCCGGCCATCGCCCCGAACAACGCTGCGCCGATCACGAAGGCGATCGGGAAGGCGATCTCCAGGCGGGTGTTGAAGCTGGCGAACAACAGCATCGCCAGCATGGCCAGCACCAGGCTGGCGGCGGTCAGCCGCGACAGCGCCCAGCGCGAGGCGAGCCAGCCGAACAGACTGCCGCCGACGATGCCACCGAGGTTGAGCAGCACCCCGCCGGTGATGCCCTGCTGCGCCGAGACGCCGGCGGACACCAGCAGTTTCGGCGTCCAGCTCAGCACGAAATAGAACGCGAACATGTGCAGGAAGAACGCCATCGCGATCAGCACCGCCACCCGCCGCAGATCGCCGACGAACAGCGCCGCATAGCCCTTGCGCCCATCGGCACGCACGGGCACCGGCGGCAATGCCTGCAGGGTCGGCATCCGCATACGTGCCAGCAGCGCATTCAGCCGCGGCAGCGCATCCTTCGGCCGACGCGCGACCAGGAAATCCAGCGATTCGGGCAGGCAGGCCATCACCAGCGGGATGCACAGCAGCGATGCACCGGCACCGATCAGGAACACGCTGTGCCAGCTGAAGTGCTCCAGCATCCACGCGGCCAGCAGGCCGCCGAGCGTGGCCCCGATGGGATACCCGGTCGCCTGCATCGCCACCGCCGTGCTGCGCCATTTCGCATTGGCATACTCGGCCGTGATCACCCCTACCCCGGCCAGCATGCCGCCGATGCCGATGCCGGTGAACACACGCAGTGCGGCAAGCTGCCAGGCGTTGGCGGCCAGCGCGGATGCAGCCATGCCCGCGGTCAGGATCACCAGGCAGAGCATGATCATCGGCCGGCGACCCCAGCGGTCGGCCAGCGGTGCGAGCAGGAACGAGCCCAGCGCCATTCCCACCAGGCCGGCGCTGAGCATGATGCCCAGTACCTTGCCCGACAGCCCCCAGTCGGCCGATACGTGCGGCGCGGTGAACGCCATCACCATCACATCGAAGCCATCAAGCATGTTCAACAGCACGCAGATCGCGATGGCGGTCCACTGGAAGGGACTCATCCGCTCGAGCACGAGCGGGGAAGCGGAGGCGGTGGCATGGCTCATACAAGGATCCTGCGACGACGTGGTGCGAAAGGCGTCCGGCGGGGAGGTCTCAACGACCGGCCTGGCTGGAAGCGTGGATGACCTGGAGCACCGACTGCAGCTGCTCGACCTCGACCTGGCCCGGCGCCGAGGGCGTGCCGATCATGCCGAAGGTCAGCGCCTGGCCGAAGGTTTCACCGGCCAGCCGCGAGACCACGCCGGTGCCGCCCATGGACATGGTCAACAGCGGCTTGCTGCTGCGCTGGCGCACCTGCCAGGTGGCATCCAGCAGCGTCAGCACATCGCCGGCGTCCTGCGGCATCACCGCGATCTTCAGCACATCCGCGCCCATCGCGTCCTGCCGCAGCAGCCGCGCGATGATCTCCTCGCGCGCGGGCGTGGCATGGAAGTCGTGGCTGGACATCACCACCTTGACCCCGGCCTTGTGCGCCTGCGCGACCAGTGACGCCACAAGGGTGGGATCGCGGAACATCTCCACGTCGATCAACTGGGCGAAGCCACCGCGCAGCAGCATGGCGTACAGCGCCGCATAGTCCGCATCGCGGATCGGCTTGCTGCCGCCTTCGGCCTGGGTGCGGAAGGTGACGATCATCGGCTTGCCGTCCAGCGTGTGCGCGATGCGCTTGCCGAGCGCGACCAGCGCCTTGCCGTCGGTGGCGATGTCCAGGTAATCGATGCGCCATTCGGCCAGATCGGTCGACGGGCTGGCGGCGATCGCGGTGGCCTGCTGAAGCGCGAGCTCGGCGGTGGCGCCGGTGATCGGCACGATGGTGCGCGGCGCGCCTTCGCCGATGCGCAGCGCACCGACCTGCAATGGCGTCACCGCCGGCGGGACGGCCTGCGCGACGGATGCCACGCCGCCCAGCACGGCGGCCAACAGATAGGGAATGAGCGCGCACATCAGAAGGTGACCTTGGTCTGTACACCCAACGCCCAGGCGTTGTCGGTGCGGGTATAGGCGAACGTGCCGGGATTGACGATGTACTGCACGTCCGGGCGGATCATCAGCCAGGGGGTGACCTGGATGCTGTAGGACAGTTCGAACAGTTCCTCGGCCTGGCTGAGCTGGTACAGCGGCGAATCGCCCGGCACGCCCATGCCGACGAGATCGGCGCGGCGCGCATCGACCAGGCGGCGGTTGATGTCCGCACCAACGTAACCCAGCGCGATGCTGTCCTGCGCGCGCGAGCCGATGCCCTGGTAGACGCCGCCCAGCGCGTACCAGCGGCGGATCTGCGCGGTATCGGTGTCGGACACCATGTACTGCGCGAACGCGGTCAGCCCGCGCTGCGGATCACCTGCTTCGCGGGTCAGGCGCTGCTCGGCCAGCAGGTAGGCGCCGTGGCGTCCCGTGGTCGGCGAGGTATCCAGGCCACGCTGGCTGACCCGCGAGGTGTCGTAGTAGCCGCCGAACTTGTACACGCCCGGATGGGTGCCGCCCTTGTCCGGGGTCCAGGTCACTTCCAGCGGGAACAGCGAGCCGGTGGTGCCCGACACGAATGGACGGAACGCGTTGCGTTCGATGTTGCCGCCGAGGTTCGGATTGACCTGGAACCACCCGGTGCGCACGTTCAACGCCGGGCTGACCTGCTGGGCCACTTCACCGCCCCAGCGTGCCGTGGGGTAGTTGTACCAGCCGCTGTTGCCGGACATGGCCAGCGGATGCGCGCAGAAGGCCGCGTTGACGAAGTGGGTCAGCAGGCTGTGCAGGCCGAACTGGTTGCCCATCGCGTAGTAGCCCAGCTTGAAATACGACTGGCCGGCGTTGAATGTCTGATCGTAGCTGGCTTCGGTGAGGCGCGTGTACTGGCCACCGTAGGCTTCCTGGATCGGGAAGCGGTTGCCGACCAGATCGGCCGAGGTGCTGTTGCCGCGACGGTCATTGAGCGTGACGTGGAACGCACCGCCGCTCCAACCGGCCAGCGTGCCCATGTCCAGATCGATGCCCACGCGCACCTGCTGGGCATAGCGCGCGCCGGTACGGCCGTAACCGCCGTCGACCACGCCCATGGCTTCGCCGACATAGTCGCCGCGGAAGCGGATGCCGCGTTCGTCCAGCGCGGTGCGGGTGCCACCCCAATCGCCGGTAAGGGTAGTGCCGTCGTAGCGGTTGGCGGACTGCGCGGCGGCCAGCGCCGGGCACAGCAGCGCAGCGGCGGCCAGCGTGGACAGGGAGGTTCGGATCAGGGCAGCCATGGGTATCTCTCGTAGGGGGATCAGCGCAGCGACAGCGGCGCGCTGAGGGGCGACGTCGCGCCCAGCGCGGAGGTCGAGGTGGCGGTCACGGTGGCGATGTCGGCCGCCTCGCCGTTGACCGGCAGTGCAAGCGTGAACCGGCCCTGCCCCTGCGCATCGGTGATCGCTTCGACCGTGCCGAGCAGGCGTTCGGCTTCGCGACCGTGGGCGGCGCGGTTGCCGAAGATTTCCAGCTGGTAGCGCTGGCCGGGCACGCCCTGGAGGACACCCTGCACCGTGCGCGCCGCACCGCTGCCCTGCACCGCTCGCAACGTCGGCGCGGCCTGGCCGAGATTGGGGGCCGGCTGGCACTCGGCCTGACCCGGCGCGGTGCAGATGCGCGCGCGCTTGGCGGGATCGCTGTCCACCCCGCGCCCACGCGAACCCACGAAGCTCGCGTGTTCCAGCCCGGGTACGCCGAATACGATGGCGCCGCGTGGCTGGCCCTGGGCGCAGGCACCCCCGGCCTCACAGCGCTCGATCTTCAGCCCGTTGGCGAAGATGCGGTTGGCGCTGAAGCGGTTCGGTGCGCTGACCGGCTGCGGTCGCACTGCGATGCCGATGCCATTGCCGGTGATCGTGTTGCCATCCACCACGTTTTCGCTCCCGGTGATGCTCAGGCCGATCGAATTGCCGGTGAAGGTGTTGGCCGCGATGTAGTTGCGGTTGCCCCAGTTGATCTGCAGGCCATCGGAGTAATCGACGAAACGGTTGCGCACCACGGTGTTGTCATTGCCCCACAGGATCTCGATGCCCTGCGACGGTTCCGGATTGGCGGCCGTGGACTGGAACAGGTTGTCGGCCACCAGGTTCCAGGCCGCACCGCGGGTCAGCTCCAGCCCATCGCCGTTGTCCACGAACTGGTTGCGCACGATCCGGTTGTGCACCGTGGTGGTGGCGGTGGACTGGCCCTTGCCGTCGTCGCCGGTCAGCATGATCCCGGCACCGCCCTTGTTGGCGACGATGCGGTTGTCGTGGATCTCGCTGTGGCTGCTGCGGTTGATCAGCACGCCGATGCAGAAATTGCGTATCTCCAGCCCGGTCAGTTCGACGCCGCGGGTGTCGCGCAGGACCAGCCCCGGCAGCGTGGTGGTACGTACGTTGGTGCCGGACTGGCCGGGTTCGGCCCCCGGGCAGGCGTCGGTCCCGGTGCCGGTGACGTAGGCCGAGCCGTCGATGGCGACGTACTGGCCTTCGCGCGCCCACGGCGTGCCGACGATCTGCACCGGCCCGACGATCTCCGGCAGCGGCGTGGCCGGACGGATCACGTAGGGGGCGTTGCCCACCGCGGCGATCTCGATCCGGTAGCGCCCCGGCGCCAGGTTGGCGGTGCTGATCGCCCAGCGCAGCGAGCCCGGGCTGGCATCATCGGCATAGCGCTCGACCCGGAGCACCTCCAGCGACGTGCGCGCGGGCTCGGCCTGGAAGGCGTGCGCCAGCGACGGCAGCACGGCAAGCAGGGACAGGGACACAACAGACAGACGGCAACGCATGCGCATACTCCGCACAGGGAAGGGAACTCCTGCGGTCTTCCCCTGCACCTGGCTTCAGTACCGGTTCGGCACTGCCCTCGCCCGCCAGAGGTGGATCGCTTGGAACGGGATTGAAAGTAGGTTTATCGCACTGCACCATTCAAGTGCGTTTATCGACTATGCGTGCGATTATCGAACATCGCCCGTACGACCATTGTCGTAGAAGTGGCCGCGACGACGGCCACGGTCCTGCTGCAGCGAGGCTGCGACAGCGCGATCAGCGAGGGGAAATCAGGCGGGGCGGGCGGCATCCACTGCCCCGCCCGGGAGTGCTTACGAGCTGCAGGACAGCATCGAGCAGCCAGCCTTCTCACGCGCCCACTCGGGCCGCTTGCCCGCGAAGTGTTCGCGCCCGGGCTGCACGTCATACGGGTGGCGCAGCACCTCCAGCAACGTATGCACGCCACTGAGGTCACCCTGCTCCGCCTGTTCGATCGCTTCCTGCGCCAGCCAGTTGCGCAGCACGTAGACCGGATTGGCGCGGCCCATCTGCTGCTGCCGCGCCTGCACACTCAAGTCATCCGCACGCAGGCGCGCCGCATACTGCTGCAGCCAGGCCTGCAGTGACGGCAGCACCGCCTCGCGGCGTGCCGGGCTGTAGAAGGCCTCCTCCAGCACCGCCACGGAAGGTGACGCGGGATCGAGCGCCATCAGGCCGCGGAAAGCAAGGGTCATGTCCATCTCGCCCTCGTGCAGGATCTCCAGCCAGGCCGCCATCAACGCCACATCGGCATCGCGGCAGCGGTCCAGGCCCAGTTTGGCGGCGATATCGGCGCGCTCGCATTCGGCGTGCACCTGCTGGAAGCGCGCCAGCCCGTCGTGCAGCGGAGTGACATCCTCGAACAGCGGCGCCAGTGCCTGTGCCAGCCGGGTGAGATTCCAGTACGCCACCTGCGGCTGCGTGCCGAAACGATAGCGTCGCCCCTGCGCGTCGGTGGTGTTGGGCGTCCACTCGGGATCGTAATCCTCGACCCAGCCATACGGGCCGTAATCGATGGTGAGACCGAGAATGGACAGGTTGTCGGTGTTCATCACCCCGTGGACGAAGCCGACCCGCATCCAGTGCGCGACCAGCACCGCGGTGCGTTCGCAGATCTCGGCGAACCAGCGTGCATGGCGCGCGTCGCCCAGTTCGGCGAGCGCAGGAAAATCCCGCGCGATGCAGACATCGGCGAGTTGCCGCAGCAGCGCGGTGTCGCCGCGCGAGGCCGGCAGCTCGAAGGTGCCGAAGCGGATGAAGGACGGCGCGACGCGGCAGACGATCGCGCCGGGCTCGGCCTCGGGGTGGCCGTCATAGAACATGTCGCGCACGACGGCATCGCCGGTGCCGACCAGGCTCAATGCGCGCGTGGTCGGCACGCCGAGATGATGCATCGCCTCGCTGCAGAGGAACTCGCGGATCGACGAACGCAGCACTGCACGTCCGTCGGCACCGCGCGAGTACGGAGTGCGCCCGGCGCCCTTCAACTGCAGCTCCCAGTGCGCACCGTCCGGCGTGAGCAGTTCGCCCAGCGAGATCGCGCGGCCATCGCCGAGCTGCCCCGCCCAATGCCCGAACTGATGGCCACCATAGTTGGCCGCCCACGGTGCCATCCCGGCATACAACGCATTGCCGCCGAACACCCGCGCGAAATCGGCGCTCTCGATCAGGTCCTCGCCCATGCCGAGCAGTGCGGCCACCTCCGGCGAGTACGCCAGCAGCCGGGGTGCCGCGACCGGGGTCGGCATCACCGACGACCACGCGGCCTCGCGCACTTCACGCACGCGCGGGCCGGTTTCCGGGTCGCCGGGCAGGTCACGGATGAAGCGATTGTCGAAACGCAGGGGCTGGGTGCTCATCGGTATGAAATGGGGGCAGCCAGGCTGCCCCGCAAGCTCAGCGCGAACCGCCGCCGAGGTTCAACGGACCACCGCGTTCCACCGCACGCTGGTACGCCGGGCGCTGCTCGATCCGCGCCAGGTACGCCTGCAGCCGCGGGTAGGCGGCCATGTCGCCACCGCGCGCGGCGGCGGCCTGGATCGGGAAACTCATCTGGATATCGGCGGCAGTGAAGCGCTCACCCGCGAACCACGGCGACTGGGCAAGCTCGCGCTCCATCCAGTCCATGTGCAGCTTCACCTGCGGACCGACGAAGCCCTTCATCACCTTGTCGGCGATCGAGCGTGCGATCGGCTTGGCGAAGAACGGCATCGGTGCCTTGCGCAGCCGCGCGAACACCAGCGTCATCACCAGCGGTGGCATCGCCGAGCCTTCGGCGTAGTGCATCCAGTAGCGGTAGCGCACGCGCTCGGGCGCCTGGGCCGGCATCGGCTCGGGCGAGAACTGGCGGCCACTGTCGTAGCGATCGGCCAGGTATTCCAGGATCGCGCCGGATTCGGCGAGGACCAGCGCGTCGTCCTGCAGCACCGGGGACTTGCCCAGCGGGTGCACATCGCGCAACGCCTGCGGCGCCAGCCAGGTCTTCGGGTCGCGCTGATAGTTGACGACCTGGTACGGCAGGCCCAGCTCTTCGAGCATCCACAGCACGCGCAGCGAGCGCGAGTGGTCCAGATGGTGCACCTTGATCATCGACGGTTCCGCAGGGTCAAAGCGGCATCGTAACCGGGCGGCCGGGAGGATGCCGTCGTCAACACAGTCTGCGTCGACCAGGGCCGAATGCCGCCCAATAAAAAACGCCGGAAGCTTTCGCTTCCGGCGTTTTAGGCGACCTTACGGTGGCGGGGGTCGATTAGACCGCCTGCACCTGGTCAGCCTGCATACCCTTCTGGCCCTGGACGGCGACGAACGTCACCTTCTGGCCTTCCTGCAGCGACTTGAAGCCGGTGCCCTGGATCGCGCGGAAATGCACGAAGAGGTCCGGGCCGCTTTCCGGGGTGATGAAGCCGAAGCCCTTGGCGTCGTTGAACCACTTCACGGTGCCCTGCTGACGATCAGACATGTACTAACTCCTGAAACAATAGTTGAAATAATCGCGGCCGCCGCGTATCGGAGCCGAGACTGAGTTGCAGGCGTTGGTAAAGCGGATCGATGAGCAGATCGTGAGATCAACTGCACCAGGCCACGATTCACGGTGACCCTAGCAAACACAGTGTGGGTGACGATACTCGTGTTTTACCGAAAAAGCGATAGCTGGTTTATTCAGCCATCCCCCCTTCTCGCCTGACAGGACAAGGGGTCGGGCGATCTTACACGAAATCCCACCCCCTATTCAGATTTTTCCTACCTTAAGATCAGCCAAATGACCGATGCCCCTCCCCCTAAAGTTCACCTCTGGGTGGACGCCGACGCCTGTCCGGCGGTGATCAAGGACATTCTGTTCCGCGCCGCCGAACGCGCCGGGATCGAGATGACCCTGGTCGCGAACCACTGGCTGCGGACGCCTCCGTCCCGTTTCATCCGCTCGATCCAGGTGCCGCCGGGCCTGGACGTGGCCGACAGCGTGATCGTGGACCGGGTCCAGCCCGGCGATCTGGTCGTCACGCAGGACATCCCGCTGGCGGCGCTGGTGCTGGACAAGCACGCGGTTGCGCTGAACCCACGCGGCGAGCTGTACACCCCCGACAACATGGCGGAGCGGCTGTCGATGCGCAATTTCATGGAGGAACTGCGCGGCTCGGGCATCCAGACCGGCGGGCCGGCGCCCCTGCACGCGCGCGACAAACAGGCCTTCGCCGCGCAGCTGGACCGCTGGCTGGCCAAGCGTTAAGGCTGATGAACCGTTATCACCCTGATGAACGGTCGGCAGGCTGAGGGTCCGGCGTGGATGGGGTCCGGCGTGGCTGAGGGCCCGCTGTTGGTAGTGCCGGCCGCTGGCCGGCTCCTCCGCAGCACCCGGTGACCACAGGACCGACCATGGACCCCGGCAGCCGGCCAGCGGCCGGCCCTACAGGTGAAGCGACAGGCCGCTGGTGAACGTGCGCCGCTCCCCGGTCAGCGGATCATCGAACGCCAGTTCCTTGGCCAGCAGCTGCAGCGGCACCCCCGCCGGCGCATCCGCGAGCAGCTCCGGGTACAGATCGTCGCCCAGGATCGGCGCGCCCAGTCCTGCCATGTGCACGCGCAGCTGGTGCTTGCGGCCGGTGACCGGGTGCAGCCGGTAGCGCCAGACCGGTCCGGCGCCGTCGATCACCTCGATGCGGGTCCGCGCATTGGGCTCACCGGGCACCTCGGCCATGCGGAAAAACGGCTCGCCCGGGACCAACCGGGTATGCCGCTCCAGCGGGAACGGAAGTTCGGGCAGTCCCGGCGCCAGCGCTTCGTACACCTTGTCGATCCGGCGCTCGCGGAACAGCCGCTGGTAGGCATCGCGACTGTCCGGCCGGGTCGAGAACAGCACCAGCCCGGCGGTCAGCCGGTCCAGGCGGTGCAGCGGCACCAGATCGCGGTTGCCCGTGCGCGCCACCAGCCGGGACAGCAGCGTCTCGCGCACGTAGCCCCCGGCCGGGGTGACCGGCAGGAAGTGCGGCTTGTCGGCCACCAGCAGGTGCGCGTCCTGGTGGACGATGGCCTCCACGAACGGAATCACCGGCTCATCGGCCACCTCACGGAAATACACGATCTCCAGCCCGACCTGCCAGGCATCATCCGGCCGCAGCGCCCTGCCCTGCACATCCTGCACCCGCCCGCGCGCGAAGCGGTCCACCCACTGCGCACGGTCGATGCGTGGGAAGCGCGCGCACAGCCCGTCCAGCAGGCTGGGCCAGTCGCCGGGCGGCAACTGCAGGCGGCTGGGCGCGGGGGCAGCGAGGATCGGATCGGACGGACTCATGGCGAACCATTATCATGGCGCTCTTTGTTTCAGGTATCCCCATGGCCCTCACCGCCACCATCCGCAAGGCCGAACTGCAGATCAGCGACATGGACCGCGGCTATTACGCCAGCCACACGCTGACGCTGGCCCAGCACCCGTCCGAGACCGATGACCGCCTGATGGTGCGCCTGCTCACCTTCGCGCTGAACGCCGATGACCGGCTGGAGTTCGGCCGCGGCCTGAGCGTGGACGACGAGCCGGACCTGTGGCGCCGCGATTACACCGGCGACGTCGAACTGTGGATCGAACTGGGCCAGCCCGACGAATCGCGCCTGCGCAAGGCCGCCGGCCGCGCGCGGGCGGTGCAGCTGGTCACCTATGGTGGCCGCGCCGCCGATATCTGGTGGGACCGCAACGCCTCCGCGCTGAAGAAGCTGTCCACGCTGGAAGTGATGGACCTGCCGGGCGAGTTCGTCACCGAATGGGGCGCGCAGATCGAACGCACGATGCAGTGGGACGTGCAGATCCAGGACGGCGAAGTGCAGTTGACGTCCGACAAGGCGCAGCTCAGCGTCATCCCGACCTGGCGCAAGCAGAAGCCGCAGGCGTGAGTGTGATCCGCTGCGACGTGCTGGTCATCGGGGCCGGTGCGGCCGGGCTGATGTGCGCGCTCACGGCGGGCCGGCGCGGACGCATCGTGCAGGTGATCGACCACGCCAACAAGGTCGGCAAGAAGATCTTGATGTCCGGCGGCGGGCGCTGCAACTTCACCAATACCGGCACCACGGCGGCCAACTTCCTGTCGGCCAATCCGCACTTCTGCAAATCCGCGCTGGCCCGCTATACGCCCTGGCATTTCATCGAGATGGTGGAGCGGCACGGCATCGCGTATCACGAAAAAGAGCTGGGCCAGTTGTTCTGCGACATCTCCTCCAAGCAGATCGTGAAGATGCTGGTGGACGAATGCCAAGCGGCCGGCGTGCAGATCCGCACCGACTGCGGGGTGCAGAAGGTGGAGCGCGGCGCGGACGGCTTCCACGTGCACACCGCGCAGGGGCATTTCCATGCCGCCTCGCTGGTGGTGGCCACGGGCGGCCTGTCGATCCCGAGCATGGGTGCGACCGGCTTCGGCTATGAGCTGGCCCGCCAGTTCGGCCATGAGGTCCTGCCGACCCGCGCCGGGCTGGTGCCGCTGACCCTGAGCGGCAAGCACCAGGAGCGCTTCAATGACCTCAGCGGGGTGGCGCTGCCGATCACGGCGCGCTGCAACGACGTCGAGTTCCGCAACTCCATGCTGATCACCCACCGCGGCATCAGCGGCCCGGCGATCCTGCAGATTTCCTCGTACTGGCAGCCCGGCGACGAGCTGCGGCTGGACCTGCTGCCCGGCCAGGACGCGCTGGACTGGCTGCGCCGGATGAAGGCCGAGCGCGGTGCCGCCGAGCTGCGCACGGTGCTGTCCGAGGTGCTGCCGCGCCGGCTGGCGCTGCGCCTGTGCGAGCACTGGCTGCCGGACCGGCTGGTGCGCCAGATCGACGAACCGCAGCTGCGCCAGGCGGCCGATCTGCTGCAGAATTTCCCGCTGGTGGCCAGTGGCACCGAGGGATACCGTACCGCCGAGGTGACGCTGGGCGGGGTCGACACCCGCAAGGTGTCCTCCAGTTCATTTGAATCCCAATTGGTTCCCGGCCTGCACTTTATCGGGGAAGTGCTGGACGTGACCGGCTGGCTGGGGGGCTACAACTTCCAGTGGGCCTGGGCCTGTGGCCATGCCGCGGGCAGCGTGGCCTGAGCCGGAACGAACGTTCCGTGATCGGCTGCCGTTTGCCGCATGGACGTAGTCACACGCATCGTGTATCAAGTTTGCAGTCCGGGGAGTAGTGAATGCAGAACGCGAATGACATGACGGTCCGCCTGCTGATCGTGGACGACAGCGGCGAGAACGCCGAGACCATCGTCAGCACGCTGCGCAACAGCGGCATCGCGGTGCGCCCGACGCGCCCGCAGCACAGCGAGGAACTGGCCCAGGTGCTGGGCACCCAGCCGATCGACCTGGTGCTGGTCACCGCCGCGCAGAGCATCCCGCTGCTGCAGGTGACCCAGCAGATCGCCGCCAGTGGCAAGGACATCCCGATGATCCTGCTGGCCGAATCGATCAACGAGATCGAGTGGGTCGAAGCCGGCGCCAACGGCATCCGCGCCATTGCCCTGCGCCACCGCCCCGAGCACCTGCTGGCGGTGGTCCGCACGGAATGGACCGATCTGCATGCGCGCCGCGGGCTGCGCCGGATCGAGGCGCAGATGCGCGAGACCGAGCGCCGCTGCGACGCGCTGATCTCCTCCTCGCGCGACCCCATCGCCTACGTCCATGAAGGCATGCACATCCGGGCCAACGAGGCCTACCTGGAGATGTTCGGCTACGAGACCTTCGACGACGTGGAAGGCATCTCGCTGCTGGACATGGTCGCCCCGCAGCACGTGGACGGCTTCAAGCAGCTGCTCAAGTCGATGAGCAAAGGCGATGCCCCGCCCCCGCAGTACCAGGTGGATGCGCGCAACCAGGACGGCGCGGTGTTCCCGGCGACGATGGAGTTCACCCAGGCCAGCTACGAGGGTGAATCCTGCCTGCAGGTGGTGTTCCGCCGGCGCATGGAATTCGACCCGGAGCTGGCGCGCGAGGTCGAAGACCTTCGCCAGCGCGACCAGGTCACCGGCCTGCTCAACCGCCCGACCTTCATGCTGCACGTCGAGAACGCGGTCGCCCAGGCCGGCCGCAGCGAAGGCCGTTTCGGCCTGCTGCTGATCGAGCCGGACCATTACGCGCGCCTGCTGCCGGAGATCGGCCTGGACTCGGCCGATGCGCTGATCGGCGCCCTCGCCCGCGTGCTGGCCCAATCGGTTGGAGACACCGCCCAGGTGGCCCGCTTCGGCGAACACAGCTTCGCGGTGCTGACCGAGGGCGCGTATGCGCAGACTGTCGCGTTGGCCGACCAGATCCGTGACGCCTTCGCCGGGCAGGTGTTCAGCATCGGCGAGCGCTCGGCCACGGTCACGGTCAGCGTGGGCGGCGTGCAGGTCGGCGAGAAGATCGCGAGCATCGGCCAGGTGCTGGCCCGCGCCACGGAGTGCACGCAGGCCGCACTGGAGCTGGGCAACACCACGCGGGTATTCGACCCGGCCGCAGTGGACCGCGTGGAGGAAGAGCGCATCCAGCACTGGGTGGCACGCATCCGCCAGGCGCTGGATGGCGATGGCTTCCAACTGCATTACCAGCCCGTGCTCAACCTGCAGGGCGAGGCGCTGGAGCTGTACGAGGCGTACCTGCGCCTGGAGCACAACGGCGAGCTGCTCAGCCCGACCGCATTCCTGGGCATCGCCGAGGATCACGGCCTGCTGGCCGACATCAACCGCTGGGTGGTCACGCACGCGATAAGCATGCTCGCCGCGCGCAGCCGCGAGGGTCATGTCACCCACATGATGGTCAAGATCACCCCGGAATCGTTCAACGATCCGCAGATGATCGCCACCCTGCGCCGCGAGCTGCAGGCCCAGGGGGTGCCGGGCGAACAGCTGTGGCTGCACGCGCCGGAGGCCAAGGTGTTCACCCATCTGCGCAACGCGCAGCAGTTCCTGTCGGCGGTCGCGCCGCTGGGCTGCCGGATCGGCCTGGAGCAGTTCGGTTCGGGGCTGGATTCGTTCCAGCTGCTGGCGCATTTCCAGCCGCAGTTCCTCAAGCTGGACCGCGATTTCACCTGCGATTTCGCCAGCACCCGCGAACACAGCGAGAAGATCAGCGAGATCACCGCGCGTGCGCAGGCGGCCAACATCCAGACCATCGCCGAGTTCGTCGCCGATGCCAACTCGATGAGCCTGCTGTTCAGTGCCGGCGTGGATTACGTGCAGGGCGAGTTCGTCGGCCCCGCCGGTCCGGCGATGAATTTCGATTTCAGTTGAGGGGAAGTGTCACGACCAACGGTCGTGACCTACCGGTCATGCGGTGCGGGGCGAATCATGCGGTGCGGGGCGGCGCGACGATACGCCGTGACACCCGCCGGTAGATGCCGACCATGGGTCGGCATCGATCCTTCCGATCAGGCCATCTCGACCAGGTTCGGAATCTTCACATCGGTCGCGACGTCCGCGTCGTAATCCACGCCCTCCACGCCGAACCCGAACAGGCGCAGGAAGTCGGCCTTGTAGCCGGCCAGATCGCTGATCTCGTACAGGTTTTCGTTGGTGACCTGCGGCCACAGCGCGACCACCTCACCCTGCACTTCCGGCGCCATTTCCTTGTAGTCCGCGCGCAGGCGGCCGGCGTCATCGATCAGCGCGACCTTGCGGCCGCCGTCGGTGACCAGGTCATGGCGCAGGCGCTCGCTCGCGGTACCCGCGTCCTTGCCACCGTAGAGGATGTCGTACAGCGTATCGAGCTGCTCGATGCAGCCTTCGTGCGTGCCCTTGGCCTTCATCACCTTGAACAGCAGCGACAGGTACAGCGGCATGGTCGGGATCGCCGAGCTGGCCTGGGTGACCACTGCCTTGAGCACGGACACGCGCGCATCGCCACCGATCGGGGCCAGCTTCTGGCGCAGGCCGACGACCTTCTCGTCCAGATCCTTCTTGGCCGCGCCGATGGAGCCGTTCCAGTAGATCGCCTGGGTGATTTCCTCACCGACGTAGGTGAACGCCGTGGTGGTCGCGCCTTCGGCCAGCACACCGGCCTCCAGCAGCGCATCGATCCACATCTGCCAGTCTTCGCCGCCCATGACGGCAACGGTGCCGGCGATCTCTTCCGGCGTCGCCGGCTCGATCGTGGTCTCGGTGATCACTTCCTTGTCGGTGTCCAGGCCACGCAGCGTGATCGGCGCACCGATCGGCTTGAGCGTGGAGCTGATCACTTCACCGGTCTTGGGGTGCTTGCGGCGCGGCGCGGCCAGGCTGTACACCACCTGGTCGACCTGGCCGAGATCCTGCTTGATCAGCTCGATGACCTTGGCCTTGACCTCGTCGGAGAAGGCATCGCCATTGACGCTCTTGGCGTACAGGCCGGCCTGCTCGGCGTACTTGTGGAACGCGGCGGTGTTGTACCAGCCAGCCGTGCCCGGCTTGGTCTCGGTGCCCGGGCGCTCGAAGAACACCCCCAGCGTCGCCGCATCGCTGCCGAAGGCGGCGGTGATGCGCGCAGCGAGGCCGTAGCCGGTGGAGGCGCCAAGCACCAGCACCTTCTTCGGGCCGTTGGCGATCTTCCGCTTGGACTGGATGTAATCGATCTGCTGCTTGACGGCCGCATCGCAGCCGACGGGATGGGTAGTGACGCAGATGAAGCCGCGCACACGCGGTTTGATGACCATGTAAACCTCGAGGGGGACTGGCGCAGGGCGGACCGGCGCGATGAAAGGGAGGTCGCGCGCCACCGGAGCGGCTGCGCGGAACGCAAGGGATCGTAGTGCGCAGCGCTGCGGAGTACAACCGACGGGGGTGTATGTTCCTTGTGGCCTGGGACCGGTGAGGGCGGGAGAGCAGCCAAAAGAAAGGCCGCGCAATGCGCGGCCTTTCAGCTGTTTCAAACCACCAGAACCCTTACGGACGACGCTCCAGCGCTTCCACGTCCTTGGCCTTCGGCAGCAGATCCTGCTTGCTCACCGCCAGCGCGCCCATCGTCAGCAGCGGGCAGGCAATGAAGATCGACGACAGCGTACCGATCACCGCACCGATCATCTGGCTCAGCGCCAGCCCTTCCAGCGAACCACCGCCGTACAGGTACAGCGCCAGCACCGACAGGAAGAACACCAGCGAGGTGATGATCGTGCGCGACAGCGTCTGGTTGATCGACCGGTTCATCACTTCCAGCGGCTCGACACGCAGGCTGCGGAAGTTTTCACGCACACGGTCGAACACCACGATGGTGTCGTTGATCGAGAAGCCCATCACCGACAGCAGGCCGGCCAGCACGGTCAGATCGAACTCGCGGCCACTCAGCGAGAAGTAACCGGCCACCACCAGCACGTCGAACAGCGTGGTGATGATCGCCACCATCGCGAACTTCCACTCGAAGCGGAAACCGATGTAGATCAGGAAGCCGATCAGCACGAACAGCGCCGCGTACAGGCCGTTCAGGGCCAGCTCCTTGCCGACCTGCGGGCCCACGAACTCGGCACCCACGATGGCGGCCTGGTTGCCCTCCACCGAGATCGCCTTCTGCACGGCTTCCGCGGTGCGGTTGTTGGCTTCGCCGGCATTCTCGCCAGCGGCCATCTCCTGCGGCTGCAGACGGATCAGCAGGTTGCTGCCGCTGCCGAAGCTCTGCACCTGGGCACCGGCATAGCCGGCACCTTCCAGGTGCTCGCGGACGGCATCGACGTCAGCGGGCTTGTCGAAGCGTACTTCGACCACGGTGCCGCCGGTGAAGTCCAGCGCGTAGTTGAAGCCCTTGAAGGCAATGCAGCCGATGGCGGCAATGAACACCAGTGCCGCCAGACCGATGGCCACCCAGCGGGTGCGCATGAAGTCGAACTTGGTGTCGTTCGGGATCAGATGCAACGGGAAAAGTTTCATGGTTTCTATTCGCTTCCCGTCAGATGGCCAGGGTCTTGAGCTTCTTGCGGCGGCTGTAAAGCAGCACGGCAAGGGCACGCGAGACGGTGATTGCAGTGAACATGGAGGCCAGGATGCCGACGATCATGGTCACGGCGAAGCCCTTCAGCGGGCCGGTACCGAACGCATACAACGCCACACCCGCCAGGATGCCGGTGAGGTTGGCGTCCAGGATGGTCCCGGAAGCCTTCTCGTAACCGGCGACGATGGCCGACTTGGGCGGCATGCCGGCCCGCAGCTCTTCACGGATACGCTCGTTGATCAGCACGTTGGCGTCGACCGACAGGCCGATCGACAGCGCCAGACCGGCGAAGCCCGGCAGCGTCATCGTCGCACCGAACAGCGACATCACCGCCACCACGATCAGCAGGTTGAACAGCATGGCTACCGAAGTGATCACGCCGAACATGCGGTAGTACACGGTGAAGAAGATCAGGGTGAACAGGAACGCGAAGCCGACCGCGGTCACGCCGCGCTCGACGTTCTCCGCACCCAGGCTCGGGCCGACGATGCGCTCTTCGACGAAGTCCATCGGCGCGGCCAGCGAGCCGGATTTCAGCAGCTTGGCGAGGTTGTCCGCTTCAAGCTTGTCCAGGCCGGTGGTCTGGAAGTTCTTGCCGAACACGCCGTTGATGTTGGCGACCGAGATCACCTCTTCCTTGACGCGGAAGCTGCGCACTTCCTTGCCGTCAACCACGTTCACGGTCGGGATGCGCTCGGTGTAGACCACCGCCATCGGCTTGTTCACGTTCGCGCTGGTGAAGTCGAACATGCGCTGACCGCCGACGTTGTTCAGCGTCACGCTGACCGCCGCCGAACCGTTCTGGTCGGTGGTGGCCTGCGCGGCGACCATCTGGTCACCGGTCACGATCACGCGCTTGTTGAGCAGGATCGGGCCGCGGTTGTCGCGCTGCTGGTAGACCTTGGCCTCCGGCGGGATGCGGCCGCTGGTGATCGCATCCTGGGCATTGCCCTCGACCACGGCGCGGTACTCCAGCGTCGCGGTGGCACCGATCATGCGCTTGGCTTCGGCGGTGTCCTGCACGCCCGGGAGCTGCACGACCACGCGGTCGGCACCCTGGCGCTGGATGATCGGCTCGGCCACGCCGAGCTGGTTGACGCGGTTGCGCAGGGTGTTGACGTTCTGCTCGATGGCGCCATTGGCGATCGCGGTCAGTTCGGCCTCGGGCATGCTCACGGTGATGCGGTTGCCCGCCACTTCGTAGCCCAGCGTCGGCTGCGCCTTGACCATCACTTCGCGGGCACGCGCCGCCGCATCGGCACCGGCGGACGGGCTGATGGTGGCCACGATGGTGTTGTCACCACGACGCTCGACCGACTGGTAGGCGATGCGGGCATCACGCAGGCTGGTCCGCACGTCTTCGGCGTAGGCATCCAGACGCTTGTCCAGTGCCGCCTTCTGGTCGACCTGCAGCACGAAGTGCACGCCGCCCTGAAGATCCAGGCCCAGCACCATCGGCTTGGCGCCGAGGTCGCTCAGCCAGTCCGGCACGGTGGAGGCCAGGTTCAGGGCGACCACGTAGTCCTCGCCCATCTCGTCGCGCAGGGCGTCGTTGGCGGCGGTCTGCGCCTGCAGCGTCGGCAGGCGCACGATCAGGCTGTCGCCTTCCTTGGCCACCGACAGCGGCTCCACGCCGGCCTGCTTGAGGTCACCCAGCACGCGGTCGCGCAGGGCGTCGTCGATCTGCCCGCCACGGTTGGCGGTGATCTGCACGGCAGGGTCCTTCTGGTAGATGTTGGGCAGTGCATACAACGCACTGACCGCCAGCACGATCAGGATGAGGAAATACTTCCAGCGTGGAAATTCGAGCATTGCTTGGGTCCCGCGCGGTGCCCGTCCCGGCACCGCGGTTGAACGGAAAGGGAGTGGATCAGTTGGCCGACTTCAGCGTGCCGGTCGGCAGCACATTGCCCACGGCGCCCTTCTGCACGCGGATGCGCACGTTCTCGGCCACTTCGATGGTGATGAAGTTGTCGCCGATGTCGGTGACCACGCCGGCGATGCCGCCGTTGGTCAGCACTTCGTCACCGCGCTTGACCTTCTCCAGCATGGCCTTGTGTTCCTTCTGGCGCTTCATCTGCGGGCGGATCATCAGGAAGTACATGATCGCGATCAGAATGATCGGGAACAGCAGGGTGGTCAGACCCATGCCCTGCGGCTGGCCACCGGCGGCCTGGGCGTTGGCGGTGGGAATCAGGAAGGCGAGCAGGTTCATAGTGTGTCCTTGGGTTGGGAGGCGCCCTGCCCCCTTTGAGGGTCAGGGAGTCGCCGCGAAACGGGGGTCAGCCTCGAAGTATGCCATGGCCCCGGGAGTTCGTCCTTGGGCCGTTTGGCAGGGTCGGCGCGCCGGAGCGGCCGGCCGGGGTCACTTTACAGCGCGGGCGTGACCGCACCACGGGCCGCGTAGAAAGACTCGCGGAAGGCGGTAAAGGTTCCCGCCGCGATCGCCTCGCGCATGTCGGCCATCAACTTCTCGTAGTAATAGAGGTTGTGGATGGTGCCCAGCATGGGCGCCAGCATCTCGTTGCAGCGGTCCAGGTGGCGCAGGTACGAGCGCGTGTAACCGCTGGTGCAGGCATGGCAGCCGCAGCCGGGCTCGATGGTGTCCATGTCGCGCTCGTAGCGGGCGTTACGGATGCGCACCGTGCCGAACGAGGTGAAATAGTGGCCGTTGCGGGCGTTGCGGGTCGGCATCACGCAGTCGAACATGTCCACCCCACGGGCGACGCCTTCGACCAGATCTTCCGGGCGGCCCACGCCCATCAGGTAGCGCGGGCGGTCGGCCGGCAGGATCGGATGCATGTGGTCGAGCATGGCGTTGCGCTCGTGTTCGGGCTCGCCCACGGCCAGCCCGCCGATGGCATAGCCGTCGAAGCCGATCTGCTGCAGGCCCTCGGCCGAGCGGCTGCGCAGGTCGTGATGGACACCGCCCTGGACGATGCCGAACAGCGCCGCGTCGTTGCCCAGCTCATCGTGCGCGTTGCGGCTGCGCTGGGCCCAGCGCAGGCTCAGCTCCATCGAGGCGCGCGCGACCGGCTCGGTGGCCGGGTACGGAGTGCACTCGTCGAAGATCATCACCACGTCCGAGTCGAGCACCTTCTGGATGCGCATGCTCTCTTCCGGGCCCAGGAACACGCGGGCGCCGTCGGTCGGCGAGGAGAAGGTCACGCCCTGCTCGGTGATCTTGCGGCGGTGCGCCAGCGAGAACACCTGGAAGCCGCCGGAGTCGGTCAGGATCGGGCCGTTCCAGCGCGCGAAGCCGTGCAGGCCGCCGTGGTCGGCGATCACGTCCAGGCCCGGGCGCAGGTACAGATGGAAGGTGTTGCCGAGGATGATCTCCGCACCCAGCGCGCGGATCTGCTCCGGCAGGATGCCCTTCACCGAGCCATAGGTGCCCACCGGCATGAAGGCCGGGGTTTCCACGGTCCCGCGCGGGAAGGTCAGGCGGCCGCGGCGGGCGCGACCGTCGGTGGTCTGGAGCTGGAACTGGAGTCGGGACATGGAGCGGTCATTCGGGCAAATAGTCTGCCATTGTCGCCGAAAACGGCCCCGCCTGCCCCGCCAGCCTCATTCCCCCTGCGGGAACAGCAGCATCGCATCGCCGTAGCTGAAGAACCGGTACTTCTCCGCGATCGCAGCCTGGTAGGCCTCAAACACCCGGGCCTGGCCGGCAAACGCCGAGATCATCATCAGCAGCGTGCTTTCCGGCAGATGGAAGTTGGTCACCATCGCGTCCACGCTGCGGATGCGGTAGCCCGGGGTGATGAAAATCTGGGTTTCCCCGGCGTACGGCAGCAGCTCGCCCTCGCGCATGGCGCTTTCCAGCGCCCGCACCACGGTGGTGCCGACCCCGATCACCCGGCCGCCGGCGGCGCGCGTGCGGCGCACCTGCTGGACCAGCTCGGCGCCGACGTTCAGCCATTCGCGGTGCATCACGTGTTCCTTCAGGTCGTCCACGCGGACCGGCTGGAACGTGCCCGCGCCCACGTGCAGGGTCACATGGCCGAAGTCGACGCCGGTGTCCTTCAAGGTGGCCAGCAGGGCCTCATCGAAGTGCAGCCCGGCGGTCGGGGCGGCCACCGCGCCGATCTCGCGGGCGAACACCGTCTGATAGCGCTCGCGGTCGTCCACCCCCGGCTCGCGCTGGATGTAGGGCGGCAACGGCAGCCGGCCGGCGTGCAGCAGCCACTGCTCCAGCGCCTCGGGCACATGGAACTGCAGCACATAGAACTCGCCATCGCGGCCCAGCACCTCGGCCTCGCCACCCGCATCCAGGGCGATGCGGCTGCCCGGCTTGGGCGACTTGCTGGCGCCGACCTGGGCGCGCGCCTGCTGCCCGCCGAGCAGGCGCTCGATCAGGATCTCGACCCGGCCGCCGCTGGCCTTCTGGCCGAACAGGCGGGCCGGGATCACGCGGGTATCGTTAAACACCAGCAGGTCGCCCGCACGCAGCAGCTGCGGCAGGTCGCGCACCTGGCGGTGCTCGAAGGGGGCCGGGGCCGGCGGGACCACCATCAGGCGGCTGGCCGAGCGCTCCGCGAGCGGGGCCTGGGCGATCAGTTCGGGCGGCAGGTCGTAGTTGAAATCGGACTTCTTCAAGGGAGCGCACGGCAACGTGTAGGCAATGTCGGCCATTGTACGACTGGCCCTCGGTGGCAATGCAGCTTTGAGCGAACGTCGCGCAAAATGCTGCTCTGCAACAGTTTTTAACGGGGTTATCGCGCGAAAAACCGCGTGCTAGCATCGAGCCGGAAGTCTGATGCACGAGCAGGAATGCCCGAAGCGCGCGCGAATAGACGCGCGTTTTGCTTTTCCGCCGTGCCGCCATCGTTTCAGGAGATCTGCAATGAGCTTCATCGAACGTCTCGCCCCGCTTCGCGCCCAGCCCGGCACCCGCCTCACCACCGGCCTGGATGACGCCACCCTCGAACGCCTGGCCGCCGGCCACCCCGCCCTGGTCGCCGCCATCGATGCCGCCGCCGCTGAATTCGAGCGCGTGCGCGCCGATCTGGGCGACCTGCTGGCCCTGGACGAGCGCGCCCAGATCGATGCGATGCAGGAGGGGTTCGTCAATTTCTATGCCGATGATGCGGTCACCCCGTATGTCGCCCTCGCCGCCCGTGGCGCGTGGGTCGTCACCCTGAAGGGTGCGGTGCTGTACGACGCGGGCGGCTACGGCATGCTCGGCTTCGGCCACACCCCCGAGGCGGTGATGGAGGCGATGGCCGCCCCGCAGGTGATGGCCAATGTGATGACCCCCAGCCTGTCCCAGCAGCGCTTCATCCAGGCGCTGCGCAAGGAGATCGGCCACCGGCGCGGCGGCTGCCCGTACAGCCACTTCATGTGCCTGAATTCCGGCTCCGAAGCGGTCGGCCTGGCCGCCCGCATCGCCGACGTCAACGCCAAGCTGCAGACCGACCCGGGCGCCCGCCACGCCGGTGCGAAGATCAAGCGCGTGGTGGTCAAGGGCAGTTTTCACGGCCGCACCGACCGTCCGGGCCTGTATTCCGACTCCAGCCGCAAAACCTACATGCAGCACCTGGCCAGCTACCGGGGCGAGGACACGGTCATCGCGATCGCGCCGTATGACGAAGACGCGCTCAAGCGCGTGTTCGCCGAGGCCGAGCAGAACCGCTGGTTCATCGAGGCCGTGTTCCTGGAGCCGGTGATGGGCGAAGGCGATCCGGGCCGTTCGGTGCCGCCGACGTTCTATGCGCTGGCCCGCGAGCTGACCCGCCAGCACGGCAGCCTCCTGCTGCTGGATTCGATCCAGGCCGGCCTGCGCGCGCACGGCGTGCTCTCGATCGTGGATTACCCGGGCTTCGAAGGCCTGGACGTGCCGGACATGGAGACGTATTCCAAGGCGCTCAACGCCGCCCAGTTCCCGCTCTCGGTGCTGGCCGTGACCGGGCATGCCGCGCAGCTCTACCGCAAGGGCATCTACGGCAACACGATGACCTCCAACCCGCGGGCGCTGGACGTGGCCTGCGCCACGCTGTCGCTGCTGACGCCGCAAGTGCGCGAGAACATCCGCGTGCGCGGTGCCGAAGCGGTGCGCAAGCTGGAGCAGCTGAAGACCGAGCTGGGCGGGCTGATCACCAAGGTGCAGGGCACCGGCCTGCTGTTCTCCTGCGAACTGGCCCCGCAGTTCAAGTGCTACGGCACCGGTTCCACCGAGGAATGGCTGCGCAACCACGGCATCAACGTCATCCATGGGGGCGAGAACTCGCTGCGCTTCACCCCGCACTTCGGGATGGATGGCGAGGAGCTGGACCTGCTGGTCGGCCTGGTCGGCCGCGCCCTGAAGGAAGGCCCGCGCAAGGAGCAGTCGCAGGCGGCCTGAGTTCGGCGGCCGTGCGGGTGTGAGCCCGCACGGTGGGTAGCCGACCGACGGAAGGAGAAAAGGCAGACGACCAACGGTCGGCTCTATCCCGGTGGGCGATTGGCCCCGGCGGCGCAAACGCGCGATAATCCGGCACCGCACCTGCGGAACGACACCCCGTCACGAGACCAGCGCACCGGTCATCGGCGGGGCTTTTTCGTTTCCGGTCGCTACAGATACGAACAACAGGAAGATCCAATGAAGTCGATTTGCGTTTACTGTGGTTCCAACCCCGGCAGCAAGCCGGTCTATACCGAGCGCGCCATCGCGCTGGGTGACCGCATCGCCCGGGACGGCCTGCGCCTAGTCTACGGCGGGGGCAACGTCGGCCTGATGGGCACCGTGGCCAATGCCGTGCTGGAAGGCGGCGGTGAAGTCACCGGCGTGATCCCGCAGCAGCTGGCGGACTGGGAAGTGGCCCACCGCGGCCTGACCGAGCTGGAAATCGTCGGTTCGATGCACGAGCGCAAGTCGCGTATGTTCGACCTCTCCGATGCGTTCGTGGCCCTGCCCGGCGGCTTCGGCACCATGGAAGAAATCTTCGAGATGCTGACCTGGCGCCAGCTGGGGATCGGCAACAAGCCGTGCGCGTTCCTGGATGTGGACGGCTTCTACGCCCCGCTGATCGGCATGATCGACCGCATGGTCGAAGAGCGCTTCCTGCACCCGGCCCAGCGCGCGGACCTGTGGTACGGCTCGGACATCGATGAAATGCTCGCCTGGATGCGCGCCTACGAGCCGGCGCAGGCGTCCAAGTGGATCGATGAGAAGCGGGCCAACGCGCTGCGTTGATCCACCCGCTGCCGCGACGGTTCAGGCCGTCGCGGTCGCCGCCATCGGGGCCGGCCGGCCGAGCAGGTAGCCCTGTCCGTAATCGCAGCCCAGCTGCAGCAGCGTGTCGTGCTGGGCCTGGGTCTCGATGCCCTCGCCCACGGTTTCGATGCCCAGCGTGCGCGCCAGCGACAGCACGCCCTGCACCAGCGCGTGCGTGCTCTGCATGTCCTGCCCGTGCAGGCCGGCAATGAACGATTGATCGATCTTCAGCGTCGAGATCGGGAACCGGTGCAGGTAGGACAGCGCCGAGAATCCGGTGCCGAAATCATCCAGCTGCACCAGCACGCCGCGGTCGCGCAGGGTCTGCAGGATGCGCAGCGTGCGCGGGCCATCATCGAGCAGCGCCACTTCGGTGATTTCCAGGCGCAACCGGTGCGGATCGGCGCCGGCCGCTTCGATCAGCCCGAACAGGCGGGCGCTGAAGTCGGCCGAGCGGAAGTGTCGCGGCGACACGTTCACCGACAGATAGCCGCGGCCGCCGCGCGCGAGCTGGGTGATCACCTGCTCGTACAGCAGCCAGTCCACCTGCTCGATCAGGCCGCTCTCCTCGCCCAGGTCCAGGAACGCACTGGGCAGCAGCAGCCCGCGACGCTCGTGCTGCCAGCGCAGCAGGGCCTCGTGCCCGACCAGCTCACCATCGCTGAGTCGCATGATCGGCTGGTAGAACGGCACGAAATCGCGGTTGATGATGGCCCGGCGCAGGTCCGCTTCCAGGTCCAGGCTGCGCAGCGCCTGCTCGCGCATCGCCTCATCGAACACGGCGCAGCGGTCATTGCCCTGCGCCTTGGCCCGGTACATCGCCGCATCCGCATCGCGCACCAGTTCTTCGCCGTTGCGGTAGCGCGGATTCCACATGGCGATGCCCAGGCTGCCGGACGGGAACAGCTCGCGCCCCTTCACCCACATCGATTCCTCCAGCGCCACCAGCATGCGCTGCGAGAACTCCAGCGCCGAGGCCAGGCCATCGCCACACTGGAGCAGGATCGCGAACTCGTCGCCCCCGAGCCGGGCGACCACGTCCTGTGCGGAAATCATCGAGACGATGCGTTTGGCCACCTCCACCAGCATCTGATCGCCGGCGGCATGGCCGATGCTGTCGTTGACCAGCTTGAACCGGTCCAGGTCCAGGAACAGCACCGCAAAGCCCTGCCCTTCGCTGCCACGCGCACGCGCGATCGCATCTTCCAGCCGATCCAGCAGGTGCAGGCGGTTGGGCAAACCGGTCAGCGCGTCGTGCATGGCCTGGTGGGTCAGGCGCTGTTCGGCGCGCAGGCGCTCGCCGATCTGGCCGAGCAGTTTGTCGTTGACGTCGGCCAGCTCGCGGGTTCGCTCGTCCACGCGCTTTTCCAGGTCGGCATGCGCGTTGCGCAGCCGCTCCTGGTCGCGCTGGCGGGACAGGCCGTTGCCGATGTTCTGCGCGACGAACGTCAGCAGGCGCTGGTCGTGGACGGTGAACACCACCTCCGGCGAATAGCTCTGCACCACGATCACGCCGACCACATCGTCATCGCTCAGCAGCGGCACCCCGAGCCAGCAGTTCGACCGGGCGCCGAACTCACGGACCACGCCGCTGTCGCGCAGCGCGTCGATGCGCTCGCGGGTCGCCAGCAGTGGTTGCCGGTTGCGCACGATGAACTCGGTCAGTCCTTCGCTGAAGGGGCGCGGCGCGCGCGACGGGTTGTACTCGTCCACCGAGTACACGAATTCCAGCCCATCGCCCTTTTCGTTGACCAGCGCGATGTAGAAATTGCGTGCGTCCAGCAGCGTACCGACGACGCCATGCACCTGGCCGTAATACTGCGACAGCGACTCGGCGCTCATCGCCAGTTCGGCGATGTTGAACAGGGCCAGCTGCAGTTTCTCGGCGCGGCGGCGCTCGACCACCTCCTCCTGCAGGTTTCGGTTGGCGCGCTGCAGCTCCACCGTGCGGCGCTCGACCTGGCGCTCCAGCTGCACCTGCGCCTGGCGCCGGTCCATCGCGGTGAGAATATGCTGGGCGACATAGCCCAGCAGGGTGCGGTCGGCCTCGTCATAGCGCGCGCGGTGTTCGTAGCTCTGGACCACGATCGCGCCGCACACGCGCCCATCGCGCAGCATCGGGACGCCGAGCCAGTCCAGGCTTTCCGGCCCGCGCTGCGGATCGTGCTCGTCATCGAGGATCGCCAGCAGCTCGCGCGAGGGGCCGCTCAGCGGCTCGCCGTGCCGCAGCAGCGCGAAGGTCAGGCTGCGCGGCATTTCGTGTTCTTCGTAGCTGCGGTCCGGGTCGGCGACGAAGTCGTCTTTCTGGTCGGCGAAGTACAGGAAGCGCACCCGGTGCCGGATGTCGTCGTACTCGACGATGAAACAGTTCTGCGCGTACATCAGCGAATTGAGCACGCGGTGGAAGTGGCGCAGCATCTCGGCCATTTCCAGATCCGCGCCGGCCAGATCGGCGATCTCGTACAACGCCTGCTGCAGGCGCTTGGATTCCTCCAGCGAGGCGATCTCGCGACGCTGCCGGGCCAGCGACAAGGTGCTCTGGAACAACAGGCGCGCGGCCGTCCACCAGCTGTCCGGCGGCGGGCCGGCAGCCAGCGTCACGCTCACGCTCAACCCGGCACCGTCGTGGGTCCAGCGCTGCTGCCATGGCGGCCCGCCCTGCATCGCCGCGCCGCTGCCCTCCGGATGGGCCTGGCTGCCCTCGCCCAGCAGCGGATCCGACCAGGCCAGTGCGACCGCTGCCCCGGCCGGCAACAGGGCGCACAACGCCGTGGCGACTGCGGCAGGGATCACCGCATCACCGTCCCGTTGCACTGAAGAGGTCACCATCTGGCTGGACACGTCGCTCATCTCTCGGGTGCCGGCTGCCCGGCACCTCCCCTGTCCTGCGAGCATAACGCGCGAACCGGGGGGCAGTGGAAGAGCCCCAACCCCTTCCGGCACGGCGGGACGTTCTTACTGCCATGCCCCAGGTCATCGCCATGCCAGCCCGTTCCGCCACCCGGCACGCCATCGACTATGCGAACACCCCCGCAGCGCTTACTCTGTGCGGCGTGGATGCCCTCGCCCTGCCGACCGACGAAGCACTGATGCTGGCCTGGGCCGGCGGCGACCTGCGTGCGTTCGAGGCGCTGTATGGCCGCCATCGCAGCCGCCTGTACAGTTTTCTGCTGCGCCAGCTGCGTGACGGCGCGCTGGCCGATGAGATGTTCCAGGATGTCTGGCAGCGGGTGATCGCGGCCCGTGCCGGCTGGCAGCCCGAGGCGGCCTTCACCACCTGGCTGTTCCGGATCGCCCACAACCGCCTCAACGACCATTGGCGCGCCGCCAGGCATCGTCCCTCGGCACCGATCGACGCCGACGAGCGCGTCGCGGCGATCACCGATGCACAGACCCCGGAAACCCAGCTGTCCGACTTCGAACAGCGCCGCCAGCTGCAGTTGGCGATGGAGCAGCTGCCGCCGGAACAGCGCGAAGTCCTGCAGCTGCGCCTGGAACAGGAACTGAGTCTGGAAGAGATTGCCGAGATCACCGGTGTCGGCCGTGAGACGGTCAAGTCACGGCTGCGCTATGCCATGGACAAACTGCGTGCGGGGTTGAGCGGATGAATCGCCCGGATCCGCTGACGCCCGAAGAACGCGAGCTGGCCCGGCTGCTGGGTCGGCCAAACACGACCGGCCCGGCGCCGTCGATCGACGAGGCCGTGCTGGCCGCCGCACGTACCGCGGTGGAAGCACCGGCCGCGGACGCGGCCACCTGGAAGCTGCCACCGGACGCCCCGGCACGTTCGCGGCGCCCGCGCTCGCGGCTGCCGGCGGTGTTCGGGCTGGCCGCCTCGGTGATCTTCGCCGTCGGCATCGCCTGGCAGCTCAAGCCCGAAGACCCGCCCGCGCCTCCGCTGGCCGAACCAGTCGCCGCACCCGCATCGAGCGCCGCCGTGACGGAGGCTGCGCCGGCGATGGACGCCGCGCCGTTGCCGGCCCCGGCCGCTGCACCACCGCCCGTCCCGCAGCAGCGCGCGGCGAAGGCGGCAGTAGAGACGCCGGCACTGGCCAGTACGACCGCTGCGCCGACGCGTGCGCGCGCCGTGTCTGCGCCGCGCCCCGAACCCATTGCCGCACCTGCGCCGCCCGCACCGGCACCGGCACCGATGATGTCCGCCCCCGCACCCGAAGCGGCGGCGTCCTATGCCATGGATGCAGGCGAACCGGCGCTGGACGCCGTCGCGGTGACCGGCTCGACGATCGAGCGCTCGGCGCCGGCCAAGCCCGCCCCGGGTGCTCCCGGCGTGATGCGTCGCGCCGCCGCGCCGATGGCCGCACCTGCCTCGGCAGACGATGCCGTGCGTGCACTGCACCAGGCCGTTGCCGCCGATGCCGGCCTGCCCCGCAAGCAGTGGCTCAAGCGCATCCGCGAACGCCGCGACGCCGGTGATGTGGACACCGCGCGCGCCAGCCTGGAGCGCTATCTGCAGCAATACCCGGAAGTACGCATCCCTCGCGACCTGCGCCAGCTGCTCGAGAACTGATGCTGCGCGTACGGTGACCGGGCATCCCCACTAGAATGAGGGGAATGCCCGATACGCTCGCCACCCCTGTCAGCCACAGCCTGGAGATCAAGCACAGCCGCTTCGTCGCCCATGCCGCGCCAATCCCGCATGCGGCCGCCGCGCTGGAGTTCCTGCAGCAGGTTGCCATCGTGGATGCCACCCACAACTGCTGGGCCTATCGCTACGGCAACGAATACCGCTCCAGCGATGACGGCGAGCCCTCCGGCACCGCCGGCCGTCCGATCCTGGCCGCGATCGATGGCCAGGGCTTCGATCGGGTGATGGTGGTGGTGACCCGCTGGTATGGCGGCATCAAGCTGGGCGCCGGCGGCCTCGTACGCGCCTATGGCGGCACCGCCGCCGAATGCCTGCGGGTCGCGCCGCGGCTGCCGCTGATCGCCATGGCCGAGCTGGACGTGCACGCCGGCTTCGAGGATCTGGGCCCACTGCACGCCGCGCTGGGCATGCATCTGGCCGAGAAAGTGGACGAAGGGTTCACCGCCGACGGCGTGAACCTGCACCTGCGCTTGCCGGCCGATCAGGTCGAGCCGTTGAAAAACCGCCTCCGCGACGCCACTCGTGATCGTGTCCGTATTGAATCCCGCACCGAACCAGGCCCATCGAATGACTGACGCACCCGCTCCGCACGACACGCCGATGCGCCGCCTGGGCAGCTTGAACACCCTGTGGCCGTTCGTACGCCGGCATGTCGGGCTGTTCAGTGCCTGGCTGGTGGCCCTGGCGGTGTCCTCGGTCGCCACCCTGAGCCTGCCGGTCGCGGTGCGCCAAATGATCGACCACGGCTTCACCAGTGGCGGCCAGATCAACAAGGCCTTCGCGCTGCTGTTCCTGGTCGCGGTGGTGCTGGCCCTGGCCACCGCCGCGCGCTTCTTCTTCGTCTCCCTGCTGGGGGAAAAGGTGGTCGCCGATCTGCGCAGCCGCCTGTATGCCCACCTGATCACGCTCGGCGCCGGCTTCCACGACCGCAGCCGCAGCGGCGAACTGGTCTCGCGCCTGACCGCCGACAGCGAACTGCTGCGCAGCGTGATCGGCTCGACCATGTCGGTGGCGCTGCGCAGCACCGTCACCGTGATCGGCAGCCTGGTGATGCTGTTCGTCACCAGCCCGCATCTGGCGGCGTGGTCGCTGGTCGGCATTCCGCTGGCGGTACTGCCGATCATCATCGGCGCCCGCCGCCTGCGCAACATCGCACGCGCCAGCCAGGACCGCATCGCCGACGCCAACAGCCTGGCCTCGGAAACCCTGGGCGCAGTGCGTACCGTGCAGGCCCACGCGCGTGAGCCGTATGAGCGCGGCCGCTTCAACGCCGCCCTCGGCGATGCCATCGGTGCCGCGCGTCGCCGCATCCGCGCCCAGTCGATCGTCACGGCCAGCGCCATCGTGCTGGTGTTCGGCGCCATCGTCGGCGTGCTGTGGCTAGGCGCGCACGAGGTGATCGACGGCAACATGAGCGCCGGCACGCTGGGCCAGTTCGTGCTGTATGCGCTGATCGGCGGCGGGTCGGTCGGTGCCTTGGCCGAAGTCTGGAATGAACTGCAGCGCGCGTCGGGTGGCATGGGCCGGATCGCCGAGCTGCTGCAGGAGGACGTGGAGATCACCGCCCCCGCCCATCCGACCCCGTTGCCGCAGCCGCTGCGTGGCGAAATCCGCTTCGAGGATGTGGTGTTCCACTACCCGCAGCGCCCGGATACCGCCGCGCTGGACCACGTGGACCTGCACGTGCGCCCGGGCGAGACCGTGGCACTGGTCGGTCCGTCCGGTGCCGGCAAGAGCACCATCCTGTCGATGCTGCTGCGTTTCCACGATCCCGCGGCCGGCCGCATCCTGGTCGACGGCGTGGACCTGCGCGAGGTCGATCCGGCGCAGCTGCGCGAGCAGCTGGCACTGGTGCCGCAGCAGCCCACGTTGTTCGCGAGCAGCGCGTTCGAGAACATCCGCTACGGTCGCCTGGAAGCGACCGATGAAGAGGTGCAGCGCGCGGCCGAAGCCGCCGAGGCCGATGAGTTCCTGCAGGCCCTGCCCGAGGGCTATGCCAGCGAGCTGGGCGAGCGCGGTGCGCGCCTCTCCGGCGGCCAGCAGCAGCGCATCGCGATCGCCCGCGCCCTGCTCAAGGACGCACCGATCCTGCTGCTCGACGAAGCCACCAGCGCCTTGGACGCCCAGAGCGAGCGCGCCGTACAGCAGGCCCTGGAGCGTTTGATGGCCGGCCGCACCACGCTGGTGATCGCGCACCGCCTGGCCACCGTGCTCAAGGCCGACCGCATCGTGGTCATGGACCACGGCCGCATCGTCGCCCAGGGCACGCATGCCGAGCTGCTCGCCGAGGGTGGTCTCTACGCCGAACTGGCACGCCTGCAATTCATCGATTGATGACGGGCCGGTAACACCGGCCATCGCATCCTGCAGCCCTCACTGGATGCGCTGCAGGAGGTGTTTCATGTCGTTCCGACAGTTCCCCGCCACCGACGCCAACGGCGACGATTACGTCATCATCGAGTTCAAGGATGAGCAGCCCGATGCTTCAGCGGGCAACGGCCAGAGTGCGCGCTACGAGCTGGCCGATGGCCGCCATCTGATCCGCGACGGCCGCGAGTTCCGCACGGCGGGTGGCGAGCTCACCCTCGTCACCTGAGGCGTTGAAAAAAAGTTACGCGGATGTTGGTCAATTTTTGACCAAGCATCTTGACAGCCTTTGCCCGCAAGGCGCGTACGCACTTATCCACACGTTTGTGCGCAGATCATCCACACCCCCTGTGGATGAATGCTGCAGCGCACCGTGTCAGCGGACCAGCACGCGGCCGATGCCCGAGGCATCGATCTCGATGGCCGCCGCCTGCAGCGCGAGGGCATCGCTGCCCGCCACGAAGCCCACCCGGAAGTGCACCTCACCGGCCGGGGTACGCGAGGAATGGATCGAAGCCAGGCTGACCCCATGCCGCTCGAACACATGCAGCAGCTCGCGCAGCGAACCGGGCCGGTCTTCGGGCAGATGCACGCTGATCGCGTTGCGCTCGGTCAGGTCGGCCAGCAGGTAGCCGACCCGCTCGAAGGTGTAGTTGCCATCGGCCAGCACCTCCGTCCCCATGCTGTCACGGTTGTCCAGCAGCAACTGCTGGCGGAAGGCGGTGCGCGCTGCGTCATCGCCCTGCTCCAGCTGTGCCCGCAGCTGCTGCAGCTGGGCCAGCAGGCGATCCAGCATCGGTGCCACGTGCGGATTGCCGAACTGGATGTCTTCGTAGATCGCCGGATTGAGCGAGAGGATGCGCGCGATGATCGCGGTATCCAGCTCGAACGAGGCCGACCGGTACGGCATCAGCGCCGGCAACGCGCCCAGGATCGGCGCGTACTCGCGCAGCACGCCCGCCTGCGCCAGATGCGTGGCATGCACCATCGCCTGCACCAGCGCCATGACCTGGTCGTGATGTTCGGGCGTGGCGCGCACGCACTCCGCCTCCAATGCGTCGCACAGCTGCTGCACGAACGGCTGCCACTGCGCCAGGCGCGCCTCGCAGACCACCATCACCCTGCCCTTCAGCGTGGGTGCCTTGGGCGGGGCCGTCATCGGATGCAGGCCCACCACCTCGGCCTGCGAGGCAAGCATCGCCTCCACCGGTGCGGATTTGACCGAGGTGACATCCAGCCACAGGCGACCGGCCTCACGACCCGCCGATCGCGCGACGTAGTCGGCGATCAGCGCGGGCGTGTGCCGGATCGGTGCCGAGAAGATCAGCACCTGCGCGCGCTCGAGCAGGGTCTCCGGGCTGTCCGACTGCGGATCGGCTGGATCGTGGCCGATCACCTCCAGACCCAGGCGCTGCGCCAGGAACCGGCGCAGCCAGCGCCCGTAGGCACCGTCGCTGCCGACGATGCCGACCACCGGCGTCAGGCTCACGCCAGTCGCTCGGGGACGAAGCGATCCGGCAGGGCCAGCGCTGCCGGCGCCGCCGCCAGCACATCGAACTCTTCATGGCCGTTGGCCAGGGTGGTCTCCAGCGCGACGTGCACGCCGGCGATGGCGCGCGAGATCGCCTGTTCGAAGGTTTCCCCACGCAGCAGGAAGGCGACCAGCAACGACATCAGCACGTCGCCCGTGCCCGCCACGTCCACCGGCAAATGCGGCGAGGACCAGCGCCAGATCGCGTCGCGGCTGACCGCCAGCGTGACCAGCTGGCCCGGATCGCCACCGACGCTGTGCGCCAGCACCCACTCCGGGCCACGCGCCAGCAGCGCCTGTGAGGCGGCGATCGCATCGTCCTGGGCCAGGCTGGGCATCCCGGTCAGGCGGCCGAGTTCAAAGGCATTCGGCGTGACCAGCCAGGCATGCGGCAGCAGCCGTTCGGCGAAGACCTTTTCCAGGCCCGGCTCGACATAAGGGCCGGTGTGGGTGTCGCCGATGACCGGGTCCAGGCAGTAACGCAGCTGCGGCGAGGACGGCAGCACCGCATCGAGCCAGTCGGCGAAGGCCGCACCGTTGCCAACGCTGCCGAAGTAGCCCGACACCAGCATCCGCGCCCGCTGTGGCAGGCCGCGCTCACCGGCGCCGAGCAGCAGATCGGCGAACCAGTCCGAGGGCAGCACGCGACCGCGCGTCGTTTCGTAGAACGGCGCGTTGCTGAGCAGCGTGGTGGGGATTTCGGCCACGCGCACGCCCAACGCGCGCAGCGGCGGCACGGCAGCGCTGTTGCCGGCATAGCCGTACACCAGCTGGGACTGCACCGAGATGACGTCGACCGGCGACGGACCGTCCGGGCGCTGGCGGCGGCCGTGGACCAGGTGGCTTTCGAGGGATTCGTTCATGCCGACATTTTACGCCCGGTGCCGCCCGGTAGAGGTAGAGCCGTCTGCGCACAAAAAAAGCCCCCTGTTTCCAGGGGGCCTTCGGTAGTTCACAGGAACCCGTGACGCTTACGACGTCATGCGGTCCCAGAAGCCCTTCACGCCATCGATGAAGGTCGCCGACTTCGGCGAGTGCTTTCGCGCTTCCTCACCGGTGAAGGTGGTCTCGAACTGTTCCAGCAGCTTGCGCTGCTCCGGGGTGAGGTTGACCGGGGTCTCCACCACCACGCGGCAGTACAGGTCGCCTTCGCTGCGGCTGCGCACCGAGCGCACGCCCTTGCCGCGCATGCGGAACAGCTTGCCGGTCTGGGTCTCGGCCGGAATGCGGATTTCCGCATAGCCACCCAACGTGGCCACACGGACGGTATCGCCCAGCGCGGCCTGCGAGATGCGGATCGGCACTTCGCAGTGCAGGTCGTCGCCATCGCGCTGGAAGATCGCGTGCTCGCGCACCCGCACTTCCACGTACAGATCGCCTGCCGGGGTGCCTGCCGGACCGGCCTCGCCTTCACCGGACAGCCGGATGCGGTCGCCGGTGTCGACGCCCGCAGGCACCTTGACCGACAACACCTTGTCTTCCTCGACACGGCCATTGCCGTGACAGGTCTTGCAGGGGTTCTGGATGATCTGGCCACGGCCGTTGCAGTGGTGGCAGGCCTGCTGCATCGCGAAGATGCCGCGCTGGATGCGCACCTGGCCCTGGCCACGGCAGACCGAGCAGGTCTCGACCTTGCCATCTTCCGAACCGCTGGCGTTGCAGTCATCGCACTCGACCAGACTCGGAATCTCGATGCGGCGTTCCACGCCCATCACCGCTTCTTCCAGGTCCAGCTCCATCACGTAACCGATATCGGCACCGCGACGGGCCTGGCGCGGACCACCACCGCCGGCGCCACCGCCGAAGATGTTGCCGAAGATGTCCCCGAAGATATCGCCCATGTCCGGGCCACCCGGACCACCGCCACCGCCGCCCATGCCGTGCTCGAACGCCGCGTGGCCGTGGGCATCGTACATACGGCGTTTGTTGCCGTCGGACAGGGTTTCGTAGGCTTCCTTGCATTCCTTGAACGCGGCCTCGGCCTCGTTGTCACCCGGATTGCGGTCCGGATGGAACTTCATCGCGCAACGGCGATAGGCCTTCTTCAGTTCTTCGTCGCTGGCGGTGCGGGACACGCTCAGCACTTCGTAGTAATCGCGCTTGCTCATAGCTTGAATCGGTTTCCGGAAGTCGGGATTCGTCAAAGCGGAAGAGCGGCACCAGGTCCGCTCTTTCGCCGGGCGCCCCGACAGGCCGGGATACGGCTGTCAGGACCAGAAGGGGGATACGACAACGGGACGTTGCCTGCGCAACGTCCCGTGTCATGGCCGGATCAGGACTTCTTGTCGTCCTTGACTTCGGTGAACTCGGCGTCGACCACATCGTCGTGCGCGCCGTTGTTGCCACCGGCATCCGGACCCGGCGCGGCGCCACCCTGCTCGGCCGCCGCGGAGGCCGCGAACAGGGCCTGGCCGGCTTCCTCCAGCACCTTCGACTTGGCTTCGATCTGGGCCTTGTCGTCGCTCTTCATCGCGGTTTCCAGATCGGCCAGGGCCGACTCGACCTTGCCGATCACATCGCCACCGACCTTGCTGCCGTGCTCGGTGATCGCGGTACGGGTACCGTGGATCAGCGCGTCAGCCTGGTTGCGGGCCTGGACCAGCTCATGGAACTTCTTGTCTTCTTCGCGGTTGGCTTCCGCGTCGGCGACCATGCGCGCGATCTCGTCCTCGGACAGACCCGAACCGGCCTTGATCTCGACCTTCTGTTCCTTGTTGGTCTTCTTGTCCTTGGCCGACACGTGCAGGATGCCGTTGGCGTCGATGTCGAAGGACACTTCCACCTGCGGCAGGCCGCGCGGCGACGGCTCGATGCCGGAGAGGTCGAACTTGGCCAGCGACTTGTTGAAGCGGGCCTGCTCGCGCTCACCCTGCAGCACGTGCACGGTCACGGCCGACTGGTTGTCCTCGGCGGTGGAGAACACCTGCGAGGCCTTGGTCGGGATGGTGGTGTTCTTCTCGATGATCTTGGTGAACACGCCACCCAGGGTCTCGATGCCCAGCGACAGCGGGGTCACGTCCAGCAGCAGCACGTCCTTGACGTCGCCGCCCAGCACGCCGCCCTGGATCGCGGCACCCAGTGCCACGGCTTCGTCCGGGTTGACGTCCTTGCGCGGTTCCTTGCCGAAGAACTCGGTCACGGCCTGCTGCACCTTCGGCATGCGGGTCTGGCCGCCGACCAGGATCACTTCACCGATGTCGCTCGAACGCAGGCCGGCATCGTTCAGCGCGATGCGGCACGGCTCGATCGACTTCTTGATCAGGTCTTCCACCAGCGCTTCCAGCTTGGCGCGGGTCAGCTTGATGTTCAGGTGCTTCGGGCCCGACGCGTCAGCGGTGACGTACGGCAGGTTCACTTCGGTCTGCTGGCTGGTCGACAGCTCGATCTTGGCGCGCTCGGCGGCGTCCTTCAGGCGCTGCAGGGCGAGCGGATCCTTGCGCAGGTCGATGCCCTGGTCCTTGTTGAACTCGTCGACGAGGTACTCGATGACGCGGTTGTCGAAGTCTTCGCCGCCCAGGAAGGTGTCGCCGTTGGTGGCCAGCACTTCGAACTGCTTCTCGCCGTCGACGTTGGCGATCTCGATGATCGACACGTCGAAGGTGCCGCCGCCCAGATCGTACACAACGATCTTGCGGTCACGGCCGTCGCCCTTGTCCAGGCCATAGGCCAGGGCAGCCGCGGTCGGCTCGTTGATGATGCGCTTGACTTCCAGGCCGGCGATGCGGCCGGCGTCCTTGGTCGCCTGGCGCTGGCTGTCGTTGAAGTAGGCCGGCACGGTGATCACGGCCTCGGTGACGGTCTCACCCAGGAACGCTTCGGCGGTCTTCTTCATCTTCTCCAGCACGCGGGCGGAGATTTCCTGCGGGGCCATCTTCTTGCCGTCGCTGGTCTGAACCCAGGCGTCGCCGTTGTCATGGGCCAGGATGCCGTAGGGCACGTGCGCGATGTCCTTCTGGACTTCAGCGTCGGTGAACTTGCGGCCGATCAGGCGCTTGACAGCGTAGAAGGTGTTCTTGGGGTTGGTCACCGCCTGGCGCTTGGCCGAGGCGCCGACCAGGACTTCGCCGTCCTTGGTGTAGGCGACGATGGAGGGCGTGGTGCGATCGCCTTCCGAATTTTCGATGACGCGGGCCTTGCCGCCGTCCATGATCGCCACACACGAGTTGGTGGTGCCGAGGTCGATACCAATGATCTTGCCCATGAGGGAGACTCCTGAAGTTCTGGGTACATCCGGCAGCTGCCGGGTTATGAATGGGATGTGTGGGACGCTGCGGACACTTTCAAGCCGTCCATCAAACACAGTGTTCGATGGCGACCCAACGCGTTCAGCGTCCGGTCGAGCCGCCGGGCCAGGCCCGGCAGACCGGGATGCGGGTCAGTCGCGGGCCACCACGACCAGCGCCGGACGCAGCAGGCGGTCGTTGAGCAGGTAGCCCTTCTGGAACACCTGGACCACGCTGCCCGGCACCGCGCCGGGCGCGTCGACCTGGCTGATCGCCTGGTGGTGGTCCGGGTTGAAGGTCTGGCCGGTCGGGTCGAGCAGGGTCAGGCCATTGTCGGCGGCGACCTTGAGCAGCTGCTTGTAGGTCAGTTCGAGACCTTCGCGCAGCGGGCTCGGTTCACTGCCGGCGGCATTGAGGCCGGCATCGAGGCTATCGAACACCGGCAGCAGCTCGCCGAGCAGCTTTTCATTGGCGAAGCGGCGCGCCTGCTCCACGTCGCGGGCAACGCGCTTGCGCTGGTTGTCCAGGTCGGCGCGTTCGCGCAGCGACTCCGAACGCAGCAGGGCCAGCTCGTTGTGCAGGCTGTCCAGCTGCTGCTGCAGGGACGGCTCAGCGGCCGGCTCGCCGGCGGGATTCTGGGATGCGATATCTGACTGATCTTGGTTCATTTCCGGATCCTTGGCGGTGACTCTCCGCCTCCACCCACCCCTATGTGGGCGCGGCAACGGGATTCAAGAGTCCAGGGCTGGTTTATGCGCGATCGCGGGACAATCCGCCGCCGCCGGGCGAGCCCAGCGCGGCCCCCAGTACCTGGGCGGTGGCTTCCACCAGCGGGATCATGCGGTCGTAGGCCATCCGCTTCGGGCCGATCACCCCCAGCACGCCCAGCACCTGGCCATCGGCCGAGTACGGGGCGGTGACCAGCGAGACGCTCTCCAGCGGCATCACCCCGGTCTCTTCGCCGATGAAGATGCGCACCCCGGGGGCCTGGATGGTGCGCTCGAGCAGTTGCAAGATCTCGCGCTTGCTGGCGAACACGTCGAACAGCTCGCGCAGCCGCTCCAGGTCGGAGAGGTCCTGCACGCCCATCAGCCGGGTCTGCCCGGCCAGCACCATGTCATCGGCCGGCGGCACCATCGCCTGTTCGGCCAGCTCGATGCTGTGCGCCAGCAGCTGCTCCATCTCCGACTGCGCATCGCGCAGCTCCAGCAGCAGCCGGGCCCGGATCTCGGCCAGCGGGCGCCCGGCGCAGTTCGCATTGAGATAGTTGGCGACCTGCTCCAGCTCGCCCGGGTCGAAGCTGCGCCGCGGCTCGATCACCCGGTTCTGCACTTCGTTGTCGGCGAACACCAGGATCGCCAGTACCCGGCGCGCGTCCAGCGCCACGAAATCGATATGCCGGAACGCGAACTGCTCCCGGCGTGGGGCACTGACCACCCCGACGAAGTGACTCATCGCCGACAGCAGCTCCGAGGCACTGCCGAGCAGGGCCTGGGTGCCCGTGCCCGTGGCCAGCTCGGTACGCAGGCGGCTGAGCTCGCCCTCGCCCGGCGGCTGCATCTTGACCAGGCTGTCCACGAACACCCGGTAGCCGTGCGCGGTCGGCACCCGGCCGGCGGAGGTATGCGGCGAGCTGAGCAGGCCCAGGTCTTCCAGGTCGCCCAGGATGTTGCGGATCGTGGCCGGGCTGACGTCCAGGCCGGCATGCCGGGCAAGCGTCTGCGAGCCGACCGGCTCGCCATCCTGGATGTGGCGGGCGATCAGCGTCCGCAGCAGATGGCGGGCGCGTGGCGCGAGATGTGACGCGGAAGGATGCATGGAATCAGCCTGTGAGACGCCCACTTAGATAATGGCTGCACGGGGCGTTGGCAAGTCATTGGAGACGCCCCCGGCCCATGCTAGCGTGCGCGGCTTGGAGACACCCCTCGTGTACAACGTAGACCATGCTTAGACATCTATCGATCAAGGATTTCGCGGTCGTCCGCGCCACCGAGCTGGAATTCGGCGCCGGCATGACCGTGGTCTCGGGTGAAACCGGCGCGGGCAAGTCGCTGATGGTGGACGCGCTGGGCTTTTTGTCCGGGCTGCGCGCCGACAGCGGCGTGGTCCGCCACGGTGCCGCGCGCGCCGAGCTCTCGGCCGAATTCGCGCCGCTGGCCGACGCCCCGGCGCGCCAATGGCTGCGCGACAACGAGCTCGACGACGAAGAACAGTGCCAACTGCGACGCGTGATCCGCGCCGACGGTGGCTCGCGCGCCTTCATCAATGGCCGCCCGGTGACGCTCTCCCAGCTGACCGAGCTGGCCGGCATGCTGGTGGAAATCCACGGCCAGCACGAACAGCAGGCCCTGCTCTCGCGCCCCTCGCAGCTCTCGCTGCTGGATGCCTTCGCCCGCAACGACGCCGAGCGCGCCCAGGTCCGCCAGACCGCGGCACGCTGGCAGGCGCTGGTCGATGAAGCCGAGGCCTTGTCGCGCCAGGGCGACGTGAGCGACCGGATCGGCTACCTGGAGCACCAGCTCGGCGAGCTCAAGCGCGAAGACCTCGACCCGGCCTCGATCGCCACCCTGGGCAGCAGCCACCGCCGCCAGGCCCATGCCAGCGCGCTAATCAGCGCCTGCGACGTGGCCGTCAGCCGCCTCAACGGCGACGACGAGGTCTCGGTGCTGCAACTGCTGCAGCAGACCCGCCACGATCTGACCCGCGTGGCCGAACACGACAGCCGTCTCGGCGAGGTCGACGCCCTGCTCGACAGCGCCGCCATCCAGCTGGACGAAGCGCTGTCCCTGCTCGATCGGGTCCACGACGACCTGGATGCCGACCCGGAGCAGTTCGAGGATATCGAACGCCGCTTGGGCCGCCTGCACGACCTCGCCCGCAAGCACCGCGTGCCGATGGAAGCGCTGGGCGAGCACCGCGACGCGATGGAGGCCGAAGTCGAGCAGTTGCGCGGCGCCGATGAGCGCCTGCAGGCCCTGGCCGGTGAGATCGACCGCGCCGCCGGGCAGTGGAAGACCGTGGCCGAGGTGCTCAGCGCCAGCCGCCGGAAGGCTGCCAAGGCGCTGTCGGACACCACCACCACCCTGATCGGCGAACTGGGCATGGGTGGCGGTCAGTTCCTGATCGATATCGAGCCGCAGACCGTGGCCAAGCCGGACCCGAACGGCGCCGAGCGGGTCGAGTTCCTGGTCGCCGCCAACGCCGGCCAGCCACCGCGTGCCCTGCGCAAGGTGGCTTCGGGCGGTGAGCTGTCCCGGATTTCGCTGGCGATCGAAGTGGCCGCGCTGGGCCTGGATGCAGTGCCGACCATGGTCTTCGACGAAGTCGACTCGGGCATCGGCGGCGCCGTGGCCGATATCGTCGGGCAGAAACTGCGCGCCTTGGGCGAGAAGCGTCAGGTGCTGTGCGTCACCCATCTGCCGCAGGTCGCTTCCAAGGGCCACGCCCACTACCGGGTCAGCAAGGCCCCGGTGGACGGCATGACCCAGAGCGCGGTCGAGAAGCTCGATGCCAAGGCCCGCGAAGAAGAGCTCGCCCGGATGCTGGGCGGCGTGGAAGTCAGCAAGGAAGCCCGCGCCGCAGCGCGCAAGCTGCTCCAGGTCTGACCGGTAGTGCCGGCCGCTGGCCGGCTCCTCCAGATGCCGGACCGCCCTGCCATCACCGGCCGCTGGCCGGCTATCCCGGCAACCCGACGCCGCACCCGGTCGCGCGGCGATAGCCCCTCCCCGCCAACGCGATCCGGTCGCCGCGCGCGCCGCGATACGCCGCCAGGGTGCTGCGGTTGACGCTGCTGTAGGTGTCAGCCGGCTGGTCGCCCGCGTCTTCCCAGCCGCAGACCGGGCAGATGTCGTAGTCCCCACGCGCCGGCAATGTCATGTGAAAGCAGCACGGACAGGCCGCCAGATCGGGCTCCGGGCCCACTACGGTGACCGGCCGGCCGAGAATCCCGGATACGTGGCCCTGGAGGAAGTCATTGGAGACCCCCGCCAATACGACCTCGGCGAAGTGCCGCAGCAGGAACCGTTGCGCGGCAGGGTCATGCGCCCCGGTATACGCCAATGGCTCGCCGGTGGCGGCGTCGACGTAGTCGGCCCGCAGGTGATCCTCCCGCGCCGCGTCAGACAGCCGAGACACCCGATCCACCGCCAGCGCGGCCAACGCTGCCGCCCGCTGCATCTCGTTCATGCCTGCCCTCCCTCGGTGCCGATGACGGTTCCGCTGCTCCCCCCTGTCCGGAAACGAAAACCCCGGGCGAGCCCGGGGTCTTTGATCGCATCCGGGCGGCCGGCAGGCCGTTACCGGCGCTTCTTCCGCACGTAGAGCACCAGCGAGTGCTCTTCCAGCTCGTAGCCGTGGTCCGCGGCGATCTTGCGCTGCAGCTCCTCGATCTCGTGGCTCTCGAACTCGATGATCTTGCCGCTGTCCACATCGACCATGTGATCGTGATGACCACCGCGGTCCAGTTCGTAAACGGCCTGGCCGCCTTCGAAGTTGTGTTTCAGCACCAGGCCGGCGGCCTCGAACTGGGTCAGCACCCGGTACACCGTGGCCAGGCCGATCTCGTCGCCGTGCTCCAGGAGCTGGCGGTAGATGTCTTCGGCGGTCATGTGGTGGCTGGCATTGCGCTGCTCGAGCAGCGCCAGGATCCGCATACGCGGATGGGTCACCTTCAGGCCGACTTTGCGCAGGTCGTGGGTTTCCATAGTTCTCCGTTCATTGGCGATTTAGCGCCAGCTGCCTCGGATTGGGTCGCGGCGACACGTCAGGAGTGTATCATCGACTCGATTTCCCCAAACGCCATTCCCCGATGCGCAATCTCCTGCTGGTCGCCGCCGTTGCCCTGTCCACCACGGGCTGCGGCATCATTTACAAGCAACCCATCTATCAGGGCAACCTGATCCGGGAGCAGGCCGTCGGTCAGCTGCAGGTGGGCCAGAGCAAGCAGCAGGTCAGTGCCCTGCTCGGCACGCCCTCCGTCGCGGACCCGTTCCACGCCCAGCGCTGGGACTACACCGCCAGCCAGCGCGTGAACCGCGTCGGCAAGACGGACGTGAAGAACTTCACCGTCTACTTCGAGAACGACGCGGTCACCCGCTGGGACGGCGAGTACTTCGCCAGCGATGATGCCCAGCTGGCCCGCAGCACGGTGCGCCAGTTCGGCCGCAACCTGCCCAAGGACAAGAAGAAGCGCGGCCGCTGAGGCCCGCTTTCTTCACTCAGCTGCCGGCGCGTGCGCGTCGGCGGCGATTGTCTTTCGGGTCGGCCAGCAGCGGACGCAGCAGCTCGACCCGGTCGCCCTCGCGCAGCCCCTGATCCGCCTTGGCGAGCAGGCCGTGCACGGCCACGGCCGGGCATCGGTCACTGCCTTCGATGGCGGCCAGCGCGACGGCGTCGGCAACGGTGGCCCCCTCGGCCAGCGTCAGCACCCGCGACTCGACCCGGTCAGGCCAGGCCAGCACCACCTCGACCGTGATCACGGCTCACTCCTGGGCGTCGGCGACGCGGACGAAATCATTCACCATGCGATCGGCCAGACCCTGGAAGCCCAGCGCCAAGGCCGGACCGAGCAGGCGTGAGGTCGGCTCGAACTCCAGCGTCAGCGTGACCTTGCAGGCGTCCTCGGCCAGCGCATGGAACTCCCAGCGCCCGTGCAGGCGCTTGAACGGCCCGTCCTTGAGCTGCATATCGATGCTGTGCGGGCGCTGCAGCGTGTTCTCGGTCATGAACCAGGTCGAGAACGAACCGAAGCCCAGATCCAGGCGCGCGACCAGGCGGTCCGGGCCGGACTCCAGGATCTGCGAGGCCGAACACCAGCGGAAGCGGCGCGGATAGGCGTCAATATCATTGACCAGGTCGAACATGCGGGCAGCCGAATGTTCGACCAGGGCACTACGGCGGATAGTTGGCATGCGATACAGATGTCTGATGAATCGACCGGGCGTGCCCGAATCGGAGACAATAGGGAAATGAGCAAGAACAGCGGCAAGGATAAAGCAAAGGACGCGACGGCCAACAAAACCATCGCGCTCAACAAGCGTGCCCGTCACGAGTACCACATCGAAGATCGCTTCGAAGCCGGCCTGGCCCTGCAGGGCTGGGAGGTCAAGTCGATCCGCGCCGGGCGCGGCAACATCATCGATGCGTACGCCTACGTGCGTGATGGCGAGATCTACCTGATCGGTGCGCAGATCACCCCGTTGATCCAGGCCTCCACCCACGTGGTGGCCAACGACCGCCGGGAGCGCAAGCTGCTCCTGCATCGCAACGAGATCGACAAGCTGATCGGCAAGGTCCAGCGCGACGGCTACACGATCGTGCCCACCGCGATGTACTGGAGCAAGAACAAGATCAAGCTCGAGATCGCGCTGGCCAAGGGCAAGCAGACCCACGACAAGCGCGATGCCGAGAAGGACCGCGACTGGGCGCGCGAGAAGTCGCGCACGATGCGCCGCCACAACCGCGACGCCTGATGACGCGCACGGTGCCCGCAGCGGGCATCCAGCCGGCCAGCGCCGAGGACACCCGCGCGGTGTTCGCCGGTCTGCTGGCCTTCAACCAGGCCGCCAGTGGCGATGCCCTGGACGACCAGCCGGTCAACCGCGTGATCCACGACGACGCCGGCCAGGTGGTGGCCGGGATCGCCGCCGATGTCTGCGGGGGCTGGCTGATGGTGCATGCGCTGTGGGTCGACGACACCCGTCGCGGCGAAGGCCTGGGCCAAGCCCTGCTGGCCGATGCCGAACAACAGGCCCGCACGCTCGGCGCACACGCCGTGACGCTGGATACCTTCTCCTGGCAGGCCGAGGGCTTCTACCTCAAGCAGGGCTATGAGGTGTTCGGCCGGCTGCATGAGTTTCCGCCCGGCCATCAGCGGCTGTATCTGCGCAAGCGGTTGTAGGGCCCCTACGCAGCGCCGGCATCGCCGTCCGGGCAGTAGGCGTCATGCAACGCCGCCAGCACGCGCAGTGCCGGCGACTCGGCCAGCGCATAGAAGATCGTCTGCGCCTCGCGCCGGGTGGTGACCAACGCCATTCCCCGCAGCACCGCCAGGTGCTGGGACAGCGCCGACAGACCCAGCCCACTGAGCGGCTGCAACTCCCCCACCGACGCCTCGCCTTCCACCAACCGACACAACACCCGCAGCCGTGCCGGATGTGCCAGCGCCTTCAACAGGGCAGCGGCCTGGTCCGCTTGGGCGGCCATCTCTGCAGCACGGGAGGTCACAAGGGAATGTCGAGTCGGGTTCGAATCACGCATGACTTGCACTTTACCTGAGACAACCCTAATTTAGATTTATCTGAATTACAGGGCGAGCCCATGTCGCATCCAGACTTTTCTACCGCTGCCGTTGATCGCCCATGACGCCGGGCTGGGTGACCGCCCTGGCGGGCGGTGTATTGATTGGCCTTGCCGCCACCGCCCTGCTCTGGCTCAACGGCCGCATCGCCGGCATCAGCGGCATCACCGCCGGCGCCTTGTTCCCGAAACGTGGCGAGACGGCGTGGCGCTATGCATTTCTGCTGGGGTTGATCGCGGCCGGTGCACTTGCGCTGCACTGGCTGCCCTCCGCCGCGCCCTCACGCACCGGCTTTCCGCCGGTACTGCTGATCGCAGGCGGCCTGCTCGTGGGCTTCGGCACCCGGCTGGGCGGCGGCTGCACCAGCGGCCATGGCGTCTGCGGCCTGGGTCGCCTGTCATTGCGCTCGCTCGTCGCCGTCGGGGTGTTCATGGTCACCGCGATACTGACCACCTTCATCGTGCGCCACGTCGCGGGGATCGCATGAACCGACAGAGTCTGGCCGCGCTCTGTGCGGGCGCCTTGTTCGGTCTCGGCCTGGCAGTCTCGGGCATGACCGATCCGCTGCGCATCCTCGGTTTCCTGGATGTCACCGGCGCGTTCGACCCGTCCCTGCTGTTCGTTCTCGGCGGCGCCGTCGCGACCACCGCGCTGCTGTTCCGGTTCGTGCTGCGCGCGCCGCGGCCGCGCCTGGCCGATCACTTCCATCTCAGCGACAGCCAACGGATCGACACCCGCCTGCTCGGCGGCGCAGCGTTGTTCGGCATCGGCTGGGGCTTGGCGGGCTATTGCCCCGGGCCGGCGCTGGTCGGTCTCGGCTATGGGGCCCACGAAGCCCTTTGGTTCGTGCCGGCGATGCTCGTTGGCATGGCAGTGCACCGGGGGTGGGAACGTCAGGCTCAGCGCGCGTCGTCCACCTGATACGGTCGCATCTCCACCGGCGGCGGGTCCACGCCGTGCTTCTGGCGGTACAATGCATTGAGATGCAGATTCAGATGCAGCGCCTCGGCCTCGGCCAGCAGGCGTTGCTCGCCGCTAAGCCGTGCCCCCAGCATCATTTCCCGGTGCAGCGCCGTGGTCAGATCGCCGCGCATCTCGGCCACGCGGGATATCGCGTAGGCCTCGGGAATCCCTGCCGTATCGGCACCCGCCTTCCAGGACGACAGCAGGCTCAGCGCGAACAGATCGCCTTCCGCGCCGGCGGCCAGCAGACGACTTTCGGCCTTCGGATCCGCGCCCAGCCGCCGCGCATCGCGCATCGTTGCCGCCACCGTGTCGCCTGCTCGTGCCGCCTGGTCGAGCTCGGCGTCGGAGGCCAGCTGATAGCGGCTCCACTGCGCGCCATTGGGGAAGCCGTGCTGGTCGAGCCAGCGCCGCTCCTCCGGGTGACCGGTGCTGAAGGGGTCCTGGGCGATATCCAGGCCCTCCCCCGAGCGGGGGAGATCGGGGAAGGGATGGCGCGGCTTGGTCGAGAGGGTCGGCGCCACTTCAACCGAAGGCGTGGCCGCCTGTACGGCCGGTTTCGACGCCTGCCCTGCCCTGCCAGGCGCCTGCGCACCCGACGTCGACCGCCAAACGCTGGCAGCTCCGATCACCGCCACCACCAGCACCGCCACTGCAATCCACACCTGCTTCTTCAACGCCTCGTCCCTGTCAGCAACCACTCTTCCGGGGCCGGATTGTAGTCCGCCGGTGCACCCGGGTGCCCACCCCGCCTGACCCGCGGACGCCAGCGGGACAACGATCTTTCCCCGCCAACCCCGCACAACTGTCAGAATCCCCGCATTGATACGGAAAGGATCCGCGCGTGACTCTCGAAACTACCCCGGCACCCGCACTGGCGGCGGACGAACTGACCACCCTGCGCGCCGACGTGGCGGCGCTGGAGTTCATCTTTGACGAACTCGCCCGCGCCATGGACCCGGCCGCGCTGCTCAAGGTGCTGACCTACCTGATCCGCAACGCCAAGCGCGTCGCCTCGGAGACGCAGAGCTACGACAGCCTGGAGCACCGCCGCCTGGTGGCCCAGGTGGAGTCGCTGATGGCCCGGGTCGAACCGCAGGCCAAGAAGCAGGCGATGACCGTGCGCAACGAGCACAACCGCCTGAAGAAGGAAAAGGCCCGCCACAAGGCCGACAGCCGCCGCCAGCTCCAGAAGTAAGTACCTGGCGGGTAAGGTGACTGTTCAGCTCGATTGGAGTAGCATCCAACCCGTCAAGTAGACGTCCGGTGCTGTTTCCGGATGAAGTGCGGTTCTTGAAGAAACCGGGGGTGCATTGGTTTCGACGGGGGTTGTGAAGTTACTTGGTGCATGCCGAGGGGGCAGCTTTCCTCGTTAATCCAGCAGCAAACTTTTAGTTGCCAACGACGACAACTACGGTTCGAACGACTTCGCAATCGCTGCCTAAAAACAGCTTTAGCGTTTAGTTCTACAGCCGCCTTAGGCGAACCCCCGAACCTACTTGTGCCCGTGCTCGTAGATGTAGGGTCATTATCACGGAACCGGTTGTGATGGCTGCCTGTCAGTCACGACTTAACTAAAGCAGGCTGGTCCTGGGGTGCGCTTTGCACACCGTGCTGCCACAGGATGAGATTTAACGGTGAGCTAAGCATGTAGTACCGGGGATGGAGTGCCTTCGGACGGCGGTTCAATTCCGCCCACCTCCACCATTAGACGGTCCCACAAGGACCACAGAAAGCCGGAACCTCCCGTCAAACAAGGGGTTCCGGCTTTTTTGTTGTCCGGTGCCAGGCCACTGCTTATGGCGAGGCAGACGCTGGCGCCGGAAACATCGTGCGCAACGCCTGCAGGGCCGCCGGGTGATAGATCGTGGCGTGGGTCTCGTCCGGCATCGGCTGGTACTTCACCAACAGCGAGGGCGAAGCCTGCTGCAGCAGCGCCGAGAACTGCAGCGTGGTGGCCGCCAGTTGCGGCTGACCGCTGCTGGCCAGGAACACCCGCGGCTGCGCTTGGCGGGCCGCCGCCAGTTGCTTCGGTGCATCGGCCAGCAACTGCCCCCGGTTCCACCACAGGCTCGGGTCGAGCGCGATGTAGCTGCTGAACAGCGTGGGTTCCTGCAGCAGCGTCTCCACCACGAACAGGCCCGCCAGCGATTCTCCCATCAGTACCCGTTCGTCGGTGGTCGCATAGCGCTGGCGCACTTCCGGCATCAGCTCATCGCGCAGGAACGCACGGTACGCAGCTGACCCACCGATGCGCGGGGCGATTTTCCTGTCCTCGGGATCGCTACTGGGGCCGGTCATATCACGGCGACGCTCGGTGTTCTCGATGCCGACCAGCAGGAAGGGACGGATGCTGCCATTGCCGGACAACACCTGCACCAGGCCCGCCACGTGCAGGAAATCCTCCTCGATGCCGCCGTCGGGCATGTAGATCACCGGAAGCGGCTCTTTGGGGTCCAGTCCCCATGGCCGCGGACGGTACACGTTGATGCGGCGGGTCTCACCCAGCACCTTCGACTGCACCGTGAACGTTTCACCGATGACCAGCGGCGAGCTGGGTGCGGACGAGGCCAGCTCAGCGGCCAGCGAGGGTGCAACGAACCCGGTAAGCAGCAACAAGGACAGCACGAACAGGCGCATGGAGCGATCCATCGATGGCAGGAAGCGAGCATAGCCGCCAGCGAACCGGAAGCGAATCAACCGGATTGACGGGAACGCCAGGATCGACAAGAACCCCTCACGGCAACGTAAACTTCCGCGCCATCCGCAGCGGCCACACCGAGGTGAACTGCGCGCCGCCCACCAGCCGGTACGCCGCAGACACACTGTGCAGCACTCCCAACCTCTCCAGCACATCCTTGGTCTTCCGGAACGTCGGGCGCGGATCCGCGGTGAACATGAAAAGGTTGATCTCCTTTGCACTCACGTCATAGCCATCCAGCGTCGCTGTCTTGCCGAGCGCGGCGGTCAGCTCAGCCTCCAGCGTCGCCAGGAAGGCCTCATCGTCCAGCGACTTGCGCCAGAACTTGATCACAAGCTGGTAATCCATCAGGCGGGCCCGTCATTCAAGAAGTGAACCGCCAAGGTTACCCGCATGGCGGGCATCACGCTGTCGTCGAGGCCGCCGCGATCGTCTGCGCCAGCCGGTCGGCGATGACCTGCCGCACCTCGGGCGCCAGCCGCGAGCGCGACAGCGCTTCGAACACCCACATGCCGTCGGCGGCGAGCTTGGCGATGAACAGGTCCAGCGCGGCCGGATCGCTCAGGTCCTGCGGCGTGGGCGGCGACCAGCGCTCCACCACCGTGGTCCAGGGCTGCATGTTCTCGTCGGTGGCGGCCGCATCGAACATCAGCTGCAGCTCGGCCCGGCTGGCGGTCTGGGCACAGGTGAGTGCGTAGGCCTGGTAGCGTTCGGTTGCCGCCGCGGCCTCGGCCGGCTTGCCGGCGGCATCGGTCATGCTTGCCTCCCACACGCTGGCCAGGTGCTGGTGGATGCCCTGCAGCAGCGCATCGCGCGAGGGGAAGTGGTACAGCAACCCGCCCCGGGCGATGCCGGATTCCGTGGCGACCGCTTCGAAGGTCAGCGCGGTGATGCCGTCGCGTTCGATCACGCGAACGGCGGCATCGAGGATGTTGGTTCGGTTGCTCGGGCGCATGGGCTCAGTGGGCGTGGGAGACGGTGGTGGCCGTGCCGGGGCCATGGCGGCGCAGCAGCACGCCAGTGATGACCGTGCCGACCAGCAGCACGGCGGCAATTACATACAGTACCCAAACATAGCTGGCGTCGTAGGCGCTGGCAGCGGCAGCGAGCCACCCCGCGTCAGCGCCCGGCCGGGCCGCCAAGGCGAATGCCTGCTGGATGCTCTCACCGGCACCGGCATCCACGCCGTCCGGCAGCGACACGGTGGCCGAGTACAGCGCGGCGATCAGGCTGCCCAGCAGCGAAACCGCGAACAGGCTGCCGAACTCATAGGAGACCTCCTCCACCGACGACGCCATGCCGGCGCGGTGCGGCGGCACGTTGCCGATGATCGCGGTGGAGGCGACCGAAATCGTCGCGCCCATGCCCAGCCCGGTGAGCAGCAGCCCGGCAACGGTCCATCCCAGGTCGCCACCGAAGGTCATCGCCACCAACAGCACGCCCGCGGTGCCGACGCCGAGGCCGCCGGTGATCAAGGGCAGCAGCCCGACGCGATGCAGGAACGCACCACCGAAGATCGCGCTGGGCAGGCAGCCGAGCGCGACCACCGAGACCAGCAGACCGGCCTGCAGCGGCGTGTACTCCGCCACCAGCTGGAAACGCTGGGTGGTCAGCAGCTGCAAGCCCGCGATGGCGAACATCGCGAACGCGGCCGAGAGCACGCCGGCCAGGAACGGCGCGTTGCGGAAGATGGCCACGTCGAGCATCGGGTACGGCAGGCGACGCTGGCGACGCAGGAACAGCACCAGGCCGACAACGAAGGTCAGCGCGGCCCCACCGGCCAGCGGCCAGTTCGGCGGTGCATGCGCGATCTCCTTGATCGCCACCACCAGGCCGGACAAGGCCACCAGGCTGAGCAGCGAGGAGAACATATCCCACGGCCTGCTCGCATCGGGCGTGCCGTGCGGCGCGAACAGCACCGCACCGACCAGGGCCAGCAGCACGATCGGCACGTTGATCAGGAACACCGAGCCCCACCAGAAATGCGCCAACAGCACGCCGCCGACGATCGGGCCGAGTGCCGCGCCGATGATGGAGATGCAGCCCCAGACCGCGATCGCCAGGTTGCGCTCGCGCTCGTCTTCGAAGGTCAGGCTGATCAGCGCCAGGGTGGCCGGCATCATCGCCGCGGCGCCCACCGCGAGCAGCGCGCGGGCCCCGATCAGCAGGTTGGCATCCGGGGCGAACGCGGCGAGCAGCGAGGCGATGCCGAAGATCACCAGGCCGATCAGGAACATCCGGCGATGACCCAGGCGGTCCCCCAGGGTGCCCGCCCCCAGCAGCAGGCCCGCCATCACCAGCGGGTAGGCGTTGATGATCCACAGGCCCTGCAGCGGCGTGGCGCCGAGCTCGGCAGTCAGGGTCGGCAAGGCGGTGTACAGCACCGAATTGTCGAGCGTGATCAGCAGCAGGCCGGCGGCGACGGTGAGGAGCAGGCTCCAGCGCTGGGTCTTGGTCGGGGTCATGGGGGAGGCAAACGGATCGGGCGGGGTCGTAACTATACAGGACGTCCTGTTTTGTTAAGAACCCTCTGCAGCTCGGGTGTTCAGGCTGCGGAGGGCGCGTTGGTGCGCCGCCCGGACGTGGCCGCCCGGCCCGTCCATTCGCGTTTGTTGGATGGCAGGGGGGCTAACCCGGGCAGGCACGCCTGTCCGGTCCGCACGGTGTCGGGGATGGCTATGGACGGACAGAAAGAGGCGTTTCGGCAGGCACACGCCGAGCTGGAACAGTGCTGGACAGGCGGCCGGTCGGCCGCCCAGCGTTGGGCGGTATACGACCAGATCCACGATCGGCTGGTCACGCAGTGGCCGGCCGATGCCAACCGTATCGTCGGGATGATGGTGATGTGGGTGACCGAAATCCGCGGCAGCTGCCCGTCCCCCTGCCCCGCCACCGGGTCAGCCGGGAAGAGCAGTACGCTGCGGCTGCGCCCCTGCCGCATCGATTCCTGACCGCCTACGGCGCGGGCGGCTGGAAGGGCTCGTTGTGCCCGGCCACTTCCATGTTGATGGCATTGATCAGTGCCGATACGGCGGACGCCAGGCGGCGGCTGTCGGCGATGGAGCCGAAAAACAGGATCGAGGTGCCGTCCAGTTCGACGCCGGCCAGGCCGAGCTCGCCCTTCAGCGCGGCGACGCGCTCGTCGAACAGTTTCAACCAGTGCGCATCGGGAATGACATCGAGCATCGCTACGATGGCTTCGTCCGCACCATGATCGACCCGGGTCTGCAGTGTCGGGACGTCGAAACCCAGCAGTCTTGGCACGCTGCTGTCCGGTACGGGGATGCTCATGCGCGCATGGTAGCCGGTAACCCGAGGCAGTGCGGGAAGGCGTCCGGAAACGGCTGAAGCGTTGTCGTTCGTGGAAACACAGAGGCCCGGCCGATTGGGCCGGGCCATGGTGCGTAACGGCCCGCCTTATTCTTCCTGGTCGCTCTGCTGGCCCGAGCGCTGGCCCTGCTGTTCCTGGTCCTGCTGTTGCTGCTGCTTCTGGGCGTCGCGGTCGCGCTGATCCTGCTGCTCCTGCTGACCCTGCTGCGGGGCGTTGCGCTGTGGATCGTTCTGACCCTGCTGCGGGTTCGGGGTGTTGGCCATTGCCGTATCTCCGGTGTCCGGCATCGAAGTGGTGCCGGTGAATCCACGCTAGGCCTGCCGGCGTTACCCATGTGTGCGTAGCAGGCGCTTGTGCATGCACGCGCCGGGCACCTGCGTAAACAATTCAGAACGCATCGGAAGCCGGCGTGGATAGAGCACGCTGCGTTCATAGCACCGAGATGCGGCAAGCCACGAAGCATCCACAGTCCCTTGATCGGCGCGCGATCATGCTCGGCACGACACGCCCCTGCCGGGCTACCGAGGACCTGCCATGACACCGTTCCGTTCACTGCTGTTGACCACCCTGCTCGCCGTGACACCGATGCTGGCCACCGCGGCGGACAAGGTCACCACCACGCCCGTGCACTTCACCAAAGGTGCCAGCAGCGCCACGCTGCGCGGCACGCTGTCCGGCTATGAGACCGTCCGTTACACGATCGCGGCGCGCGCCGGCCAGACCATGGCGGTGACGATCGATGGCAGTCCGAATGCCAGCTTCAACGTGTTCGCCCCCGGCGTGGTGCCCGGCCAGGGTGAGGCGCTGGGCGGCAACGATGAGAAGCGGCGCTGGAGCGGCACCTTGCCGACCTCAGGCACCTATGTCGTGCAGGTCTACCAGATGCGCGCGCAGGCGCGCCGTGGCGAAAAAGCGCCGCACAGCCTGACGGTCGCCATCCGCTGAGCCCATCCCCGGGTATCCTCGGCGTTGTCGGCTGCCTCCTCGCAAGGACCCCGGGATGGACTTCCTCAAACTGCTGCGGTCGCTGGAAGAGTTTCTCTACGAGCTGTGTACCTGGTTCCTGTTCTTCCCGCGCACGCTGTATCGGGTGATCGTGCATCCGCGGCGGATGGCGCATTACGTGGATACCGAACTGAAGGAAAAACTGGAGCATCAGTTCGACGATGCGATCAGTCCGCCGATGTTCCTGATGCTGGCGGTGCTGGTCGCACACGGCGTCGAGCTGATGCTGCACCAGCAGATCGTCGGCACCGGAGCGCTGTCGCGCTCGATCTTCGGCAATGAGGAAAGCCTGCTGCTGTACCGCTCGATCACTTTCGCGATCTGGCCCCTGGTGACCACCACGCACCTGCTGCGGCGCAAACACGTGGCGCTGACCCGCGAGTCCCTGCGCCGGCCGTTTTTCATGCAGTGCTACCTGACCGCACCCTTCGCGGTGACGCTGTCCACGAGCATGGTGTTCGTGCGGCTCCCGGGCGAGCTGTCGACCGTGCTCGGAATCACCGTCGGCGTGATCGCCGCGCTCTGGTACGCCGCGGTGCAGGCCCGCTGGTTGAAGGTCGCACTGCAGCGTTCCTGGCTCAACACGATCCTCTCCACGGCGTGGGTGCTGGTGCTGGGCGCGCTGATCAACCTCACGCTCGGGATCATCCTGCTGTCGAACTGATCACATCGCCGGAAGGCTCCGTGAGGCGGGAGTAGACGTCGAAATCACGCGACACGCCCGCCACCCGGCGGTAAAGGCGCAGGCGGCCTTCCAGGTTGAAGCCACACCGGCGCAGCACGCCTGCCGAGGCGGCATTGGTATCCAGCACCGACGCCTGGATCCGCTGCCAGCCGAAGCGCTGCCAGGCCCACGCGACCACTTCATTGCACACGGCACTGGCGATGCCCCGTCGCCAGTAGTGCGGTGCAAGTTCGTAGGCGATCTCGGCCGTGCCATGCTGCGAGTTGATGCTGTGGAAACCGATGCTGCCCGCCAACGCACCCTCGGTGTCGACGATGGCCAGCCGCACCTGGGAGGCTGACGCATACTGGCCGCAGGCAGCGAGGATGGGCTTCAGATCCTCGGCGGAGGCCAGCGACCAGCTGGTCTGGGCGGTCACCTCCGGCAGCCGCAGCACCGCATACCACGCGTGCGCGTCTTCGGGTCGCAACCAGCGCAGCGACACATCAGGGTGGCCGGCGGGCGGCACGGCAACAGGCGAACGGGGCACAGCGATCTCCAGCAAGGCGTAGCGTCATTCAAGCGGAGTGCCGCAACGTGTACAAGCCTGGTGCCCCCGTGATAGATATCCAGTGCGCATGTGCGCGACTGCAGAGAGCAAGGATCATGCTGATGAAACTGCATTTGGCCACGACGGCCGCACTGGTCATGGCGTTGGGTGGCATCGGGGCGGCCGTGACGGCCGACGCGGCGGGACCTGGGACGTCCACCACCGATTGCGTTCGCCTGTCCAATGGCCCCTACGCCCATCAACGCTGCACCGTCACGCATATCGAGGACGACGGCAGCGTGTGGACGTCGGTGTACTACATCGACCACAACGGCCAGTGGTATCTGCCGGCCGACTGAGTCTCGTCTTCCGGCAGGGGGACGGGCCGTGCAACCGGCCCGTCCCCCGATCAACCGCCATGTCGCGCATAGCCTTGCCCCGCCCTTCCATGCGACCCTCTGGGAACGTTTTCATGGAATGGAGGGATTCCACATGCTGTCTCGTTTCCATCGGCCCGCGCTGCTGGCCCTGATGATGTTCGCGGCCCCGCTGGGTACCGCCTGGGCGCAGGCACCGGCTGCGTTGAAGGTGATGTCCTTCAACGTCCGCACGCCGGCCGATACCGACCCCGGCAAGCGCTGGGAAGACCGCCGCGATGCGATGGTCACGCTGATCCGTGAGCAGAAGCCCGAGGTGATCGGCACGCAGGAACTGGTGGAGAAACAGGGCGCGTACCTGGTTGAGCACCTGCCCGGGTATGCGCTGTTCGGCAAGGACCGCCGCGGCGGCCACGGCGACGAACACATGGGCGTGCTGTACGACACGGAGCGTCTGAAAGTGCTGGAATCGGGGGACTTCTGGTTGTCCGATACGCCGGACGTGCCGGGCAGCATCACCTGGGGCAACCTGTTCCCGCGCATGGTGACCTGGGCGCTGTTCCAGCGGCAGGCCGACGGCCAGCGCTTCTATCTGTTCAACACCCACCTGCCCTACCGCGATGAGGATGAGCCGCGTCGCGTGCTCGGTGCGAAATTGATCGTCTCGCGCCTGGCGGCGCTGCCCAAGGACATCCCGGTGGTGGTCACCGGCGATTTCAACAGTGAGCCCGGCAGTGACACCTACAAGGCGTTCACCGCCGCGCTGGGCGATGCACGCACGCTGGCCGGCAGGGTCGACGGCCCGCGCCTGACCTTCCACGATTTCACCGGTACGCCCACGGTGGAACTGGACTGGATCCTGGTGCGCGGCTTCAGCGTGGACCGCTTCAGCACGCTGGACCAGAAACCCGGTGGCGTGTTGCCGTCGGACCATTATCCGGTCCAGGCCGAGCTGCGTTTTGCTGCACCGGCTGCTGCCGCAGGCAGATAAGCGCCTGTCCGCTGGACGGCCGGGAGCCGTCCAGCGGCATCACACCGCCGCGATGGCGGTGCGATAGCGGGGTCGTCACCGGCGCTGTGGTCAGCGCTGGGTGACCGCCACCGGGGTATTGGCCGCGTCCTGCTGCTGGCCCCAGCCACCCAAGGCCTTGTACACACCGACCACGCTGACGTTGACCGTGGATTCGGCCTCGGCCAGCGCGTCATCCGCAGCGAGCTGCGTGCGCTGTGCATCCAGCAGGGTCAGGAAGTCTTCCGAGCCCTCGCGGAAGCGGATCTGCGCCAACTCCTCGGCACGCCCTGCCGCCTGGGCCTGCTCGGCGACGATCGCCAGGCGGGCCTGCTGCTTGGCGTAACGCGTCAGTGCGTTCTCGGTGTCTTCCAGTGCCAGCAGCACGGCCTTTTCGTACTCGGCCGCGGCACCGTCGGCCTGTGCCTTGCTCGCGCGCAGACGGGCTTTCACCGTGCCGAAATCGAACGCGGCCCAGCTGATCGACGGGGTCACCGACCATGCCTTGTTGCTGCCGTTGACCAGCCCACTGGCATCGCCGGACAGGAAGCCGACGAAGCCGCTCAGGCTGATCCGCGGGAACAGATCGGCCGTGGCCACGCCAACGCGCGCGGTCGCCGCTGCCAGGCGGCGCTCGGCCACGCGTACGTCGGCACGCTGACGCAGCAGATCGGTGGTGTCACCCAGCGGCAATGCCTTGGCGTACGGCCGCATCTCGCGCGGCTGCAGCAGGCTGTCCAGCGCGTCCGGGCGCTGGCCCAGCAGTACCGCCAGACGATGACGTGACTGCACTTCGGCCACTTCCAGCAGCGGGATGTCGGCCTCGATCGCCTTCAGTCGGGCACGGCTGCTCTGCACGTCCAGCTCGCTGCCGGCGCCCAGTTCCCACCGGGTTTCGGTGAGCTTCTGGGTGTCGCGCAGATTGACCAGGGTGCGTTTGGCCACCGCGATGCGCTTCTGGGTACCGCGCAGCTCGAAGTAGTTGCGGGCCACTTCGGCGGCGACGGTAACCTGTGCATCGGCGAGGTTGTCCTGCTCGGCACCCAGGTCCGCGCGCGCCGCTTCGGCGGCACGGCGCTGGCGGCCGAACAGATCCAGCTCCCAGCCGGCATCGAAGCCGAGCTGGTAGGTCTCACTAAAGACGCGCTCGCCACCGACGGTCGCATCCGGCTGCTTGCGGCGGTCGTAGCTGCCGCCACTGGTGACGTGCGGCAACTGGTCCAGGCGCTGCTCGACGAACACCGCGCGGGCCTCGCGCACACGCGACATCGCGATGCGCAGGTCCAGGTTGGTGCCCAGTGCGTCATGCACCAGCTGCTCCAGTACCGGGTCATCGAACTGGGCCCACCAGCTCGCCACTGGCGAGGTGGTGGTGAACACCGGCGCGGCGGCGCCCTGCAGGGTCACCGGCTGGGCCGGTGGCGCCTGGTAGTTGGGGCCGACGCTGACGCAGCCGGCCAGCAGCGCGCTGGTCACGGCCACGGTCAACAGGCGGATCACCATGGCAGCACCTCGCCGAGGTAGGTGAAGCTGCCGTTCGGGCCGTCGGCATCGATCAGCGCCATGCCGACGCTGGAACGCGCGCCTTCGCTGATTTCGATTTCGCCCTCGCCACCGTTCATATCGGTTTTGACGTAGCCCGGATGCACGGTGTTGACCTTGGTGGTGCTCTCGCGCAGCTCGTAGGCCAGCTGTACGGTCCAGGCATTCACCGCGCTCTTGGAGGCGTTGTAGGCCGGCACCGCGAAACCGTAGATCGGCGAACCCGGCTGGCTGTGCAGGGTCAGCGAGCCCAGGATGCTGGACACGTTGACGATGCGGCCGGCCGGCGACGCGTTGAGCAGCGGCAGGAAGGCCTGGGTGACGGCGATCACCGCGAACACATTGGTGTCGAAGGTATCGCGCCAGGTCTGCAGGGTCTGCGCCGAGGGGGCCAGCTTGATGTCGTCCAGCAGGATGCCGGCGTTGTTGACCAGAATGTCCAGGCGGCCGTGACGCTCGGTCACGGTCTGCACGGCGGCGGCGATGCTGGCGGCATCGCCCACGTCGAGCTGGATCGCCTCGACCGGCAGGCCCTCGGCCTGCAGCTTCAGCACCTCGGCCACGGCGACGTCGCGCTTGCGCCCGGCCAGCAGCGTATGCACGCCGGCCTGGGCCAGCTGACGGACGGTTTCCAGGCCGATGCCGCGGGTGGCACCGGTGACCAGGGCGATCTTTTGGGTAGCGGTATTCATGTGAAAAACCTCGCGGGGGAAGGAATCAATGGTGGATGGTCGGTTCGCCGTGGGTCACCAGCTGCCCGCCGCCGTTACGGCTGACGAACTTGCGCAGGGCCACGTAGAACACCGGGGTCAGGAACAGACCGAACAGGGTGACGCCCAGCATGCCGGCGAACACCGTGATACCGGTCACCGAGCGGACTTCCGCGCCGGCGCCATGCGAGATCACCAGCGGGATGGTGCCGGCAATGAACGCGATGGAGGTCATCACGATCGGGCGCAGACGCAGGCGGCACGCTTCCAGTGCAGCCTCCACGATGCCCTTGCCGCCCATTTCCAGTTCGCGGGCGAACTCGACGATCAGGATCGCGTTCTTGCATGCCAGGCCCATCAGCACCACCAGGCCGACCTGCACGAACACGTTGTTGTCGCCACCGGTCATCCATACGCCGAACAACGCGGACAGCAGGGTCATGGGGACAATCAGGATCACCGCCAGCGGCAGCGACCAGCTTTCATACAGCGCGGCCAGCACCAGGAACGCCAGCAGGATCGCCACCGGGAACACGATGAAGGCGGCCTTGCCCTGGGTGGCCTGCTGGTAGCTCAGGTCGGTCCACTCGGTCTGCATGCCCACTGGCAGGACCTGCCCGGCGATCTCGGTCAGCTTGGCCATGGCCTCGGCCGAGGACAGCATGCGCGGGTCGGCTTCGCCGGCCAGATCGGCCGCCGGGTAACCGTTGAAGCGCAGCACCGGGTCGGGACCGTAGGTCTCCTTCACGGTGACCATCGAGCCGATCGGCACCATCTCGCCACGGTTGTTGCGGGTACGCAGGCGACCGATGTCTTCCACGCTGTCACGGAACTGGCCGTCGGCCTGGGCGATCACCTGCCAGGTACGCCCGAACTGGTTGAAGTCGTTCACGTACGCCGAGCCCAGGTAGGTCTGCAGCGTGTCGAACAACTCGGTCAGCTCCACGCCCTGGGCCTTGGCCTTGACGCGGTCCACTTCGGCATCCAGCTGCGGCACGTTGGCCTGGTAGCTGGTGATCGGGAACGCCATGCCCGGCGTCTGCGCGACCGCACCCTGCATCGTGCTTACTGCAGTCTGCAGTGCGCCGTAGCCGAGATTGCCACGGTCCTGGATGAACATCTGGTAGCCGTTGCCGTTGCCCAGGCCGAGGATCGGCGGCGGCATCATGGAGAACGCGAAGCCCTCCTGCAGCCCGGCGATCTTGGCGTTGATCTCGGCATTGATCTGCGCTGCGGTACGGCCCTTGCGCTCACTGAACGGCTTGAGCGGAACGAACGCTACACCGGTGTTGGGCGTATTGGTGAACTGCAGCGCGTTCAGACCCGGGAACTGGATCGTGTGCGCCACGCCATCGGTGTTGCGCGCGATCTCGGCGACCTTGGCCAGCATGGCGTCGGTACGTGCGATCGAGGAACCCTCCGGCAGTTTCACACCGGCGATCAGGTACAGCTTGTCCTGGGTCGGAATGAAGCCGGCCGGCACCGCCTTGAACATCAGGCCGGTGGCCAGCAGCAGGCCGGCGTAGACCACGAACACCAGGCCACGACGGCCCAGCAGGCGGCCGACCGAACCGTGGTACTTCTCCGAACTGGTCTTGAAGAAGCGGTTGAACGGACGGAAGATCCAGCCGAACAGACGGTCGATCAGACGGGTCAGGCCATCTTTAGGTGCACCGTGCGGCTTGAGCAGGCGTGCGGCCAGGGCCGGCGACAGGGTCAGCGAGTTGATCGCCGAGATCACGGTCGAGATGGCGATGGTGACGGCGAACTGCTTGTAGAACGCACCGGTCACGCCCGACAGGAACGCCATCGGCACGAACACGGCGCACAGCACCAGCGCGATCGCCACGATCGGGCCGGAGACTTCACGCATCGCCTGGTGGGCCGCAGCCAGCGGGGTCAGGCCTTCTTCGATGTTGCGCTCGACGTTCTCCACCACCACGATCGCGTCATCGACCACGATGCCGATCGCCAGCACCAGCCCGAACAGGGTCAAGGTGTTGATCGAGAAGCCCAGCACGTACAGCGCCGCAAACGTACCCACGATGGACACCGGCACGGCGATCAACGGAATGATCGAGGCGCGCCAGGTCTGCAGGAACAGGATCACCACCAGCACCACCAGCGCGATCGCCTCCAGCAGGGTGGAGACCACGGCCTTGACCGAGTCGCGCACGAAGATGGTGGTGTCGTACACCGCTTCGTACTTCACGCCGGCCGGGAACTGCTTGGTCAGCTCATCCATGGTGTGGATGACCGAGTCGCGGATTTCCAGCGCGTTGGCGCCCGGGGCCTGGAAGATACCGATACCGACCGCGTTCTTGCCGTCCAGCTGCGAGCGCAGCGTGTAGTCACCGGCACCCAGTTCCAGGCGGGCGACATCGGACAGGCGCACCACTTCACCGTCGTCACCGGCCTTGAGCACGATGTCGCGGAATTCCTGCTCGCTGCGCAGGCGACCCTGGGCGTTGATCAGGGTCAGGAAGTCGCTGCTCGGCATCGGCTCGGCGCCGAGCTGGCCGGCCGAGACCTGCACGTTCTGCTCGCGCATCGCACGCACCACGTCGCTGGCGGTCAGGCCGCGCGCAGCGATCTTGTCCGGGTCCAGCCACGCACGCATGGCGTAGTCGCCGCCGCCGAACATCTGCGCATCACCGACGCCCTGCAGGCGTGCCAGGGCATCCTTGACGTGCAGGCGGGCGTAGTTGCGCAGGTACAGCGAGTCGTACTTGCCGTCCGGCGAGGTCAGGTGGACCACCATCAGGAAGGTCGGCGACTGCTTCTGGGTGGAGACACCCTGGCGGCGCACGTCTTCAGGCAGGCGCGCCTGCGCCTGGGCGACGCGGTTCTGCACCTTGACCGCCGCCTCGTCCGGATCGGTACCCGGGCGGAAGGTCACGGTCATCTGCAGCACGCCGTCGGAGCCGGCGACGGACTTGATGTACATCATGTCCTCGACGCCGTTGATCGCTTCTTCCAGTGGCGTGGCCACGGTTTCAGCGATCACCTTGGGGTTGGCGCCCGGGTACACCGTGCGCACCACCACCGATGGCGGCACCACTTCGGGGTACTCGCTGATCGGCAGCATGGGGATCGCGATCAGGCCTGCGGCGAAGATCACGATCGACAGCACCGCCGCGAAGATCGGCCTGTCAATGAAAAAACGGGAAAAGTCCATGGGTGGATTCCTGGGTGTTCGCCGACACCGGCGTGCAGGACCCCTGCCGCTGTCGCGGACGACAGCGGAGACGGGCAGCCCCGCACGGGGCATCAGCGAGGGAAGATCAGTTCAGAGCGGCGGTGGCTTTCGGCGCAACGGTGCCGCCGGCCGGCTGCATCGCGACGGCCTTGGCCTGGACCGGCATGCCCGGCATGAAGACTTTCTGCACGCCGTCGATGATCACGCGGTCACCGGCCTTCAGGCCCTGCTCGACGATGCGCAGGCCGTCGGCGGTGCGGCCGAGTTCGATATCACGGCGCTGTGCCTTGTTGTCCTTGTCGACCACGTAGACGAACTTGCGGTCCTGGTCGGTCAGCACGGCTTTGTCATCGATCAGCATGGCCTGGAACTGGCCGCTGCCGAGCAGCTGCACGCGCGCGAACAGGCCCGGGGTGAAGGCGCGGTCGGCGTTGTCCAGCAGCGCGCGGACCCGGATGGTGCCGGTGCTGCGGGTGACCTGGTTGTCCAGGAAGTCGACCTTGCCTTCATGCGGGTAGCCGGTCTCGCCGGACAGGCCGACCTTCACCGGCAGTTCGCTGTCGCGCTCGCTCGGGCGTTCACCCTTGCGGGCCATCTGGGCGTAGCGCAGGAAGGTCCCTTCATCGGCATCGAAGTACACATGCACCTTGTCCAGCGAGACCAGCGTGGTCAGCACGCTGGCACTGTCGCCGGCGGTCACCAGGTTGCCGGCGGTCACCATCGCGCGGCCGGCACGGCCGTTGATCGGGGCGCGCACCTGGGTGAACTCCATGTTCAACCGCGCCGCATCCACCGCCGCCTGTGCGGCCTGGACCTGCGCCAGTGCCTGTTCGGACACCGCGCGGCGCTGCTCCCAGGTCTCGGTGGAGATCGCCTGCTGGTCGGACAGGCGGCGGGCACGGTCGGCTTCGCTGCGGCTCACCTGGGCCTGGGTGCGCGCGCGGTTGAGCTCGGCGGTGGCGCGGTCCAGCTCGGCGCGGTAGCTGCGTGCGTCGATGGTGAACAGCACGTCGCCCTTCTTGACCTCCTGGCCTTCGACGTAGTTGACCTTGTCGATGTAGCCGGAGACGCGCGGGCGCAGCTCAACGCTTTCGACCGCTTCGACGCGGCCACTGAAGTCGTCCCACTGGCTGACCTGCTTGACCAGCACCGGGGCGGCACTGACCGACGGCGGCGGCGGCATGCCGGCTTCTTCAGCGTGGCTGCCACTGCAGGCGGTCAGCACCGCGGCGGCGAGGATCGAGACGCCGGCCATGGCCAGCCGTCGGGTGAAACGATGCGGGGAGGAGTTGGAAGTCATGTCATGCATCCGTACGTAGGGGTGGTGATACAGAATCGAAAACGTGGGGCGACGTGGGGGGCGTAGCCTGGGACCTGAACCTTGGTAGAGGTCAAGCCGTGCCGGCCGTGTTGCGCGACATCGGAGGGGGACGGTCCAGATGCAGCAGCCCGCGCGGCAACTCGGCATCGCGCGCGTCGCAGCGCACGATCGCGCGGTTGTCGGTGCAGTTGTCCAGCAACGAGACCACGCGACGGCCGACCAGCAGCGCGCTCGGCCATTCGATGCAGGCCTTGGCCGCATTGGCCGGGGTACACACCGGATCGCACACTTCCAGCATCTGCGCGCGCACACCGAGGGCCTGGGCCTCCTGGTGAAGCACCTGCGCGTACATGCGCGTGGCGGACATGGTGATGGAGGATTCCCCATGCCCGGCCCACGGCTTGAAACCGGCGGGGCCGCCGACCAGTACGTAGCGCCGTGCCTGCCCGCCACCGCGCAGCAGCGGCAGCAGATGCCGCCCCGCATGCACGTGCGGCATCACGTCGGCCTGCAGCGCCTGCAACAGTGCATCGCCACTGCGATCGGTCACCCGACCGCGGTTGTACGGGCCGCCCATTGCATCGACCACGGCCGCCAGCGCGCGGCGACGCCCGCCGATCCGCTCGGCCACGGTGCGCGCAGAGCCGTCATCGCCCAACGAGCCCAGCAGGACTTCCAGCCCCGGCTCATCGGCGAACTGCTCCTGCAGCGCGGCCAGCCGCGTGGGATCGCGGCCGACCACCAGGACCGGGCTGCCGGCCTCCAGCAAAGCGGCCACGATGCCCTGGCCCACGCTGCCGGTGCCACCGAGCACCAGCACCTCGGGGGCCAATGTCCCATTCATGGGACTTTCACTCCCGTCGCCGGGATAATCCCAATTCGACCCAGTCGGTCGTTGCCACGGGCACCCAGGCGAAGGCTGCCACCGCGCTGCATGTTGGCAGGCGGAGTGAATTCCCGGAAAGCCTTGCGGGACAAGGAACCCAGACGGGGTTCCACGGTCATCGCGAGGTCCAGCGGGGCGTTGGGGCCGCTACGCAGGCGGCCAAGAATGTTCCGCAACCACATGGTTGTCGTCCTTCATATCTGGAATGGCGCCAGATTAGTCCTCAAACTCCCCCTTGATTAGTCCGGATTTAGGGGAATAATCATCCCGTGCCCGGCACAATCATTTGCGGCACTCTTCCCCTCCCCCGACTTTGGATCCCGTCATGGCCCACGATCTCAACGACACGCTGATCTTCGTCAAAGTGGTCGAACAAGGCAGTTTCATCGCCGCCGCCACTGCACTGGGGCTCCCCAAGACGACGGTGAGCCGCAAAGTGCAGGAACTGGAAACGCGTCTCGGCGCACGCCTGCTGCACCGGACCACCCGCCGCCTCGGCCTCACCGAGGCCGGCTCGGTCTATCACGAGCACTGCCAGCGCATCGCACGCGAACTGGAAGAAGCCGAAGGTGCGGTCAACCAGCTGCAGTCCGGCCCGCGCGGCTGGTTGCGCTTCACCGTGCCGTATTCGATCGGCATCACCTGGATCGCGCCGCTGCTCGGCCAGTTCCATGCGCAATACCCGGAAATCCAGCTGGACATGCACCTGGGTAACGAGAAGCTCGACCTGATCGCCGGTGAAGCGGATCTGGCGCTGCGCGTGGGCACCCTGCCCGACTCCAACCTGGTGGCGCGCAAACTCGGCAGCCTGCGCACGCAGGTGTTCGCCAGCCCGGCCTACATCGAGCGCTACGGCGAGCCGCTGCATCCGGATGAGCTGCAGTTCCACCGCATCCTGGCGATGCGCAAGGCACGCAACCTCAACAACAATCGATTCTTCTGGCAGCTGGGCGAGAACGGCGGCGAGCTGCTCGATTTCCCGGTCAATCCGCTGCTGGTCGCCAATGATCCCTCCGCGTTGAACGGCGCACTGGTGTGCGGCGAAGGCCTGCTGCTGACCGGTGACGTGATGGCCAAGCCCTTCGTCGAATCGGGCATGGTGCGCCGCGTGCTGGCCGGCTGGACTGGCCCGGAAGTGGACTTCAACGCGGTGTTCGCCGGCGGCCGGCTGGTCTCGCCGAAGGTGCGCGCGTTCGTGGATTTCCTGGTCGAGAAGATGAACTTCGACGCCAACTACATGCTCGCCCAGTGCCCGGCGGCGAAGCTGGCCAAGCAGCAGCAGACCCAGGTGGAAACGGAGATGCAGGCGGCCGGGAAGCGGATTCTGGAGACGGTGACCGCGGGGTGATGCTGACAGTACGCCGGGCTGGCGACCTACGCCATGCCGTCGCTTTGCGCTCTTGCCGGGTAGGAGGTAGTGACCGCAATCTCGTTCCACCGTCACACGGGAACGGATGTTGGACACCTTACCTGCACGCAAGGTTGCGGAAACGCGGCACCTCCGGTTGCGGGAAGAAGCCTGTGCCGTTGTCGTAAACGAACTAAAGCCCCTTTATCCGCATCTGCATCTGTCTGACATCGACGGTGATGCGGTTGACCAGGCGCGACGTTGGGCAGAGGCCCCGGACACCACGACGCGCCCGCGGGCCCATGTTCCATGGGACTGGCGGGAACTCTGGAAGCGCTTCCGAAATCATGCGTGCAGAGTGGATCTTGCGATTCGGGATGCGGAAGTGCTGTGTGCTCTGGCCGTCGGTCGAGTCAGTAAGGGGCGGATGGTGGCAAGCATCCACTATCTTCAGTCGAATCCCGCGTCACATGGTTTGGAAGGTGAAATCGGGCGTATTGCGACTGCCTATTTGCTTGCACTTGCCACTCAGCTGCGGTGCAGCGAGATCGCGCTGAATCGTCCGGTACCGGAGTTGGTGAGGTACTACGAGAGGCTAGGCTTTACCAGGCATGTCCATCGCAGAGGCGTGCTCTCGCGCCTTGTTCATGACATTACGGTTGATGGCCATGATTTGACAGCCGCCGTAGACCGCAGTAGTAGACTTCCGTCAGGACCGACCCACTCAGGGGGCCAGCGATGAAACGCTCCACTCAATTGAAGCCAGGCAAGCGCGCCGCCCCCCCCGTGGACATCGCCAAGGTCAGACGTCATCTGTCTGGAGGCATTGCCACGAGGCCTGGCGAGACGTTGACCAAGGGCGAGCTGAAAGCAGTGTTTGATTCGGACAAGGCGGTTCTTGCCCGGGCATCCCGAAGGGCGGGTGAGGATGTACTGGTCAAGTACAACGGGGTGATGGCCGGCGCAATGAACCCGCGCAAGCGTTCCAAGCCTGTCTAGACTGATGCTGCGCCCGGTTGGTCGGTGACCGGTAAGCGGGCAGCGTCATCTGGGAAGAGCAGCCGGCCAGTGGCCGGCACTTTGGCGGCGCTGTCGTTTGGGCGTTGCGGGTGTGCAGACGTGCGAGCGGACGGCGTTGTTCCGGGTGTACCGGCCAACGGCCGGTACCTACAAAAAATGCCGCCTGTAAGGGCGGCATTTTTGTGTTGCGAACCTGCGGCTCGCAACACGCAATAACAGCGCGCTAGCGCGCTGTTATTGCTGCAACGGAATCACACGGATCTCGACGCGGCGGTTCTGCGCGCGGCCGGCATCGGTGTTGTTGTCGGCGATCGGGTAGGCCTTGCCGGCACCCAGGGTTTCGATGCGGGCGCGCTGCACGCCCTGGCCAGCCAGGTAAGCGGCGACCGAGTCGGCGCGTTCCTTGGACAGGCGGTTGTTGACCGCATCGCTGCCGATGCTGTCGGTATGGCCGACCACTTCGATCATCGTCTGGTTGTACTCGGCCAGCGTGCTCGCCACGCCGTTGAGCGACCCGTAGAACTGCGGCTTCAGCGTGGACTTGCCGAAGTCGAAGGTGATGCCGTCCGGCAGGTTCAGCACGAGGTTGTCGCCATTGCGGGAGACATCGATACCGGTGTTGGCGGTGCGCTCGCGCAGGGCGCGTTCCTGGCGGTCCTGATACTGGCCGACGGCCGCGCCGCTCAGTGCGCCGATACCGGCACCGATCATGGCGTGCTGGCGGCGTTCGGTGGCGCTGTTGCCGCTGAGCAGGCCCGCGGCGACGCCGACGGCGGTACCGATCAGGGCGTTGCGGCCGGTGCGGTTCTGCTGCTCGACGGGATTGCCGTACTGGTCACTCTGCACGTAGGAGCCACCGGTGGCGCAGGCCGTCAGGGCGGCAGCAGTCATCAGGGCCAGGGCCACGTTGCGGGTTGCGGGTCGAATCATGAGGTTTCTCCTTGGTTACCGGTCGGCGCCGGCGTGCGGGCCGTGAAGAGCATAAACAGCCCAACGCGATGCCGGCATGATGAATGGCACGCTCGGCAGCTCCCTGTTCAGGTAATCGTTTACGGCTGCGGCGCTCGATCCGGGGTGCGGGTCACGCTCCGCCGGTGTGGCGATACGCGGCCAAGGCGGCATCCCGGCCCTCGGACAGATCCACCAGCGGCAAGGCCGGATAGCCTGGTGCACACTCGGCCAGCAGCTGCGGGGACTGCCACGGAGCAAAGCGCGCCTTGACCGGCAATGCGGCCAGTTCCGGCACCCACCGCGAGATGTACCGCGCCTGCGGGTCGAACTTCTGCGACTGCGTCACCGGATTGAAAATCCGGAAGTACGGCGCGGCGTCCGCCCCGGTGCCGGCAACCCACTGCCAGCCCATCGTGTTGTTGGCCAGGTCCGCATCGACCAGCGTGTCCCAGAACCAGCGCGCGCCTTCGCGCCAGTGCTGGCGCATGTGCTTGCAAAGGTAGCTGGCGACGATCATGCGCACGCGGTTGTGCATGTAACCGGTGGCCCACAGCTCACGCAGGCCCGCATCGACGATCGGAATGCCGGTGCGGCCCTGCTGCCATGCACGCAGCGCGTCCGCATCGGGCTTGGCCCATTGGAACTGATCGAAGCGCGGGTTGAGGTTGTGATCCGGCGTCTGCGGGAAGTGATGCAGAAGGTGATACGAAAACTCGCGCCAGCCCAGTTCGCGGATGTAGCCGTCGATGTCGGCATCCCGGCTGGCACTGCGCTCGCCCTGCAGGCGGCGGACGATCTGCCACGGGGCGATCTCGCCGAAATGCAGGTGCGGCGACAGCAGCGAGGTGCCGACCCGGTCCGGCAGATCACGTTGCTCGCGATAGCCGTTGAGGGCACCGTCGATGAAGACCGTCAGTGCCTCGTGGGCGCCGGCTTCGCCGGCCTGCCAATGCGTCCAGAACTGCCGGTCCCATGGGATCGCCGGCGTCAGACCCAGTGACTCCAGCGTCCCGCCGCTCGCGCTGTGCCCGGGGAACCGGTCCGGGACACCGCTCGGCGCCGGCAGCTGGAGGCGGGTCAGCGCATTCCGCCAGAACGGGGTGAACACCTTGTACGGCCCGCCCTGCTGGGTTGCCACGTCCCACGGCTCGAACATCAGGCTGCCGTTGTGGCTTTCGGCCTCGATGCCCTGCTCGCGCAGCTCCCGCTTGATCTTCGCATCGCGCGGCTGGGTGGCCGGTTCGTACTTGCGGTTCCAGTAGACCGCCACCGCACCGGTCTGCTCGATCAGTGCCTGGAGCTGCGACCGACTGTCGCCCTGGAGCAGCACCAGCGAAGAACCGCGCGCACGGAGGTCAGCGTCCAGCGCTGCCAGCGAGCGATGCAGCCACGTGTTGGACGCGCCACCGGGCGCCCAATCGCCTTCTTCGTGCGGCGCATGGATGTAGACCGGCACCGGCACATGGCCGGCATCCAGAGCGGCCTGCAGGGCCGGGTTGTCCTGCAACCGCAGGTCACGGCGAAACCACACCAACGCTACCGACACGAGACTACCCCGGAAGATTCGAGAGGCAATGATAGCCAGTGCAGGTGAAGGACAGGCAGCGATCACGCATGGGTGGCCCGCACTGTTCCACATCACCGCGCTTGACCTCAATCATGCTTGAGGTTCTATCGTGGCGTCCTCCCTCCCGCTTCCCCTCTGGAGATGCACATGGCTTACACCCTCCCCGCCCTGCCCTACGCTTACGACGCACTCGAACCGCACTTCGACGCGCGCACGATGGAAATCCATCATGCCAAGCACCACCAGGCCTACGTCACCAATCTCAATGCCGCCCTCACCGATGCCGGGATCGAGAGCACCGACATCGACGCGCTGATCGCCGATATCGGGGCTCTGCCGGAGGGTGTGCGCAACGTCGTCCGCAACAACGGCGGCGGGCATGCCAACCACAGCCTGTTCTGGACAGTGCTGACCGCCAGCGGCGGCACACCGGAAGGCGCCGTTTCCCAGGCGATCGAGCGTGACCTCGGCGGCTACGCCGCGTTCAAGGAGGCCTTCACCAAGGCCGCGCAGACCCGCTTCGGCAGTGGCTGGGCGTGGTTGACGTTGAGCCGCGACGGCAAGCTTGTGGTGGAGAGCAGCCCGAACCAGGACAACCCGTTGATGGGCGACTTCGCGGGCCTCTCCGGTGGCACGCCGATCCTGGGGCTGGATGTGTGGGAGCACGCTTACTACCTGAACTACCAGAACCGCCGCCCGGATTACATCGCCGCCTTCTTCGAGCTGATCGACTGGGCCGAAGTCGCGCGCCGTTACCAGGCCGCCGGCGGCCGTTGATGGACACGGGTCCTGCACTGGGCCTCGGCACGCAGCCCTCCGCCACGCCGTCCGAGGCTGCAGTGCTGGACCCGCCGCTGTCCGCGGCCGCGCTGCGCCATGCCTTTGGCCAGTACCCGACCGGGGTCGCCATTGTCGCCGCCCGCAGCGACGACGATGCTCTGTTCGCGATGACGATCAACTCCTTTGCTTCGTTGTCGCTGGACCCACCGCTGGTGCTGTGGAGCCTGTCGAACCGCTCGCCCGATGTGGCCGTGTATCGCACCGGCATGCCGTTCTCGATCAGTATCCTGGCCGCCCGGCAGCTCGCCTTGGCGCGGCATTTCGCCGATGGAAAACGGCGGCGCGTGCCGGTGCCCGGCACGATGATGGCGCACGCCAGTGGCGTGCCCCTGGTCCGCGATGCGGTCGCACAGCTCGTCTGCACGGTCGAACAAACCCTGCCCGCGGGTGATCATGTGCTGGTCATCGGCCAGGTGGTGCAGCTGGATACCGCCCCCGGCGACACCCTTGCCTTCCACCGCGGGCGCTACGCCCGCGTCACCGCTGCCTGAGTCCGCATCGAATGGATATCCCCGCACTGCAACGTCTTCTCGACCGGGGGCGCGACAGCGCCCTGCTTCGCTTCGGGCTCGGCAAGGCCCTGCTCGACGCGGGTGACACCGCGGAAGCGGTCATCCATCTGCAGCGCTGTGTCGCACAGGATCCGCAGTACTCGGCAGGCTGGAAATGGCTGGGTAAAGCCCATCTGGCGGCCGGCGATCCGGACGCTGCGGCACAGGCATGGCACCAAGGCCGTTCTGTCGCCGAAACCAACGGCGACAAGCAGGCGGTCAAGGAAATGGCCGTGTTCCTTCGGCGGCTGCAGAAGGCCAGCGCCGGCCCGGCGTGATGGCCCGGGAGCGCGCACTTGCAGATCAATCGCCCTTCGCCCGCCGCTGCTGCGCGTCGAAGCGCTGCATCGAAGCCCGGATCAACGCCTTGGCCTCGGCGGCATTGCCCCAGCCGTTGAGCTGGACCGGATTGCGGCCGGCCGGCAGGTCTTTGTAGACGCGGAAGAAGGCTTCGATGCGCTGCCGTTCGATCAGCGGCAGATCGTCCAGATCGCGGATGTTGGCGTAGGTGGGGTCGATCTTGTCGGTCGGCACGCCGATGACCTTTTCATCCTGCTCGCCGTCATCGACCATCTTGAGGAAGCCGATCGGACGGAACCGCACGATCACGCCGGGATGCAGCGGCTCACGGGTCAACACCAGTGCGTCCAGCGGATCGTTGTCGCCGGCCAGGGTGCGCGGCATCGAGCCGTAGTTGGCCGGGTACGCCACCGGCATCGACTGGAAGCGGTCCACATGGACCAGGCCGTCTTCCTTGATCTCGTACTTGGTGAAACTGCCGGCCGGGATCTCCACGGCCAGATGCACTTCGTCAGGCGCGTTCTTCGGCTGGGCGGCGAGGAACGGGTGCAGGACTGCGTTGCCGGCCACGCTGGCGCCGGCGAGCAGCAGCAGCGAGGCGGCCAACACGGCCCGCGCGATGGAACGGCGATGCGTCATCTCGATCTCCACGGAAGGCCGGGCGCACCGCAGTGGCCCGGTCGGTCGGTCATTCCCAGCAACGGTCGGCGCGGCCCTTGAGGGTCTGGGCGCGCGTGCAGTCGCGGGGGGCGATGCGTCCCTGCGTCAGTTCGGCCTTCTGTTTGCGGCCATCGGCAGCGCGTGTCAACTCGAAGCCGTCGTACAGGCGGCCGGTGACGGTGCGCGCCTCGTAGCGCAGGTGCGTCGGATCGATCTTCAACACCTGGAACAGCTGCGTGTCCTCCCCCACCGGCGCCATGGTGGTGCGGGCCTCGTCGGAGAGCCGGTACTGCTTCGGCCCGGCGACGGTGACGACGAACTGCGGCGTCGCGCCCTGCCCTTCGCCACGGCGGCCGTAGGTGTGGTCGTGTCCCTGCAGGACCAGATCGACCTGGTGGCGGCGCACCACCGGCAGCAGCACATCGCGCAGTTCGGTGTTCTCGCGGCCCTCGCGCGGGGAATAGAACGGCTGGTGCAGCAACACGATGCTCCACGGGTGCGGATTATCGGCCAGCACCGTGTCAAGCCAGGCGGCCTGCGCCTTGGCCGTGCCCAGATCGAGCGCGGAGGTACCGTCGAGCACGGCGATGCGCACGCCCTGGTAGTCGAACCAGTAGGTACTGGTATCGGCGGCGTCCACGCCGTTGCGCGGCAATGCGAACGTCACCGGCCAGTGGCGGCCCAGCACGCGGCGCTCCTGCGGCGTGTCTTCGAACTCCTCGAAATACTCGTGGTTGCCGATCGCCGGGGCGACCGCGGTCTCCTGCGGCAGCCAGCCGGCGGCCGCGAACCACTCGCCCCACTCGCTGTCATCCTGCCCGTCGCCGCCACTGACCAGGTCCCCGGCGAACAGGCTCAGGCGCGCGTCCGGGGCCGCCTTGATGCCGGCCCGCATGACCCGGGAAACGTGGCTGAGGTTCTTGTTCTGGGTGTCACCGAAATACAGCAGCGTGAGCGACTGATCGGCACGCCCGGCGGTGCGCAGCTGGTTCCAGGCACTCCAGGTGTTCTGGCCCTGCACGCGCCACAGGTACAGGGTGTCCGGCTGCAGGCCGGTCACGTCGGCACGGTGATGATGGGACGCGCCGAGTTCAGTGGTCAGCGCCTGGGTGGTCGCGGTGACGCGGGTCGGCGTACCGACATCCGGTGAGTCGCCGGCCACGACCCATTCCAGCACGGGCGCCTTCACCGAGGTGTCGGTACGCCAGGCGACCGAGAAGCCACGCGCGGCGTCCTGCGCCGGCGAGGCGACCAATCGATCCGGGAAGCCGGTCGCTGCGTAGTGGCGGTTTCCGGCCGGCACCTGGGTGTTCGGCTCGGCACCCTTCTCGGCATCTTTCTTCGCCACGGCACTGCCGCTGCACAGCAGCAGCGCCATCGCCAGGGCGGTCAGAGCGGCAGGAACGCGGCTCACGCGCCACACTCCAGCGGCAGCGACAACTGCTTGGCGATGCTCGCCCAGTCGAACGCCACCACGCCCTGGTCATCGTGCACCGCGTACAGCGCGCCATGCGGGAAACGTGCGGACGGCGCCTGCATCGACCAGATGCCGTCGGTGTTGGCCACCGTATTGCCCTGGAACGCGCCGACATGTTTCAGGCTGTGCCGGTCGAACAGGTGGAACACACTGCGCTGCTTGCCCTGCTCCGTGGTGATCCACCAGCCATCCTTGCCGCAGGTCCGCAGCATCACCCCTTCGGCCTGGGCCTGGAACGCATCGCGTCCGAAGGTGGTGCCGCTGAAACGGCCTTCCAGCGTGTAGACCTTGAACTCGCTGGCGTAGGTTTCGTCTTCTTCGGCGATCAGCAGGCGGTCGTTGGCCGGGTCGCCCCAGATCGATTCGACCACCCGCAGCGCGCCCGCTTCGGTCGTGTCACCGATGCTGGCGGTGAGCGTGGCCTGCGCCTTGCCGTCCTGCACGGTGAGCGCGTAACGGCGCACGCGCTTGTCCAGTTCGGCCAGCGGCGGCAGCACGTCGTTGCCCTGCGCGTCTTCGCCGGCATCGTAGGAATCGGTCACGTACACGTCGTAGCCGCTGCCCTGCTTGTTCACCCACAGGCCGTAGGGCTTGCGCAGGTCGTCGGCGGCGAACACACCCAGCGGGGTGAAGTCCGGCAGCTGCAGCACCTGCACGCGATGGTTGTCGCGCTCCACGATCAGCACCAGATCATCGACCACGGCGATGCCGTTGGGGCGGTCGAACTGGCCGGGGGCGGTGCCGAGGCTGCCGACGTCACGCAGCTTCGCGCCGGTCTGCCCGTCGTAGACCACCAGCTTGTCAGTGGCCTTGGCGGTCGCGATCAACCAGACCTGGCCCTCGGGCGTGGTCCAGCTGGCCGGCGAGTCGATGTTGTCGTCCGGGGTCATCGGGGTCAGGAACGCCTCGGCGACCGTGGCGACATCGCGTGCGGCGGAGGCGTCGGCCGCAGCCGTCGGGGCGACCGGTGCCGCAGCGTCGGGCGTCGCTGGCGGCGTGCAGGCGGTCAACAGCGCCAGCGCGAGCAGGCTCAGGCAATGGGAGGCGCGCATCACAGGGCCACCTTCAGGCCGAGGGCGTAGGTGCGGCCATATTCTTCGTTCTGCAGGGTGCGCGAGCGCACGCCCTGGTAGAGCTCCAGCGGCTTGTCGAGCAGGTTCTGGGCTTCGAAGTAGAGGCTCACGTTGGCGGTGAACTTGTAGTCCAGGCTGAAATCGAGCTGGGTATTGGGCGCCACGTAGATATCGTAGGCGCGGCTGTCGCCCAGCGAATCCAGGTACTCGCTGCGGTAGACCGCAGCCACGCGGGTGCTGAAACCGGCCTTTTCATAGCCCAGGTGTGCGCTGTACACATGCTTGGAGGCGCGCGGCAGCATGAAATCGTCGCGCTCGCGGCCGGCCACGCCGGGATCGAAATCGGTGTCCAGCCAGGTGCCGCTGGCGCCGACCAGCAGGCCATCCCAGCCCGCGGGCAGAAAGGCAAGCTGCTGCTGCCAGTTGAATTCCGCGCCCTTGACCGTGGCCTTGTTGCCGTTGATCACACGGGTGACCTCGAAGTCCGGGTACGCGGGATCCGTGTTGCTCACCGTGTTGACGATATAGCCATCGATCGACTTGTGGAACACGCCCAGCGAGACGATGCCGGTGCTGCCGAGATACTTCTCGAGCGACAGGTCGATGTTCTTCGATTCGTACGGATCCAGCTGCGGATTGCCGATCCGGACTTCCTCGTCGCCCCGGCTCAGACCGACGCGCGGCGCCACATCGCCGAACGACGGGCGCGAGACGGTCTTGTTGGCGGCCGCGCGCAGCACCCAGTCATCGCCGGCGTCGTAACGCAGGTGCAGGCCGGGCAGCACGTTGGTGTAGCTGCGGCTCACGCTCAGCGGCGTGACCGTGAAGCTGCGGCCGTTGCTGGCCACTTCGACGCTGTTGCCGGTCGCGCTGAACTGGGTGTTCTCCACGCGCACGCCGCCGATGATGCGCAGCGCGCCGACATCCCAGGTACCCATCGCATAGCTGGCGAAGATGTCTTCGCTGGCGGTGTAGTCCTCTTCCAGCGAGGTCAGCGCATTGCCGCCGGCGTCCTGCGGACGGGCGCTGTACTGGCCGCCATGCTGGGCCCAGTAGCGACGCATGGCGTCCGAGCTCATGCCCTGGCCGAGGCTGCCACCGCGGTGATCGGGGGTGGCGGCGGTCCAGTCCGACAACGCCACGTCCGGGCCGACGCGCAGTTCGCGCTCGTCGACATTGACGTCGCGGTCGCGCCAGCGGCCGAGCAGGCCGAACTTGACGCTGGAGGAATCCCCATCGAAGCGCACGTTGATCTGCGCACTGCGCTCGCTGTCGTTGACCTGCTTCGGCGAGAGCACGAAGCGGTCGAAATCGTAGTTGCCGTTGTCCATCCACTGCGCGCTGGTCAGCGTATAGCGCGGGATGCCGCTGTTCTGATCGACGCTCGCGCCGAGGTCGTCGCCGTTGTACTCGAAGCGCGCCTCCATCTCATCGTTGACGCGCTCTTCGGTGCGGGTGTAGCCGACCTTGTAATCGATCACTGCATTGGTGAGGCGGTTTTCGCCACCGGCGCTGGTGGTGAAGGTATTTTCCTTCTTGGTGCGGTAACGCATCCGCTTCTGGATCGCATCGGCCGGCAGGTCCTCGACCCGGTACTGGTTGTTGCCCAGCGCGGTGACCTCGCCATCGCCGAAGTTGAAGATCGTGCGCTGGCGGGTTTCTGCATCGTCGAACTGGCTGTACAGCGTGCGCAGGTAATAGCGGTTGTCTTCATCCGGACGCCAGTCGAGATTGAGGTTGGCGCCGATGCGCTTGCGTTCGATCTCGTACTTGCGCTGCTGCAGGCTGTTGGCGAACAGGTCGTCCTCCGCACCGCCGTCGAATTCGCCGTACTCCACTTCGGTGTTGTCCGACTCGAACTTGCGGTTCTGGTAGTTCACGCCCAGCGCGACGCCGAACGTATCGGCGAACACTTCGCTGTAATTGATCGCCGCCTTCGGGCTGGTGTTGCCGGAGAGCTGCTGGTGGCTGGCTTCGATCTTGCCGCGCAGGTTGCGGCCTTCGCGGTCGAAGGCGGAGGCGGACTCGACCAGGATCGCACCGCCGATCGCGTCGCCGGGCATGTCCGGGGTCGGCGATTTGACCACGCGCAGGCGCTCGGTCGAATCGGAGGGAATCACGTCCAGCGGCGCCGCACGGCTCGAATCTTCCGGGGTGCCGATGGCGATGCCGTCGACACTGACGCTGTTGAGGTTGGCATCCAGGCCGCGGATGACCACGAAGCGCCCCTCGCCCTGGTCACGGGTGACGCTGACGCCCGGCAGGCGCTGCAGCGATTCGGCCACGTTCTTGTCCGGGTAGACGCCCATGGCATCGGAGGAGACCGCATCTTCGATCGCATCGCTGCTGCGCTTGAGGTCGACCGCACGGGTCTGCGACTCCAGCTGCGGGCGGACCTCGACGCGGTCCAGGTCGATGGCGGCGGCCCCGGCGGCGGCGCTGCCGGCCACCGTGCTGCCATCGGGGGTGTCGGCGGCATGCGCCGACGGGGTGATCACCGCCAGCAACGAAAGGCTGATCGCCAGGCCCAACGGACGCTTCTTCTGCACTGCATTCCCCAATCTGTGTAAAGAATGGGTCAGCACGGTATGTCCGGGAGGTTGCATGGGGATGACACCGGGGACATCGAGGCGATCAGTGGCGGCTTCGGCTTTTGGCTTCGGTGGGGTGTTGCGGCACACTATCGGCCTCTCCTTTGCCAGTCTCCCCCCATGAAAATCGTCGAAGTGCGCCATCCGCTGGTGCAGCACAAGATCGGCCTGATGCGCGATGCGTCCCTGAGCACCAAGGACTTCCGCGAGCTGGCCAATGAACTCGGTGGGCTGCTTGCCTATGAGGCCACCGCCGATCTGGAGACCGAGGCCCACACCATGGCGGGCTGGGCCGGGCCGGTGACGGTGCAGCGCATCGCCGGGGCCAAGATCACGGTGGTGCCGATCCTGCGCGCCGGCCTGGGCATGCTCAGCGGCGTGCTCTCGCTGATCCCGGCTGCGCGCGTGAGCGTGGTCGGCCTGCAGCGCGATGAGGAAACCCTGCAGCCGGTGCCCTACTTCGAGCGCCTGACCGGCCGCCTGGAAGAGCGCGATGCGCTGATCCTGGACCCGATGCTGGCCACCGGCGGCACCCTGATCGCCACCATCGACATGCTCAAGCGCGCCGGCGCCCGCCGCATCAAGGGCATCTTCCTGGTCGCCGCACCGGAAGGCATCGCCGCGGTGCAGGCCGTGCACCCGGACGTGGAAATCTTCACCGCCGCGATCGACGCCCAGCTCAACGACAAGGGCTACATCCTGCCGGGCCTGGGCGATGCCGGCGACCGCATTTTCGGGACCCGCGTGGTCGGTTGACCCACGCGTTGGCTGGCGGCCCTGCGCGGCCGCCGGCTTCTTCACGCGGCCTGCTCAGGGCGAGGCAGAAGCTGCGCGCAACCCTACCCGTGCGTGGAGTGTTGCCATGAAGACTGCGTCCCTGCTGGCCTGCCTGCTGCTGATCGGCAGCCCCGTGCTGGCCCATGCCGCTACCCCGCAGCAGCAGCGCATGGCCGACTGTTCGGCCAAGAACAAGGGCAAGACCGGCGAGGACTACAAGTCCGCGCAGAAGGCCTGCCTGAGCGCGCCGGCACCGGTGGCGACCACGCCGCAGGAACGCATGAAAACCTGCAATGCCGATGCCGCCGCGAAGAAGCTGGCCGGCGATGCGCGCAAGACCTTCATGAGCGGGTGTCTGAAGGCGCATTGAGGATCGCGCCGGTTTTGGACGGTGCGTGGATGGGGTGCCGTGCCGACCAACGGTCGGCACCTACCGGCTTGCTTGGACGGACGACCAACGGTCGGCACCTACCGGTGTGGTTGCGCAGGCGTTACGCCAGCGCGCGGGCCTTCAGTTCGCCCTGTTCGTGCAGGGTGCCGAAGCGGCCCTTCTCATCGCGTGACACCTGCGCCAACGCGCAGTGCGGGTCATGGGTGAAGAACAGATGGACGTTGCGGGCGAACTTGTCTTCCAGGAAGCTGCGCTTCTCGTCGATCAGCAGCTCGGCGTTGCGGTCGTAGCCCATGGTGATCGGGACGTGCACCCATGAGCGGCCCGGGATCAGGTCCGCACAGAACACCACGCCGCCTCGCGGCTGACCCTCCACGGTCTCCGGCCCGATGATCTCCGCCAGCATCAGGCCCGGGGTATGCCCGTCGCTGAAGCTGAAACGCACGCTGTCGCCCAGGGTCTTGGAGTACGGGCCATCGACGATTTCCAGCCGACCGCTCGCCTCCAGCAGGCCGGGCAGTTCCGGAATGAAACTGGCGCGGTCGCGCGGATGCGGATGCAGCGCGCGGGCCCAGTGCTCGGCCCCGACCAGGAAGGTCGCATTCGGGAACAGCAGTTCGGGCGAGCGGCCCTCGCTCCACGGCGCCAGCAGGCCGCCGGCGTGGTCGAAGTGCAGGTGGCTCAGTACCACCACGTCGATGTCTTCGTGCTCGAAACCCGCCTCGCGCAGCGATTCGATCAGCACGTGGCTGGGTTCCTGCACGCCGTAACGGTCCCGCAGTTTCGGCTCGAAGAAGGCGCCGATGCCGGTTTCAAACAGCACGGTCTTGCCGGCCAGCGGGCTGGCCAGCAGCGCGCGGCAGGCCAGCTCGATCCGGTTGAGATCGTCCGGCACTGCCCATTTTTCCCAGACCGCGCGCGGCGCATTGCCGAACATCGCGCCGCCGTCGAGTTTCTGCGAGTTACCGCGGATGGACCATAGTTTCATCCGCAAATTATCGTCGCGCGACCGTTAAATATTCGCTAGCCGTCGCCCATGAAAAAACCCCGCCACTGGGACGGGGTTTTTCGTTTCCGCACTCAATCAGTGTGCTTGGCTGACCTTGGCGCTGCCCACCGGATTGCGCGGATCGCTGCCACCGCTGAGCACGTTGCTGCGGCGGTCCCATTCCACGGTCTGCAGGTTGCCCCAGACGTGGCTGGAACCCCGGCCGCCGGCGGCGCTGTCGCCCGGCAGATCGATCTTGTGGCCCATCGCCTGCAGCTGCTTGATGGTATCCGCATCGAAGGTGCCGTCCTCGGCCTCGATCAGGTCCGGCAGCCACTGGTGGTGGTAGCGCGGCAGCGCGGCGACCTGCTGGGCGGTCAGGCCGTCGTCGTAGCCCAGGATGCCGAGCAGCACCATGGTGATGATGCGGCTGCCACCGGGCGTACCGAGCACCACGACCTTGTCGGCGGATTCCATGAAGGTCGGCGTCATCGAGCTGAGCATGCGCTTGCCCGGCTTGGGTGCGTTAGCCGCATAGCCCATCACACCGAAAGCGTTGGGCGTGCCCGGCTTCAGCGCGAAATCGTCCATTTCGTTGTTCAGCAGCACGCCGGTACCCGACGGAATCAGGCCCGAGCCGTACAGCAGGTTCACGGTCTGGGTCGCACCGACGCGGTTGCCCTCGCGGTCGATGATCGAGAAATGCGTGGTCTCGTCATCTTCCAGCGGGGTCGGGTTGCCCGACAGCAGATCGCTCGGGGTGGCCTTCTCCGGGTGGATGGTGGCACGCAGGCCCTGGGCGTAGTCCTTGCTGGTCAGCACCTTCTGCGGGATATCCACGAAGTCCGGGTCACCCAGGAAGAAGGTGCGGTCGCGGTAGGCGCGGCGCATCGCTTCCACCACCAGATGGGTGCGGTGGGCCTGGTCCATCGACTTCAGGTCCCAGCCTTCCAGGATCTGCAGCATGGCGGCCAGCGCAATGCCACCGGAGGACGGCGGCGAGGCGGTGGTGATGGTCCAGTCGCGGTACTTGAACGCGATCGGCTCGCGCAGCTTGACCCGGTAGCCGGCCAGCTCCTCGGCGGTCCAGTGGCCGCCGGCCTGCTTGACGCCCTTGAGCAGCAGCGTGCCGGTCTCGCCGCGGTAGAACCCATCAAAGCCCTGGTCGGCCAGGCGCTCCATGGTCCGCGCCAGTTCCGGCTGGCGGAACAGGTCGCCCTCGGCGATCGGCTTGCCATTGCGCTCGTACACCTCGCGCGTGCCGGGATAGCGCTGCATCACCTCGCGCCGGGACTGATAGCCCTTGGCCATGCGCGCATACACCGGGAAGCCCTCGCGTGCGATGCGCATCGCCGGTTCCAGCGAGGTCTTCAGCGGCAGCTTGCCGTGTTTGGAGGACAGCTCCACCAGCGCTGCCGGCAGGCCCGGAATGCCGGCCGACCACGCACCGTTGACCGAACGGTCGCGGTCCAGCTCGCCCTTCTTGTCCAGGAAGGCGGCCGGCGTCGCGGACTGCGGCGCGGTTTCGCGCGCATCCAGCATCACGTCCTTGCCGGTGGCGGCATCGTGCAGCAGGAAGAAGCCGCCGCCGCCAAGGCCCGAGCTGATCGGCTCGACCACCGCCAGGGTGGCGGAGACCGCCACGGCCGCATCAAATGCATTGCCGCCCTTGGCCAGGATTTCCATGCCGGCTTCCGTCGCCAGATGGTGACCACTGGCGACGGCCACGCCATCCGGATGTTTGGCCAGGACCGCCTGCGCGGATCCGGCAGCCCAGGCACTCGGGGCCACCAGCAGGACGAGCAGCAACCAACGACGCGACAGCGTTCTCATTTCGGCAGAAACTCCGTGACATACAATTCGGGATGATCGCGCTGCAGCCCGCGCAGTTTGGCGAGCAGGGCGTCCTGGGTTTCCGGAATGTCCGGATCGGGATCGATGCATTCGACCGGGCAGACGACCACGCACTGGGGTTCGTCGAAATGCCCCACGCACTCGGTGCAGCGGGCCGGATCGATCACGTAGATGGTTTCACCCATCGAGATGGCCTGATTGGGGCAGGCCGGCTCACAGACGTCGCAATTGACGCAGAGCTCATTGATTTTCAGCGACATGGCGTTACTCCACGCCCGCGCCGGCGGATGAGAACCGGCCCACGCGGGCGCGCGGGCCGGTCATCGGTGACGCCCCTGCGGGCGCCACCCGGGCCGCGCACAAGGCGCGGCCGCCACTGCACGGGTTACTTGGCTTCGACGAAGATGTACTCGGCGCCGGTCGGCTGGATGATCGACTGGACGCGGGCGTTGTCGGCGGCCTTGCCGATGAAGACCACGCGCACACCCTTCATCGAGTCCGGCGAGACGTCCTTGAACACGGCCTGGATCATGTCGGCCATCTTGGCCGAGGCCGAGGAACCGAAGGCCAGCATGTTGCCCGGCTGCACGCCACGGGCGACGGCCTGGGTGGCGCTTTCGACCTGACGCTCATACTTGGCGGCGAATTCCGGATCCGATTCCGGCGAGAGGTAGTACAGGTACGGGCTGTTGCTGATGTTGCCCATGTTCTGCACGGCCACGGCCTGCAGGTACTTCTTCCAGCCGGCATCGTCATCGGCAGCCGGGGCGACCAGCGCCTGCTGGGCTTCGACGACCGGTGCGGCCTCTTCCTTCTTGCAGGCGGTGAAGGCCAGCGCGAACGACGCGATCAACATGGCACGCATGGTGTTGTTCATGGAATTCCTCCCTTGGTGATTCTTGGTATGTATGGGTCTGACAGGTACTACGCTTGGCCCGACTTCGCTTCACGGACCTTGCGCAGCGCCTCAAGCACGGCGGACGGCACAAAGCCGGACACGTCGCCGCCCAGGCGGGCGATCTCGCGGACCAGCGAAGACGAAATGAAGCTGTGCTGCTCGGCCGGGGTCAGGAACAGCGTCTCGACCTCCGGGATCAGATGACGGTTCATGCTCGCCATCTGGAATTCGTATTCGAAATCGGACACCGCGCGCAGGCCGCGCAGCAGCACCCCGCCCTGCACCGAGCGCACGAAATGCGCCAGCAGGGTATCGAAGCCACGCACTTCCACGTTGCGGTTGTGGCCCAGCGCATCGCGGGCCAGCTGAACGCGCAGCTCCAGCGGCAGCGTCGGCCCCTTGGACGGACTCTGCGCCACGCCCACCACCACCTTCTCGAACAGGGGCGCAGCGCGGTTCACCAGATCGATGTGACCGTTGGTGATCGGATCGAAGGTGCCCGGGTACACGGCAATGCGGCGGTTGGCCACGGTCATACGTCAGCTACGCGTGTTGGTCTGGTGAAAGTGTAGCAGTGGCGCGCCGATACAGGGCAAAACGGACCTCCCGGGTGCCCCCCTCGCGGTGCAGCAGCCACGTCGCGGGCATCTTCGGCGCCTGATCGGCCGGCGACTCCACGTACAGCCAGGCATCGGCGGCCAGATGCGACGGCAGGCCGGCGATCACCGCCTCCCACAGCCCATCGGCAAACGGCGGATCGACGAACGCGATATCCGCCAGCGGCCCGGCCGGCTGCCGCAGCCACTGCAGCGCATCCGCCTGGACCACCGCGATCTGGTCCTGCGCCCCCAGCCTGGCGACCGACTCGCGCAACTGCCGGGACAATGCCGCATCGCGCTCGACCAGCGTCGCCTGCGCCGCCCCGCGCGACACCGCCTCCAGCCCCAGCGCCCCGCTCCCGGCGAACAGATCCAGCACCCGCGCCCCGCCCAGGCGCGGCATCAGCCAGTTGAACAGCGTCTCCCGCACCCGGTCACTGCTGGGCCGCAGCCCCGGCGACAGCGGTACCGGCAGCTTCGTATTACGCCACCTGCCCCCGATGATCCGCACCTGGCCCACGGCGGCTGCCGGCTGGCGCGGCTTCATGCGTGGCTCCTGGGGCAGAGGGCGATGGGAGGGGCGAACGGGCGGAAACGGGTCATGGGCACGGATGGCAGGCAGTTCAGGACGACATTCTAGGCGGTCCGGTGGTTGCCTCCACCCGCGACCCGATGCCGGAAGGAAATGCAGCCACGCATGGCGTGGCTCTACCGGCCGCACGTACGACCTACGTGCCGAGGGCGGCGGCCTTGAATTCGGGACAATCCACCCCTACCCCTTGAGCCAGCCGCCGCGCCGGGCGCGGCAATGTCCCAAGGAGCAACACGACCCATGACCGTGCAGACCCAAAAAGAAACCCTGGGCTTCCAGACCGAAGTCAAACAGCTGCTGCAGCTGATGATCCACTCGCTGTACTCCAACAAGGAAATCTTCCTTCGCGAGCTGATCTCCAACGCGGCCGACGCCTCGGACAAGCTGCGCTTCGAAGCGCTGACCCAGCCGGACCTGCTCGAGAACGACGGCGACCTGCGCATCCGCGTCAGCTTCGATGCCACGGCCAACACCCTGACCATCGACGACAACGGCATCGGCATGAGCCGTGACGAAGCGATCGCCCACCTGGGCACCATCGCCAAATCCGGCACCGGCGACTTCCTGCGCCAGCTCTCCGGCGACCAGAAGAAGGACTCCCAGCTGATCGGCCAGTTCGGCGTTGGTTTCTACAGCGCCTTCATCGTCGCCGACCAGGTCGACGTCTACTCCCGTCGCGCCGGCCTGCCCGCCAGCGAGGGCGTGCACTGGTCCTCGCGCGGCGAAGGCGAGTTCGACGTGGAAGGCATCGACAAGCCCGAGCGCGGCACCCGCATCGTCCTGCACCTCAAGGATGACCAGCGCGACTTCGCCGACGGCTGGCGCCTGCGCGGCATCATCAAGAAGTACTCCGACCACATCGGCCTGCCGATCCAGATGGTCAAGGAACATCACGGCGAAGACGCCCCGGCCGAGATCGAATGGGAAACCGTCAACCGTGCCAGCGCGCTGTGGACGCGGCCGCGTACCGAGATCACCGACGCCGAGTACCAGGAGTTCTACAAGCACGCCGCGCACGACCACCAGGATCCGCTGGCGTGGAGCCACAACAAGGTGGAAGGCAAGCTCGAGTACACCTCGCTGTTGTACGTCCCCGGCCACGCCCCGTTCGACCTGTACCACCGCGATGCGCCCAAGGGCCTGAAGCTCTACGTCCAGCGCGTCTTCGTCATGGACCAGGCCGAGCAGTTCCTGCCGCTGTACCTGCGCTTCATCAAGGGCGTGGTGGATTCCAACGATCTCTCCTTGAACGTCTCGCGCGAAATCCTGCAGTCCGGCCCGGTCATCGATTCGATGAAGTCGGCGCTGACCAAGCGCTCGCTGGACATGCTGGAGAAGCTGGCCAAGGACAAGCCGGAGGTCTATGCCGGCTTCTGGAAGCAGTTCGGCCAGGTGCTCAAGGAAGGTCCGGCGGAAGACTATGGCAACCGCGAGAAGATCGCCGGCCTGCTGCGCTTCGCCTCCACCCATGACGACAGCGGCGAGCCCAGCGTCTCGCTGGCCGACTACGTGGGCCGCATGATCGAGGGCCAGGACAAGATCTACTTCCTGACCGGCGACAGCCACACCCAGGTCAAGGACAGTCCGCACCTGGAAGTGTTCCGCAAGAAGGGCGTGGAAGTGCTGCTGCTCACCGACCGCATCGACGAGTGGCTGATGGGCTACCTCACCGAGTTCGACGGCAAGTCGTTCGTCGATGTCGCGCGTGGCGATCTGGACCTGGGTGCGCTGGAAAGCGCCGAAGACAAGCAGGCCCAGGAAGCCGTCGCCAAGGACAAGCAGGCGCTGGTGGACCGCATCAAGACCGCACTGGGTGACGACGTCGCCGACGTGCGCGTTTCGCACCGCCTGACCGATTCGCCGGCGATCCTGGCGATCGGCGAACAGGACCTGGGCCTGCAGATGCGCCAGATCCTGGAAGCCAGCGGCCAGAAGGTGCCCGACAGCAAGCCGGTGTTCGAATTCAACCCGGGCCATCCGCTGATCGGCAAGCTGGACCAGGAAGGCGATGCCGCGCGCTTCGACGATCTGAGCCGCGTGCTGTTCGACCAGGCCGCGCTGGCCGCGGGCGACACGCTGAAGGACCCGGCGGCGTACGTGCGCCGGCTCAACAAGCTGCTGCTGGAGCTGTCGGCGTAACGGGCGCTACGGGAGGGTGCCGGCCACAGCGGCCGGCACACCGACCGGATCAGGCCCAGCGGTCCAGCAGGGTGCCCAGCATCTCGTCCTGACGGCGGACCACCGTCGCGTTGGCGGCAAACGCCAGCGCGGCTTCCCTGGCCGTCAACACGTCCGCGATCGGCGCATTGGCGTCGTCCGGCGCGGTAACCACGGTGGCGGTGACGCCGCCTCCTGCCGCTGTCGTCTGGGCGACACCCAGCCGGGTGGTCTCCGTGACCGGCAGCCGTGCCACGTTGGAGGCTGCGGCCTGCACGCCCAGCGAGGCAGCGCGCATGCCTGAGCTGGCAATGGACATCACGCTCATCGTTCACCGTTTCGTTGTTCTGGCCGCACCCACATGGCGCAGCCCTTCACAACAGGTAACGGCCGCATCGGCCATTACTTGAGTCCCGCCCCACCGCACCTGCACGCCCATGGGCCTTCGGGGCGCAGTGGTAGCATACCCCTCTGATTTCAGCGTCTTTTGCCAATGCTCAGCTTCTTCCGTCGCAAAAAGCCCCAGGACGCCCCGCAAGAGGCGGCCAAGACCCAGCATTACTCCACCGAGGAGCTGGCTGCCGCGTTTCCGCAGGCCACTCCTGAGCCTGGAGCACCGCCGGCGCCTGCGCCGCTGCCGCCCGTGGTGGAAACCGCTGTTCCCGCTGCCGAGCCCGCCGCTCCGGTAGAGCGCGTGATCGCGCCGACCCCGGTGATTCCTGCGCCTGTGGTTCCCGCGCCGGTTGTGCCTGCCCCTGTGGTGCCTGTGCCCGTGGTGGCTGCGCCGGTGGCCCCGGCCCCGGTTGCGCCCGCACCCGTGGTGGCTGCTCCGGTTGCACCGGAACCGATCGCCCCCGCGCCTGCGGTGACCGCACCGGTTCAAGCACCGATCGCCCCGGTAAGCGCACCCGCGCCCGCTGCTGTCGCACCACCGTCTGTCGCTCCGGTTGCTCCGGTTGCTCCGGTTGCTCCAGCCCCGGTCGCCCCGACCATCGTGACCGAGCGCCCGACCTCCCACGACATGGCCCCCGCCGCCGCCGGCAAGAGCGGCTGGCGCGAGCGCCTGCGCAACAGCGTGATCGCACGCAGTTTCGGCGGCCTGTTCTCGCGCAATCCCAAGCTCGATGACGACCTGCTCGACGAGCTGGAAACCGCGCTGATCACCGCCGATGTCGGCGTCGGCGCGACCACCGCGCTGGTCGAAGGCCTGCGCAAGCGGATGAAGGCGCGCGAGTTCACCGACGCCAATGCACTGCTGACCGCGCTGCGCGCCGAACTGATCGCGATCCTGCAGCCGGTCGCCAGGCCGCTGGTCATCGACCGCACCGCCAAGCCGTTCGTGGTGCTCACCGTCGGCGTCAATGGCGTCGGCAAGACCACCACCATCGGCAAGCTGGCCAAGCGTTTCAAGGACGACGGGCACAGCCTGATGCTGGCCGCCGGCGATACCTTCCGTGCCGCTGCCGTCGCGCAGTTGCAGGCCTGGGGCGAACGCAACGGCGTCGCCGTGGTCGCGCAGGGCCAGAACGCCGATGCGGCCTCGGTCGCCTTCGATGCGCTGCAGGCCGGCAAGGCCCGCGGCACCGAAGTGCTGATCGCCGATACCGCCGGCCGCCTGCACACCCAGGCCGGCCTGATGAACGAGCTGGGCAAGATCCGCCGCGTGCTCGGCAAGATCGATCCCGATGCCCCGCACGAAGTGCTGATGGTCATCGATGGCACCACCGGCCAGAACGCGCTGTCGCAGCTGCGTCAGTTCCATGCGGCGGTCAACGTGACCGGCCTGGTGGTGACCAAGCTGGACGGCACGGCCAAGGGTGGCGTGGTGTTCGCGCTGGCCCGTGAGTTCGGCATTCCGATCCGCTTCTGCGGCATCGGCGAGCGCCCGGAAGACCTGCGCGTGTTCGATCCGGAAGCCTTCGTCGACGCACTGCTGCCGGAAGCACTGGGCGCCTGAGCCGATGCAGCCACGCATGGCGTGGCTCTCCCCCTTCCTCCGGAACCTGCATGACCCGCCAGCCTCCCGCCAGCGCCCCGGTGCCGACCGACGATGTCTTCGTCGCGCGGCTGCTGCACTGGTTCGACGACCACGGCCGGCATGACCTGCCGTGGCAGCACCCACGCAGCCCGTACCGGGTGTGGCTGTCGGAGATCATGCTGCAGCAGACCCAGGTCGGCACGGTCATCCCGTACTTCCTGAAATTCCTCGATGTGTTCCCGACCCTGCCCGACCTGGCCGCGGCCAGCAATGATGCGGTGATGGCACAGTGGGCCGGGCTCGGGTACTACGCCCGTGCACGCAACCTGCATGCCGCTGCACAACGCTGCGTCGAACTGCACGACGGCGAGCTGCCGCGGGATTTCGATGCGCTGCACGCGCTGCCCGGCATCGGCCGCAGTACCGCGGGCGCGATCCTCAGCCAGGCCTGGAATGATCGGTTCGCGATTCTCGACGGCAACGTCAAACGCGTACTGACCCGCTATCACGGCATCGAGGGCTTCCCGGGGCTGCCGGCGATCGAGAAGCAGCTGTGGGCGGTGGCCGAGGCGCACGCGGCGCAGGTACCGGCATCGCGCATGGTCGATTACACCCAGGCGCAGATGGACCTGGGCGCCAGCGTCTGCAGCCGCAGCCGACCGGCCTGCGTGATCTGCCCGCTGCAGGCCACCTGCGTGGCGCGTCGCGAGGGCCGCACCGATCAGCTGCCGACGCCCAAGCCGGGCAAGACCCTGCCCGAACGCGAGGCGGTGGCGCTGCTGCTGCGCGATGCGCGCGGCCGGGTGCTGCTGCAGAAGCGGCCGGACACGGGGATCTGGGCACAGCTATGGACCCTGCCCCAGGCCGACAGCGGGGTCGCGCTGCAGGACTGGTTCGACGCGCACATTGAGGGTTCGCTGGACGATGCCGAGCCGTTGCCGGTGCTGGAGCACACCTTCAGCCACTACCGGCTGCACCTGCAGGTGCTGGTGGCAACGGTGCAGGGCCTGCGCAACGAGGCCGAGGGGCTGCGCTGGGTCGCCGCCGAAGAACGGGCCACGCTGGGCCTGCCCGCGCCGATCCGCAAGCTGCTGGAGACCGGTGCACCGCCCGCTCAGCCCAAGCGCCGTACAATGCGGCGCGCAGCAACATCCCAAGACATCGAGTAACGCTATGCCCCGCACCGTTTTCTGCCAGTACGAACAACGCGACGCCGAAGGCCTGGACTTCGTGCCCTACCCCGGCGAGCTGGGCCAGCGCATCTTCAACCATATCGGCAAGCCGGCGTGGGCCGCGTGGCTGGCGCACCAGACCATGCTGATCAACGAAAACCGGCTGTCGCCGCGTGATCCCAAGCACCGCGCGTTCCTGGAAGAGGAACTGGTGAAGTATCTGTTCAGCGGTGGCGCCGAAAAGCCGGCCGGATTCGTTCCGGAGGCGTGACCTTGGCCGGCCAGCGGCCGGCACTACCGGGTTGGCGCCTGCTGGCCTTCTTCGCGCTCCTGCACCTGTGCCTGGCGCAGCGCCTGTTCCGAGCTGCGCAGAGCCTTGGTGTCCAGCTTGCGGATGCTGCTGATGAAGCACGGCATGTTCATCGGTCCGGGCGTGGGGTCACGCACCAGCACCTTGTCGAAGCGGGCCGATACACGGCCGACCCGGCTGGTCAGGCCGATCGCCGGGGCGTAGTCCAACCCCTGGCACGGCCCGGTCAGTTCCAGCAGATAGCCTTCGCTCGGGCGCGTCCACACCGCCAGCGCGCTCTCGCCGAGTTCGGTCCAGCCTGACAGCGAACCGTACAGCGGCATGTCCTGCTGCGGCGGCCCGGCGTGGGCCCGGTAGAGATCGAGCTTCTGCGCGGTGGATAGGCGGCCGGTACTGGCGCACGCGGCCAGCCCAAGGCACAGGGCCGCGATGGCAAGGGTCTGCTTCATGACGCCTCCTGCTGGGGACTGTGCGCCGATCATGCGCCGCCCGGCGTGCTCCCGGCGAGAGGAACCCGCCGGGTGTTCAGCGCTCAGGCAGGCATGGATGCCTGCTCAGACCTCGCTGTGGGCCAGGCTGTGCAGCCGCCCTTCGCGCAGCTCCAGCACGCGGTCCAGCTTGCGCGCCAGCGAGCGATCGTGGGTCACCAGCACCAGGCTGGTGTGGTGTGCGCGGTTGAGCTCCAGCATCAGCTCGAACACGGTCGCCGCCGTCTTGTCATCCAGGTTGCCGGTCGGCTCGTCGCCGAGCACGCAGGCCGGCCGGTTGACCAGGGCGCGGGCCACGGCAGCGCGCTGGCGCTCACCACCGGAGAGTTCACCGGGCTTGTGGTCCAGGCGATGGGCCAGGCCGACCGACTCCAGCAGCGCCTGCGCGCGGGTGCGCGCGTCCTCCACTTCTTCGCCCCCGAGCAGCACCGGCATCATCACGTTTTCCAGCGCGGTGAATTCGGGCAGCAGGTGGTGGAACTGGTAGACGAAGCCGAGCGCGCGGTTGCGCAGCCGGCCGCGCTGACTGTCGGACAGGCCGGACATGCGCTGGCCGGCCACATAGACCTCGCCCGCCGTCGGGGTATCCAGGCCGCCCAGCAGGTGCAGCAGGGTGCTCTTGCCGGCGCCGGAGGCACCGATGATCGCCACGGTTTCGCCGGCAGCCACGCGCAGGTCCAACCCGTTGAACACGGGCGTCTGCATGCGGCCTTCGGCGTAGGTCTTCGCCAGGGCTTCGGCGCGGATGACTTCCTCGCCCAGGGTGAGTGCTTCATTCATAACGCAGGGCCTCCGCCGGCTGGGTGCGTGCCGCGCGCCAGGCGGGATACAGGGTGGCAAGGAAGCTCATGACCAGCGCCACGGCCGTGATCATGATGATGTCCGGGGTCTGCATGTCGGTCGGCAGGCCGGTGATGTAGTAGACGTCTTCCGGCAGCAGCTTGACGTTGAACAGCGTCTCGATCGCACCGAGGATGCGCTCCAGGTTCAAGGTCAGGGTGATGCCGCCGATCACGCCGAGCACGGTGCCGAAGATGCCGATCAGCGAGCCCTGCACCATGAACACCTGCATGACCCCACCCGGGGTGAGCCCGAGCGTGCGCAGGATCGCGATGTCCGCCTGCTTGTCGGTGACCAGCATCACCTGCGAGGACACCAGGTTGAAGGCGCCCATGGCGATGATCAGCGAGAGCAGGATGCCCATCACCACTTTCTCCATGCGCAGCGAGTGGTAGAGGTTGGCGTTCTGCTGGGTCCAGTCGCTGACGCGGTAGGCGCCGGTCAGGTTGTGGGCAAGATCGACACCGACGTCCAGCGCCTTGTCCATGTCATGCAGCTTGAGGCGCACGCCGGTGACGCCGTCGATGCGCAGTACTTTTTCCAGATCGGCCATGTTGGCGTATGCCACGCCACGGTCGACCTCGTTGTAGCCGGCTTCGAAGATGCCACTGACGGTGAAGCGCTTCATGCGCGGGATCGCACCGATCGGCGTGCCCTGCACTTCCGCCAGCGTCACCAGCACGGTATCGCCCACGCCGACACCGAGGTAGATCGCCAGTTCCTGGCCGACCAGCAGGTTGTAGCTGCCCGCGGTCAGGCTGTCGAAACTGCCCTTCTTGACCTTCTGGTTGATCACCGAGACGTTCGGCTCCAGCGCCGGGTCGATGCCCTGCACGATGGCGCCCTGCACGCGGGGACCGCTGAGCATGGCCTGGATTTCGATGTACGGCGCCGCGCCGGCGACACGCGGATCCTTTTTCGCCACCTCCACCGCATGCGCCCAGTCGGCCATCGGCGCGCCGTCGGTGGTGATGGTGGTATGCGCGGTCATCTGCAGCAGGCGATCGCGGATTTCCTTCTGGAAACCGCTCATGACCGCCAGCGTGGTGATCAGCACGGTCACGCCCAGGGCAATGCCGAGGATCGAGGCCATGGAGATGAAGGAGATGAAGCCGTTGCGGCGTTTGGCGCGCAGGTAGCGCAGGCCAATCGAGACAGGTATGGGTTTGAACATGCAGGTACGCCGGACAATTCAGGCTATGGTGCCACTGCAGGGGGTGAACGGGAAATGCAGTGTGCCCGGACGGCTAGTCGCAGTTCACGTGCCTGCCCCTGCGGGAGGGTATCGGGCCAGAACAAACGCCAGTGGCGGCGCCCCTCGTGCCGCCAGGCCAGCTGCACCAGCGGGCCGCGGCGCCGCATCTGCAGCTCCTCGACCGGCGCGTCATCCACCTGCGCCGGGGCGTCATCGACCGGGATCAGGAAGACGCACCCCGGGCGGCGCGCATAGCGCCATGCCTCCCACCAGGTACCGGCCATCGCCACCACGCCCAGCCCCAGGCCCCACGGCGCGGGCAGATCGGTCGCCCACAGCGCCCAGGGCATCAGCGCCCCCATGGCGATCAGCGCACGGCACTGCCAGCGCGAGGGATGCCACTCACGCCGGAAGGGCGCGGATCCGGGCGATGAGGGCGGCGGGCGCGGCATGCGGGCACTCCTCGTAGCCCATGAACCAGCGCCACAACTTATCGTCCTCGCTCTCGAGCAGGAACAGGAAAACCTCGCGCTCGTCTGTCGGTGCCTGCAGCCAGCAACGGTCCAGATAACGGCCGAACAGCTGGTCCAGCTCGCGCATGCCACGGCGGCAACGCCAGCGCAGCTTTTTCAGTTCGGTTGCTTCATCCATTTTCTGCGTTTCCAGATAAGGCAAAGCCACGCATGGCGTGGCTCTACCGTTTCGATCGATTTCTGCAGAACCCCGCATGGCGTGGCGCTACAGGACACCCCTGGATCAGGCGCGGCGCGCCATCATCAGCTTCTTGATCTCGGCAATGGCCAGCGCCGGGTTCAGGCCCTTCGGGCAGGTGCGTGAGCAGTTCATGATGGTGTGGCAGCGGTACAGCTTGAACGGGTCTTCCAGCTCGTCCAGGCGCGCACCGGTGTCTTCATCGCGCGAGTCGATGATCCAGCGGTAGGCCTGCAGCAGGATGGCTGGGCCCAGGTAACGCTCGCCGTTCCACCAGTAGCTCGGGCAGCTGGTCGAGCAGCACGCGCACAGGATGCACTCGTACAGGCCGTCCAGCTTCTTGCGGTCTTCCGGCGACTGCAGGCGCTCGCGGTCCGGCGGCGGCGGGGTCTGGGTACGGATCCACGGCTTGATCGAGGCGTACTGCGCGTAGAAGTGGGTCAGGTCCGGCACCAGATCCTTGACCACGCTCATGTGCGGCAGCGGGTAGATCGGCACTTCAGCCTTGCCGCAATCGGCAATCGCGCGGGTGCAGGCCAGCGTGTTGGTGCCGTCGATGTTCATCGCGCACGAACCGCAGATGCCCTCGCGGCACGAACGGCGGAAGGTCAGGGTCGGATCGATCTCGTTCTTGATCTTGATCAGCGCGTCCAGGACCATCGGGCCGCAGGCGTCCAGATCGATCTCATACGTATCGGTGCGCGGATTGCTGTCGTCGTCGGGACTCCAGCGGTAGATCTTGAAGGTGCGGGTGTTCTTCGCACCGGTCTGGGCGGGGAAGTGCTTGCCCTTTCCGATCTTGGAATTCTTGGGGAGGGAAAACTCGGCCATGGCTGTTCTCGTTGGCTCAGGCGGCTCGCGCTGCGGAGCAGGCGCGGGTAGCACGGAAGATGAGGAAGTCGACACCACCGGCCAGCGGCGCACGCGCCACCCCACCCGTGCGGGTGGCGGCGGTCGCGAGCGCTGCGTGGACGGAGGTCATGCCGCAGGTCTCTTAGTAAACGCGCGGCTTGGGCGGGACGACGTCCACGTCCTTGCTGAGCGTGTACATGTGGACCGGACGGTAGTCGAACTCGCACTTGCCGTTTTCGTCGACGTTGACCAGCGTGTGCTTCTGCCAGTTGACGTCGTCGCGGTCCGGGAAGTCCTCATGCGCATGCGCGCCGCGGCTTTCCTTGCGCTGTTCGGCCGAGTTGATCGTCGCCACCGCGTTGAGCAGCAGGTTGTTCAGCTCGTAGGTTTCGATCAGGTCCGAGTTCCACACCAGCGAACGGTCGGAGACCTTGACGTCCTGGAAGGAGTCGAAGATCTCGGCCATCTTGCTGCAGCCCTCTTCCAGCGTCTTGCTGGTGCGGAACACCGCCGCGTCGTTCTGCATGGTGCGCTGCATGCGGTCGCGGATGACCGAGGTCGGGGTGTCGCCGTTGGCGTAACGCAGCTTGTCGAGCAGGCCCAGGGCCTTGTCGCAGGCATCGGACGGCAGGGTCTTGTGCGGTGCGCCGGACTTGATGGTGTCGGCGCAGCGGTTGGCCACCGCACGGCCGAACACGACCAGATCCAGCAGCGAGTTCGAGCCCAGGCGGTTGGCGCCGTGCACGGACACGCAGGCCGCTTCGCCGATGGCGTACAGGCCCGGCACGACCGCATCGGGGTTGTCGCCGACCTTGCGCACGACTTCGCCGTGGTAGTTGGTCGGGATGCCGCCCATGTTGTAGTGCACGGTCGGGATGACCGGGATCGGCTGGGAGTGCACGTCCACGCCGGCGAAGATGCGCGCGCTTTCGGCGATACCCGGCAGCTTGTCGTCGATGACGCCCGGGCCGAGGTGGGTCAGGTCGAGCAGGATGTGATCCTTGTGCTCGCCGACGCCGCGGCCTTCGCGGATCTCGATGGTCATCGAACGCGACACCACGTCGCGCGAAGCCAGATCCTTGTAGTGCGGTGCATAGCGCTCCATGAAGCGCTCGCCGTTGCTGTTGCGCAGGATGCCGCCTTCGCCGCGCACGCCCTCGGTGATCAGGCAGCCCGCGCCGTAGATACCGGTCGGGTGGAACTGCACGAACTCCATGTCCTGCATCGGCAGGCCGGCACGCATGACCAGACCGCCGCCGTCGCCGGTGCAGGTGTGGGCCGAGGTGGCGCTGAAGTAGGCGCGGCCGTAGCCGCCGGTGGCCAGCACCACGCCGTGGGCGCGGAACAGGTGCAGCGAGCCGTCGGCCATGTCCAGCGCGAGCACGCCGCGGCAGACGCCTTCGTCATCGAAGATCAGGTCGAGCGCGAAGTACTCGATCATGAAGCGCGCGTTGTGGGCCAGCGACTGCTGGTACAGCGTGTGCAGCATGGCGTGGCCGGTACGGTCGGCGGCGGCGCAGGTGCGCTGCGCGGACGGGCCTTCGCCGTACTTGGTGGTCATGCCGCCGAACGGGCGCTGGTAGATCTTGCCCTCTTCGGTACGGCTGAACGGCACACCGTAGTGTTCCAGCTCGATGATGGCCGGGATCGCTTCGCGGCACATGTACTCGATGGCGTCCTGGTCACCCAGCCAATCCGAGCCCTTGATGGTGTCGAAGAAGTGGTAGCGCCAGTCGTCTTCGCCCATGTTGCCCAGCGCGGCGGAAATACCGCCCTGCGCGGCCACGGTGTGCGAACGGGTCGGGAAGACCTTGGTCAGACAGACCGTCTGCAGGCCCTTGGCGGCAAGGCCGAACGTGGCGCGCAGGCCAGCACCGCCGGCGCCGACCACGACCATGTCGTACTTGTGTTCCGTAATCTTGTAAGCGGACATCTAATCTGGATTCCTGTCTTGGTGCCTGGACTCAGGCGACGCCGAGCGCGATGCGGGCGACCGCAAAAACACTGACGATCCCGCCGAGCACGGCGATGAACTTCACCGTGGTCTGCAGCGCCAGGGCCAGCAGCGAATTGTGGATGTAGTCTTCCAGCACGACCTGCAGGCCGAGCTGGGCATGCCAGAACATCGCGACCAGGAAGCCGACCAGCAGCACCGCGTTCCACGGCTTGGACACCGCGTCGGTGGCGGTCACGTAATCGGCGCCGATCAGGCTCAGCACGAACACCAGGAACCAGATGGTCAGGCCGACCAGCGCGGTGGCGGTCAGGCGCTGCAGCACGAAATGCTCGGTGCCGGTCTTGGCGGCGCCCAGGCCACGCACGTTCTTCAGCGGGGTACGGTACTTGTTCATGCGGCCGCTCCCAGGAAGACGTAGGCCCAGATCAGGGCGGTGATCACCAGGCTGGCGAAGACCGAGACCCAGCTGCTGCGCACGAAGGCGGGAATGGAGAAGCCGATCGCGAAGTCCTGCACGATATGGCGGATGCCATTGCACAGGTGGTAGGCGAAGGACCAGCTCCAGGCGAACAGGAACAGCTTGCCGTACCAGCTGCCGGCATGGCCGGTGAAGCAGTTCCAGGATTCAGGGCCCATCATCAGGGCGAGCAGGCCGCCGGCGATGATCAGGGCTCCAACAGACAGAAAGATGCCGGTGGCTCGATGCAGGATCGAGGTGGCCATCTGAATCTGCCAGCGATACACCTGAAGGTGCGGGGAAAGGGGACGTTCTCTGGCGGCCATTCGCTGGGCTCGTTGTCTCGGCTGGGCGGCGCAATGCCGCGTTGGCTCAATGCTGATCAGAAATCGATGCAGCGTCCGTTTTTTTCCCAATCTCCGTACCGCACCGGATCAAGTCCGCCGCGGCCGCCGATTTCCAAAGGCAATGCGTCGGTCTCGGGAAGCGGCTGCTTCTCCGGTACCAGCGTGCCTTCAGCTTCAGAATCTGGAGTGGGGGTTGTTTGGCCTATCATGGGTGTTCTCGCAACGCACAAATTTTAGACCCCGTTCACGTGCCTGACAACCTGCCCTCCGATTTCGCCGGCTTTTCGCGCCTCCCCGGTCACCAGCTGCTCAGCCTCAGCGGTGCCGATGCGGCAGCGTTCGCCCATGCCCAATTCTCCAGCGATGTCGCCGCCCTGCCCCTGCGGCATTGGCAGTGGAGCGCCTGGCTGACGGCCAAGGGCCGCACCATTGCTGTGTTCCAGCTGTTGCGGCTGGACGAGGAGCGCATCGTGCTGCTGCTCGCCGACGGCGACGCCGATGCGATTGCGTCGCAGTTGCAGCGTTTTGTATTCCGCCGCAAGGTCCGGATCGAGGTGCGCAACGACCTGGCCGTGGTGGCGAGCTTCACCGCCCCCGAAGCGGCCTCCGGCGCCGCGATTGCGCAACTTGCTGGCGAAACCGTGGAATTGGACCTGGGCAGCGACGCGCTTCCGCGCAGCCTGCGGATCGGTGCCGCCGATGCCGTGGCCGCCGCCGCGGACAGCGCGGATATCGCACTGGCCTGGCGCCAGTCCGACCTGCGTTATGGGCTGCCGCGACTGGACGCCGATCAGCGTGAACAGTGGACGCCACAGCAGCTGGGGCTGGACCGCCTGAACGGGTACAGCGTCAAGAAGGGCTGCTACCCGGGCCAGGAAATCGTGGCCCGCACCCATTTCCTGGGCAAGGCCAAGCGCGCCCTGCAGCTGCTGCGGGTCGTGGAGGGCACGACCAGCGGCACGCAGGTGCAGCAGAACGAGGCGGCGATCGGCACGGTCGCCTCGGTGGCCGGTGACCTGGCCCTGGCAGTGCTGCCGCTGGAGATCGCGCCGGAGCCGTTGACGGTCGGCGGGGTTGACGCCGCCCACCTGCCCTTGCTGGACGGCCTGGCGCGGTAACAGGCATCGACCGTTGGTCGATGCGTACGCGCCCCGGTCCGATCACGGTCACGACCAACGGTCGTGACCTACTCCCCGGTAGGCGCCGACCGTTGGTCGGCGCACCGCGTAACCCGTCCCCGCCTTAGGCGTCGTTCAAGCGCTCGCCGGTCTCTGCATCGAAGAAATGCAGGCCCTGCGGGTGGATCGCCACGCGGATCGGCTCGCCAACGGACGGCAACGCCTGCGGCGCCACGCGCATCACCAATGGCTGGCCGCCGCTGGTCATGTTGACGAAGATCTCGTTGCCGACCGGCTCGATGCCATCGATCATCGCCTCGAACGCGGTCGCATCCCCGGCCGCGGCCGGCTGCAGATGCTCCGGGCGCACGCCCACGGCGATCGCCCTGCCGACCCATGCCTGATCGATCCGGGCCTGGCCCAGCGGTGCGGTCAGTGCGGTGTCCTGCACGGCATAGCCACTGTCGGTGCGCTGCAGAGTGCCGCGCAGCACGTTCATCGCCGGGCTGCCGAGGAAGCCGGCCACGAACAGATTGGCCGGACGGTCGTACAGCGCCATCGGGGTATCGATCTGCTGGATCACGCCATCCTTCAGCACCACGATCCGCTGGCCCAGGGTCATCGCTTCCACCTGATCGTGGGTCACGTAGATCATGGTGGTGCCGAGCTTGCGATGCAGCTGCGCGATTTCCGTGCGCACGCTGTGGCGCAGCTTGGCGTCCAGGTTGGACAGCGGCTCATCGAGCAGGAACACCGCCGGCTCGCGCACCAGCGCCCGGCCCAGCGCGACGCGCTGACGCTGGCCGCCGGACATCGCCTTGGGCAGCTTGTCGAGCATGTCGGTCAGGCCCAGCGTTTCGGCCGCCTCGCCCACCCGCTTGCTGATCGTGGCCTTGTCGTGCCCGCGCAGCTTCAGACCGAAGGCCAGGTTCTCGGCCACGGTCATGTGCGGGTACAGCGCATAGCTCTGGAACACCATGGCGATGTCGCGGTCCTTGGGCGCCACGTCGTTGACCACGCGGTCGCCGATCGTCAGCGTGCCGCCACTGATTTCTTCCAGGCCGGCGACCATGCGCAGCAGTGTGGACTTGCCACACCCCGACGGCCCCACCAGCACCATCAATTCACCATCGGCCACTTCGAAGGTCGCGCCCTGCACGGCCACCTGACCGTTGTCGTAGACCTTGCGAACGCCCTGCAACTGCACTTTTGCCATATCACCATTCCAGTCCGCCCGGTCTCCGGGCTGTTATGCGGAACTGCCTTCGGCCCTCCCGATGGCAGGTCGATGGCGTGGTGCCGCATGACGGCGACCACTGCAATCGAATACAGTCTGCGCATTCTGCCATGTAAACGTTTTCACGTGGCACTATCCGATAGTCGGCCGTGACCTGGATGCCGGGGAGGATGCGATATCCCCCACGACACCGGGTTGGCAGGCCATCATGCCGGGCGGAATCCATGGGGCGTGCTGCACCTGCAACAAGCAGACAACGGACCCCGCCCGACCCCCGAGAACTTAGACGAGAAGCGATTGACAACGATGTCACCCGGATCTGAAACTCGAGCGATGCACGACACCCTTTTCCTGTTTGGCGCCACAGGTGACCTGGCCCAGCGCTATCTGTTCCCCTCGCTGCTGCGATTGCTGGGTGACGGTCTGCTCCCCGAGGACTTCAAGGTCCGTGCGCTGGCGCTGTCGCCGCACGATACCGAAGCCTTCCGCGAGATCCTGCGCCCGCGCCTGCAGCAGGCCATGCCGATGGCCAGCCAGGACGACATCCACTCGCTGCTCCAGCGCATCGACTACCGCTCGGTGGATCTGCGCGATCCGGACTCGGTGGCCGAGTCGGTCAGCGATCTGGTCGACCGCCACTGCGTGAGCTACCTGGCCATTCCGCCGGGCCTGTACATCTCCACCTGCGAAGGGCTGGCCAAGGGCGGCGCGTTGGCCGCTCCGCACCGCCTGATGCTGGAGAAGCCGATCGGCAGCGACAGTGCCAGCGCCGAGGAGATCATCTCCACCATCGGCCAGTGGATCGACGAAGACCGCGTGTTCCGCCTGGATCACTACCTGGGCAAGGCCGCGGTGCAGAACCTGATCGCGCTGCGCTTCGGCAACACGCTGCTCGAAGCGGTATGGAACCGCAACTACATCGAATCGGTGCACATCCTGGTCGCCGAGAGCGAGGGCGTGGACGGTCGCGATGCCTACTACGCCCGCTCCGGCGCGCTGCGCGACATGGTCCAGAGCCACATCCTGCAGTTGCTCTGCCTGGTCGCGATGGAGCCGCCGGCCTCGCTGGAAGCCGACCGCATCCGCGATGAAAAGGTCAAAGTGCTGCGCGCCCTGCGCCCGCTCACCGCCAAGCACGCCGCACGCGACAGCGTGCGCGGCCGCTACACCGCCGGCACCATCAACGGCCAGCCCGCGCAGGCCTACCAGCCGCCGGAAGGCAGCGATGTGGAAACCTTCGCCGGGGTCACCGCGCATATCGACAACTGGCGCTGGTCCGGCGTGCCGTTCCACCTGGTCACCGGCAAGCGCCTGGCCGAGCGCACCACCCGCGTGGTGGTCACGCTGAAGCCGGTCACCCACTGGCTGTTCGAGCGCCCGCACCGCCGCAACGCGACCCCGAACCGCATCACCTTCCAGCTGCAGCCGCAGGAGAACATCGAGCTGGGCCTGATGAGCTCGCTGGCCGGCCCGGAATGGGGCGCGCTGGAACTGCATCCGCTGGAACTGGAACTGTCCGTGCCGACCGGCCTGCACCGTCGCATCGCCTACGAGCGCCTGTTCCTGGATGCGTTCAACGGCAACCATGCGCTGTTCGTGCGCGATGACGAAGTGCGCGCCGCCTGGGCCTGGATCGACAGCGTCAGCGACGCGTGGAAGGAAGCCAAGCTGCCGCTGCAGCCCTACCCGGCCGGCGAATGGGGTCCGCGGGAAGCCACCGGCTTCCTGCCCGCCGACGCCGAGGCCGACGCTGTCCACGGTGATCAGGCATGACGGTGTTGTCCCAGCCGGTCCTCGTCGCGGATATCGGAGGTACCAACGCACGCTTCGCCCTGGCCGATACCTCGCTGGCCGCGCCGCTGCAGCAGGACAGCATCCGCGAGTTCCGCGTCGCGGAGTTCCCGTCGCTCGGTGAGGCGGCGCGCCACTATCTGGACGAGATCGGCGCGGAGGCAAAACGCGGCGTGTTCGCCGTGGCCGGCCGCGTCGACGGTGACGAGGCGCGCATCACCAATCACCCGTGGGTGATCTCGCGCATGCGCACCGCGCACATGCTCGGCTTCGACGAGCTGCACCTGATCAACGACTTCGCCGCCCAGGCGATGGCGATTTCGCTGCTGCAGCCGCAGGACGTGATCCAGGTCGGCGGCGCGGCGTGGGTGCCGGGCAAACCCGGCCAGCCGCGCAACTATGCGGTGATCGGCCCGGGCACCGGGCTGGGCGTGGGCGGGCTGATCCTGCGCCACGGCCGCTGCTACCCGCTGGAAACCGAAGGAGGCCACGTCAGCTTCCCGCCAGGCACGCCAGAGGAGATCCGCATCCTGGAGATCCTGTCCGAGCAGTTCGGCCGTGTCTCCAACGAGCGCCTGATCTGCGGCCCGGGCCTGGTCAACATCCATCGCGCCGTGTGCGAGATGGCCGATATCGATCCGGGCCAGCTGCAGCCAGTGGACGTCACCGCGCGTGCGCTGCATGGCGACCCGCAGGCGATGCGCACCGTGGATGTGTTCTGCGCGGTGTTCGGCGCGATCGCCGGCGACCTGGTGCTGATGCAGGGCGCCTGGGACGGCGTGTTCCTGACCGGCGGCCTGGTGCCGAAGATGCTCGATTCGCTGCAGCACTCCGGCTTCCGCCAGCGCTTTGAACACAAGGGCCGCTTCTCTTCGATCATGTCCAAGGTGCCGTCACTGGCGGTGATGCACCCCAGCCCCGGCCTGCTCGGCGCGGCCGCGTATGCGGCGGATGTGGAACGCGATCTGCCGGGAGGCACCGCATGAATACCCTGGATACGTCCGATCGTTTCACCCTGATCCGCCATGGCGATGCCGATGGCTGGATCGAAGCCGTCGCCGCCGAAATGGCGGCCGAGCTCAACCGCGACATCGCCGAATTCGGCCGGGCGCGCATGCTACTCTCCGGCGGCACCACGCCGGCGCCGGTCTACCAGGCGCTGGCCGAGCTGGACGTTCAATGGGACCGGGTGGAAGTGAGCCTGGTCGATGAGCGCTGGCTCTCGCCGCAGGATCGCGACAGCAATGCATGGCTGGTGAAGGAGAGCTTCCTCACCCGTGCCGAAGGCGCGCATTTCGATCCGCTGGTGCGGGTCGGCAAGCCGTTGCCCGAGTGCGTCTACAGCGCCAACCTGCAGGCCCAGCACAGCCAGCGGCCCTGCCTGAGCGTGCTCGGCATGGGCAATGACGGCCACACCGCCTCGCTGTTCCCGGGTTCGAAGGATCTGACCCGCGCACTGGAAAGCACCCTGCCCTACGCGGCGCTGGATGCCACCGGCTGCCCCGGTGCCAACCAGTGGCCGCTGCGCATCACCCTCACGCCACACGGCCTGAAGCAGAGCCGCCAGCGCCTGTTGCTGCTGCGTGGCAAGCAGAAGCTGGAAGTGCTCAAGCACGCGCTGGAAAGCAACAATCCGCAGCTGTATCCCATCCTCAACGCGATCGATCTCGACGGCGCGAAACTGCGCGTCCACTGGTGTGACTGAGTTGCCCCGGTGTTGTTCCGTTCGCCTTCTCATAGCCGGTAGCCAATGAGCCTGCATCCCAAACTCCATGCCATCACCGAGCGCATCGTCCAGCGCAGCGTCGCCTCCCGCGCCGCCTACCTGGCCGGTGTCGACGCGGCGCTGCGCGACGGTCCGTTCCGTTCGCGCCTGAGCTGCGGCAACCTCGCCCACGGGTTCGCCGCGTGCGGCCCGACCGACAAGTCGCGCCTGCGCGGCGGCGTGACGCCCAACCTGGGCATCATCACCGCGTACAACGACATGCTCTCGGCGCACCAGCCGTTCGAGCACTACCCGGAGATCCTGCGCGAAACCGCGCGCGAACTCGGCGCGACCGCACAGGTTGCCGGTGGCGTGCCGGCGATGTGCGACGGCGTCACCCAGGGCCGCGGCGGCATGGAGCTGTCGCTGTTCTCGCGCGATGTGATCGCCCAGTCGACCGCGATCGGCCTGAGCCATGACATGTTCGATGCCAGCGTCTACCTCGGCGTCTGCGACAAGATCGTGCCGGGCCTGCTGATCGGTGCGCTCGCTTTCGGCCACCTGCCGGCGATCTTCCTGCCGGCCGGCCCGATGACCCCGGGCATTCCGAACAAGCAGAAGGCCGAAGTGCGCGAGCGCTATGCGGCCGGCCAGGCGACCCGCGAGGAACTGCTGGAAGCCGAAGCCGCCTCGTACCACGGCGCCGGCACCTGCACCTTCTATGGCACCGCCAACTCCAACCAGACCCTGCTCGAGGCGATGGGCGTGCAGATGCCGGGCGCCTCGTTCGTCAATCCGGATACGCCGCTGCGCGATGCACTGACCCGCCAGGCGGCAGTGCGTGCGCTGGAGATCAGCGCGCTGGGCGACGACTTCCGACCGCTCGGCCGCTTGATCGACGAACGCGCGATCGTCAACGCCGTGGTCACCCTGATGGCCACCGGCGGCTCGACCAACCACACCATCCACTGGATCGCAGTGGCGCGTGCGGCCGGCATCGTGCTGACCTGGGACGACATGGACCAGCTCTCGCAGCTGATCCCGCTGCTGGCCCGCGTCTATCCGAACGGCGAAGCCGACGTGAACCGCTTCGCTGCCGCGGGCGGCACCGCGTTCGTGTTCCGTGAGCTGATGGAGGCCGGCCTGATGCACGCCGACCTGCAGACCGTGGCCGAAGGCGGCATGCCGCAGTACGGCCAGGAGCCGGCGTTGCGCGACGGCAAGCTGACCTACATCGATGGTGTGCGCGAGAGCGCCGATCCGGATGTGGTGCGTGGCGTGGCCAATCCGTTCGAATCCCAGGGCGGCCTGCGCCTGCTGCGCGGCAATCTCGGTCGGTCGCTGATCAAGCTGTCTGCGGTGAAGCCGGAATTCCGCACGATCGAAGCGCCGGCGGTGGTGGTCGATGCGCCGCAGGTGCTGAACAAGCTGCACGCAGCCGGTGTGCTGCCGCACGATTTCGTTGCGGTGGTCCGCTACCAGGGCCCGCGCTCCAACGGCATGCCGGAGCTGCATTCGCTGGCGCCTCTGCTGGGCCTGCTGCAGAACCAGGGACGCCGGGTGGCGCTGGTCACCGATGGTCGTCTGTCGGGGGCCTCGGGCAAGTTCCCGGCGGCGATCCACATGACGCCGGAAGCGTCGCGCGGCGGTCCACTGGCGCGGGTGCGCGAGGGCGACATCATCCGTCTGGATGGCGAGGCCGGCACGCTGGAACTGCTGGTGGATGCGGCGGAGTTCGCGGCTCGCGAGCCGGCGCCGAACACGGCACCGGCGGGGAACGATCTGGGCCGCAATCTGTTCGCGATGAGCCGCCGTCTGGTGGGCCCGGCCGATCAGGGCGCGATGTCGATTTCGTGCGGGCCGGCGGCCGATGACGGCAGCATCTGGAACTACGATGCGGAATACGAGCTTGGGCATGATGCGGCGGCTGCGGATGCGCCGCATGAGGGTAAGGACGCGTGAGCTGACGCAAAAGCGGCGGCTGGGTGTTCTGGTTGAGGCAGCGGGATGGCCCCAACCAGGACGCGCCGTGAACCCATCCATGGGGGCTCGTAAAGCGGCATCCATGCCGCTTAACGGTCCTGGTTGGGGCCATCCCGCTGCCTCCGGACACTTTTCGGCGCGTCATTTGCGCTGCACACATTGATGAAAAGAAGGATTGGAAACGCATGAGCATCGCCGAACATCAGAAACGCGCTGAAACCCTGTTGACGGCTGCCGGCATTCTGCCGGTGGTGACGGTGCATACGCTGGATCAGGCCCGTGCGGTCAGCGCGGCGTTGCTGGAGGGCGGGCTGCCCGCGATCGAGCTGACGCTGCGTACGCCGGTGGCGATGGAGGCCTTGGCGATGCTCAAGCGCGAGCTGCCCGATGTGGTGGTGGGTGCGGGCACGGTGTTGACCGTGGAGCAGATGCAGCAGTCGATCGATGCGGGTGCGGATTTCCTGGTCACGCCGGGTACGCCGGCGCACATGGCCGATGCGTTGGCGCAGGCCGCGTTGCCGGTGGTGCCGGGTGCGGCGTCGCCGACCGAAATGCTGGCGCTGTATGCGCGCGGCTTCCGGGTCTGCAAGTTGTTCCCGGCCTCGGCGGTGGGCGGCCTGGCGATGATCAAGGGTCTGGCAGGTCCGATCCCGGATCTGAAGCTGTGCCCGACCGGTGGCATCACCGAAGACACGGCGGCCGAGTACCTCGAGCAGAAGAACGTGGTCTGCATCGGCGGTTCGTGGATGGTGCCGGGCGGGTGGATCGAGCGCGGTGAGTGGGACAAGGTGCGCGAGAGTGCGGCCCAGGCCGCGAAGATCGTGGCGCGGGTCCGCGCGCACTGAACGAAAACGCCCGGGCATGCCCGGGCGTTTTTCCATCCGCCGCCAGCACGCGGATTACATCGGGCGTGCCGGATCCACCAGACCGTACTGGCTGGCCATGCGCGCGAGCGCGATGTTGTCGTTGATGCCCATCTTCTCGAACAGGCGCGCCTTGTGCGTGTTGACGGTCTTCGCGCTGAGGCTCAGGCGCTTGGCGATGTCTTCCTGGCGCAGGCCCTGGGTGAGCAGCAGGGCCACTTCCAGTTCGCGCGGGGACAGCGTGTCGAACGGCGAGTGGTTGCCTTCCACGTTCGACAGCGCCAGGTTCTGCGCGATGCTGTTGCCCAGGTAACGGCGACCCAGCGCGGCATCGCGCACCGCACGCAGCAGTTCCTGCGCATCGCAGGCCTTGCCGATGTAACCGGAGGCACCGGCTTCGAGCAGGCGCTTGGGCATCGGGCCGTCTTCAAGGACGGAGACGATCACCACGCGGGTGCCGTGATCGCCACGGACCACGCGTTCGGTGACCTCCATGCCGCTCACGCCCGGCAGGTGCAGATCGCACAGCACGACGTCGGGCCGCAGGCGGCGGATATCCGGCAGCGCATCTTCACCGCTCTCCGCCTCACCGACCACCTCGATGTCGGTCTCGTTGGAGAGGATCATCTTCATGCCCGTACGCACCAGAGCATGATCGTCCACCAGATACACTCGAATCGTCATCCGCCAACCTCGTCAAACTTTGTGAACGGGGGCAAGCCTAGCCGCGGGATGTGTCGATCACAAGGAACCGGGTTCCCCATCATCGCGTTCTGGTCCGCGCATCACAGACATGCTGTCCTGCCCCTCCCCCTGTGCCTCTCACCCTCGCCTGATCCAATGGAGCAGCCTATGGGTGCAGCCCGCTTTCATGCCGCTTTCGGCCAGTTTACCGCCGTATTCGTTTCAGTGGCGATGCCGCCACGGATGGCGGCGGCGGAACATGACCAGGAAGCACCCTACCACCCAGACCAGGGCGGCACACCAGCCGGCCAGGATGTCGGAGGGGTAATGGACGCCGAGGTAGACCCTCGAGAGGCTCACCAGCACCGCGAAGGTCACCGCAGACAGGGCCACCGGCCAACGCCAGCGGGTGTTCCAGGCCAGCAGCACCAGGGTGACGGCCAGGGTCATCGAGCCCATCGCGTGGCCGCTGGGGAAGCTGAAGGTGCTCTCCGGGGCGATCGATTCCCACAGGCTGGGGCGGTCACGCTGGAAGAAGCGCTTGCTGCCCAGGTTCAGCAGGGCGGAGCCGACGAAGCAGATCGCCACGAAACTGGCTTCGCGCCAGCGTTTGCGCCAGACCAGCAGGGACACGATCAGCACGTCGGCCGGGATCAGGAACCACTCGTAGCCCAGCTTGGAGAGCAGCACGAAGATCGCGTCCAGCCCCGGCGAATGCAGCCCGTGCATCTTCCACAGCAGGGGCGCGTCGAAATAGATCGATTCCAGTTCGTGGACTTCGTCGGCCAGCGCGACGAACCCCGCCAGCGGCAACAGCACGCCGACGAACAGCAGGACGAAGCGCCAGGCGTTGCGGCCCATCCAGTGGCGGAAACCGGCCGCCGGCTCCGGGGCGGCCAGCACTGCCGGCTTATCCCGCGCGTCGGACATAGGTCCGTTCGACGTACGCGTCGATCAGCGCCACGAAGTCCTGGGCGATGTTGTCGCCGCGCAGGGTCACCGTCTTCTCACCGTCCACGAAGACCGGTGCAGCCGGGGTTTCGCCGGTGCCCGGCAGCGAGATGCCGATGTTGGCGTGGCGCGATTCGCCCGGCCCGTTGACGATGCAGCCCATGACCGCCAGGGTCATGCTCTCCGCGCCGGGGTGGCTCACTTTCCAGACCGGCATCTTCTCGCGCACATGGTTCTGCACGACCTTGGCCAGTTCCTGGAAGAACTCCGAGGTGGTCCGGCCGCAGCCCGGGCAGGCCGTGACCAGCGGCGTGAAGGCCCGCTGCCCGGTGGTCTGCAGCAGCTCCTGGGCCACGATTACCTCGGCCGTGCGCGACTGGCCCGGCTCCGGCGTCAGCGAAATACGGATGGTATCGCCGATGCCTTCCTGCATCAGCACGGCCAGCGCCGCCGAGGAAGCGACGATGCCCTTGCTGCCGATGCCCGCTTCGGTCAGGCCCAGGTGCAGCGCGAAATCCGAGCGCTGGGCCAGGTCGCGGTACACCGCGATCAGCTCCTGCACGCCACTGACCTTGGCCGAGAGCACGATGCGATCGCGCGGCAGGCCGAGCTCGACAGCGGTTTCAGCCGAATCCAGCGCCGAACGGATCAGCGCTTCGCGCAGCACGCGGCCTGCATCCCAGGGCTGCGCGCGCTGGCTGTTCTCGTCCATCAGGCGCGCGGCCAGGGACTGGTCCAGCGAGCCCCAGTTGGCGCCGATGCGGACCGGCTTGTTGTAGCGGATCGCGAACTCGATCAGCTGCGCGAACTGGGTGTCCTTCTTCTTGCCGAAGCCGACGTTGCCCGGGTTGATCCGGTACTTGGCCAGGGCCTCGGCGCAGGCCGGTTCCTGGGTCAACAACTGGTGGCCGTTGTAGTGGAAGTCGCCGATCAGGGGGACATCGATCCCCATCATCTGCAGCTTCTCCACGATCCGCGGGATGGCCGCGGCCGACTCGGGATTGTTGACGGTCAACCGCACCATCTCCGAGCCCGCACGCCACAGTTCGGCCACCTGCTTCACGCTGGAGGCGACATCGGCGGTGTCGGTGTTGGTCATCGACTGCACCACCACGGGATGGCCCCCACCCACGACCACGCCGCCGATATGGACAGGCTGGGTCTGGCGGCGGGCCCACACGGCGGAGTCGGCGGGTTGGGTCGGTCGGGTCACGGCGTCATGCATCCGCCTATTTTAGCGCGCCAGGCGCACGCTGAGGTGCTTGCCGTTGGTTGCCGCTCATGTTCAGCACTCCCGCTGCGCGGCCCCGCAGCGATGCGGCCGATTGTCGCAGGCAGGCATAGGCGGGAGCGCATACGATGTGCGGACATGACCGGTACCGACGCCCCCTTCCTCCGCACCCTGTGCAGCCTGCGCTGGCTGGCCGTGGCCGGCCAGGCCGCGACGATCCTGGTCGCCACCTCGGTACTGGGGCTGGAACTGCCGCAACTGCCGCTGTGGGCCGGCGTTGCCGCGCTGACCCTGTTCAACCTGTACGCGCAGCTGCGTGTCCAAGGCCCCGATACGGCCCCGGTCACCGCCTTCGGCCACATCCTGGTGGATGTCACCGTGCTGACCTGGATGGTCGGGTGGAGCGGCGGCATCGCCAATCCCTTCGGCTCGCTGTTCCTGATCCTGATCGCGCTGGCCGCGCTCGCCCTGCCCCTGCGCTGGACCCTGGCCGTGGCCGCGGCCTGCCTGATCGGTTACGCGGTGAGCGGCGTGTTCGGCCTGCCGCTGCCGAGCGGCTACTTCACCGGTGCGCAGATGCAGCAGTGGGGCGTGGTCTGCAACTTCCTGCTGTCGGCGACCGTGGTGCTGGTGTTCGCGACCCGGCTGGCGATCGCCCTGCGCCAACGCGAGCATGAGCTGGCGATGCTGCGCGAACGCTTCGTGCGCAACGAGGGCATCGTCGCGCTGGCCACCCACGCCGCCTCGGTCGCCCACGAACTCAATACGCCGCTGGCGACCATGACCCTGCTCGCCGACGACATCGCCGACCAGACCGAAAGCAGCGAGGTCCGCGATGACGTGGAAACCCTGCGCGAGCTGCTGGTGCAGTGCCGTGAGCGCGTGCTGGCGCTCGCCCGCCCGGCCGCCGGCGATGCGCCGGGCCGCGACGCGGTGACCCTGCCGCAGGTGCTGGAACAGTGGCGGCTGGTGCGCCCGACCATCGCACTGCATCGCAATGAGGATGCCCCGCTGACCCTGCCGCTGGACCCGGGCATCGGCCACCTGCTGATGGTGCTGCTCAACAATGCCGCCGACGCCGGCGAGAAGGCCGACCGCGCGCAGGTGGATCTGACGCTGCGCATCGAAGGCGACGATCTGATCGGCGAAGTGCGCGATTACGGCCACGGCTTCGACGCCCGCGAGGCGGTGCTGCCCGGCACGCTGTTCAACAGCGGCAAGACCGACGGCATGGGCGTCGGCCTGGCCCTGTCCCACGCCACCATCGAGCGCCTGGACGGCGAGCTGTGGATGCGCCCGGCCAAGGGCGCCGGCACCCGCGTCGGCTTCCGCCTGCCTCTGTCCCCACGGGAGACTTCCGCATGACCACCTTCACTCCGGCGCCCGGCCTGGCCAGCCATGGCCTGCTGGTCGACGACGACGAACTCTATCTGCGCACGCTGCAGCGCAGCCTGGCCCGCAAGGGACTGGAAACCGTGACCGCCAGCGACACCGCCTCGGCGCTGCTGCTGGCGCGGCAACAGCCGCCGGCCTACGCCTTGATCGATCTCAAGCTCGGCACCGAATCCGGCCTCGCCCTGATCCAGCCGCTGCGCGCCCTGCGCGAAGACATGCGGATCCTGCTGGTGACCGGCTATGCCAGCATCGCCACCGCGGTGGAGGCGATCAAGCTCGGCGCGGACGACTACCTGCCCAAGCCGGCCACGGTGCCGATGATCCTGCGCGCGCTCGGCGAGGAAGACGATGGCCCGGCCGACGATGGCGACATGGAGCCGCCGGATGCGATGACGCCGATCAGCCGGCTGCAGTGGGAACACATCCAGCAGGCGATGCATGAGACCGGCGGCAACGTCTCCGCCGCTGCGCGCCTGCTCGGCATGCACCGGCGATCGCTGCAGCGCAAGCTGGCCAAGCGGCCGAGCCCGGAGCGCGATCCGACGCGGTGAGGCCGGTGCAATCGGTCCACGTGGGTGCAGCGCGACGTGCCCCCCGGGCCACTGTGTGGCTCGGCTTCCTTCAAGGTTCGAGAAGAATCCGCACGTCCATCCCTTGCGCACGGGCGTGTGCCTGGACTTCCGCGCTCCACTGGACCATCCCCCCGCGCAACAGGTCGCCCCGGCTGGGCAGCACTTCGCGCCTGGGGCAGTAAAGATCCAACAGCAGGCGGTTGCGCGCCTCAACGGTCATCTCGGCACCCGCCGAGCTGGCGGCAATCGCGTCCGCTCGCGCAAGAGCACCCTCGTCCAGGGTACCTTCCTCGTGGCGAAGCAGGACCAGAACCGGCACGTCCATCCCCTGCTGCACCGCAGCCTGCAATCGATCATGCCCGTCAAGCACGACATGGGCCTGCAGCCCGCTGACCCACATCAGCAGCACCGGCGGGAGCGTACCCGCGCGGGCATGTCGCGCCCAGGCATTGACCCGTCCATTCTGGGCGGGCGATGGGGAACGCAACGGAATCGGTGCGACTGGGCAGCCGAGGGTAATGTCCGACCAGTCCAGCGCATCCAATGCTGGACGTGCCAGTGCAAGGGCGGCCATGTCGGGTCGAATCGAGACCGCAGCGCTGCCATGCAGCGAAGGCTGCAACAACCATTGGCCACCGGCCAAGGGAGAACTGCCGGATCCAGCCAACGCCTCAGCGAAGAATCGGGCCCATCCAGCGCGCGCCCGAGCAGGGTCGGCCGCATGTTTTTCGCACACCTGGGCGGCCGTGATTGGAGGCACGATGCCGGGGGACAACGGCGAGTCACTGCGAAGCAGGTCTACCCCCCAGTAGTCCCTCTCCACCCGGGCCCACAGCATTGCGCGGTCGCCTGCGGCCACCCGCAGGCAGTGGGGTGGACACACCGAGACAGTAAACGCAGGCGGCGTGCACGCCGAAACGTCGAGGAGCAATCCGCCCCAGACCCCGGGCTGCTTTCGCTGCCCGAGATCACGCCAGTGCATGGACACCCCCATCGCAGGCTCCGCGATCAGGCCTTCAGTTCAGCCAGAATCGCGCGGGTCACCGGGTCATCGATGACCACGTCCTCGCCCTGCAGGGCAGGCAACAGGCCACTGGCCAACTGCTTGCCCAGCTCCACGCCGAACTGGTCGAAGGCGTTGATGTTCCAGATCAGCGACTGCACGTACACGGCGTGTTCGTACATCGCGATCAGCGCACCCAGCGAGTGCGGGGTCAGCGCGTCGAGCAGGATCAGCGTGCTCGGGCGGCCGCCGGGATACTCGCGGTGCGGATCATCGCTGCCCTGGCCGTTGGCCAGCGCTTCGGTCTGCGCCAGCAGGTTGGCCATCAGCGCCTGGTGGTTGACCACGTAGGGATCATCGTTGCGTACGCAGCCGATGAAATCGGCCGGGATCACGCTGGTACCCTGGTGCAGCGCCTGGAAGAAGCTGTGCTGCACATCGGTGCCCGCCCCGCCCCACCACACCGGCACGGTGTCGCTGGCGACCGGGCTGCCATCGAGCTGCACGCGCTTGCCCAGGCTTTCCATCACCAGCTGCTGCAGGTAGGCCGGCAGCAGCGCCAGGCGCTGGTCGTAGGTCATCACCGCATGCGTGGCATGGCCGAGCAGGTTGCGGTTCCAGATGTCGGTCAGCGCGTGCAGCACCGGCAGGTTCTGCGCGAGCGGTGCGGTCAGCGCGTGCTCATCCATCTGCGCCGCGCCCTCGAGCAGCTGCTCGAAGCGCGTGAAGCCGATGGCCAGTGCGATCGGGAATCCGACCGCCGACCACAGCGAATAGCGCCCGCCGACCCAGTCCCACATCGGCAGCACGCGGCCGGCGGCGATCGAGAAGGCCTTGGCCGCACGCTCCGGATTGGCGCTGACCGCATACAGGCGTTCGCTGCCGCCCAGCCAGTCGTGCAGGATCTGCCCGTTGAGCAGGGTTTCCTGGGTGCCGAAGGTCTTGGAGATCAGGATGCCGGCGGTGGTGGCCGGGGCCAGCGTGGCCAGCGTGCGCTGCATCGCCGCGCCGTCCACGTTCGAAACGAAATGCACGCGGAAGCGTGCGCCGGTGACCGGACGCAGCGCGTCGGCCACCAGACGCGGACCGAGGTCCGAGCCGCCGATGCCGACGCTGACGATATCGGTGATGTTGGTGGCTTCCAGCGCGGCGATCAGCTCGCCCATCTGCTGGCGTACCTGCGCGGCGGTAGCGAAGGCCTCGCCGGCCACCGGTGCGCCGCTGGCATCCCCGCGCAGCGCGGTGTGCAGCGCGGCGCGGCCTTCGGTCACGTTGACGGTTTCACCGCGGAACAGGCGCTGGAAGCCGCCGGCGACATCGCGCTCGGCGGCCAGCTGCAGCAGTGCGTCCAACGCCGCGCGGTCGTATTTCTGCCGCGCGAAATTGACGTACAACGGACCGACCCGCAGCCCCAGCGATTGTGCGCGGCCCGGTTCGGCGGCGATCAACGAAGGGATGCTCGCGCCACGCAGGCGCTGGGCATGGGAATGAAGCGGGTCGAATCCGTTGTGCTGTGTCATGCGGCCTGTGTCGGGATCGTGTCGTTGGTGTGGGAGATCTGGTTCTTGCCGTCCACATATACCAACTTCGGCTTGAAGCTGTCAGCTTCTTCTTCGCTCATGCTGGCGAAGGCCGCGATGATGATGATATCGCCCACCTGCACGTGGCGCGCGGCGCCACCGTTGAGCGACACCACACCGCTGCCGGCTTCGGCGCGGATGGCATAGGTGGAGAAACGCGCACCGTTGGTGACGTCCCAGATGTGCACCTGCTCGAACTCACGGATGCCGGTGGCAGCCAGCAGGTTGTCATCGATGGCGATGGAACCTTCGTAGTTCAGCTCGGAATGCGTGACGGTGGCGCGGTGGATCTTGGTCTTCAGCAGGGACAGGTGCATGGCGACGGGACAACGGTAAAGGAAAGGGAAATTCTAGCACCCGCTGGATCAGCGGCAGGGCGCGCAGCGCCGGTCCCGGGAGGGGGCTGCCGGCGGTTCAGCATCGTCACGACCCACACCCGACCCCGTAGAGCCACCCCATGGGTGGCTGCGCGGGATCTCAGGTCACCGCCGCCGGACGGTAGGCGCACCGTAGAGCAGCCACGCGTGGCGTGGTTCCACCCCCGCCCCGCCCGGGGTTCGCCCCTCAGAACTCCAGGTTGTCGATCAACCGGGTGTTGCCGATCCGCGCGGCGATCAGCGCTACGCGGGTGCCGTCGTTGGCATCGGCCGGCTCGGAGAGGTCCGGCAGGCGCACCACGGCGTAGTCGACCTGGAAGCCCGCCGCCTGCAGTGCGGCGGCCGCCTCGGCCTCGATCAGGCTGCGGCTCTTGCCGGCGATGAAGCCTTCGCGCATGCCCAGCAGAACCTGGTGGATGCTGGTCGAGACCGGGCGCTGTTCGGCGTTGAGGTACTGGTTGCGCGAGCTCATCGCCAGGCCGTCGTCTTCACGCACGATGTCGCCCCCGACGATCTGGATCGGGAAGGCCAGGTCTTCCACCATCTGGCGGATCACCGCCAGCTGCTGGTAATCCTTCTTGCCGAAGGCCGCCACGTCCGGCTGGACCTGGTTGAACAGGCGCGAGACCACGGTGCAGACGCCATCGAAATGGCCCGGGCGGTGCGCGCCCTCGAGCAGGCCGCTGATGCCCGGCACGTTGACGCTGGCCGCCAGCTCGACGCCGAACGGGTACATCGATTCAACGGTGGGCAGCCACAGCACATCGCACCCGGCCTGCTCCAGCCCGGTGGTGTCGGCTTCGGGCGTGCGCGGATAGCGGGTGAAATCCTCGTTCGGGCCGAACTGGGTCGGATTGACGAACACGCTGGAGACCACGCGGTCGGCGTACTGCCGTGCCAGCGTGACCAGCGAATAATGACCTGCATGCAGGTTGCCCATGGTCGGGACCAGCGCGACGCGCAGGCCCTCGCGCTTCCAGCCGTTGACGACGGCGCGCAGACGGGACAGTTCGGTGACGGTTTCGATCATGAGGCGTAGGCGTGTTCTGCGTCGGGGAAGGAGCCGTCGCGCACGGCGTCGGCGTAGGCACGGACCGCACCGGCAACCGACCCGCCTTCGGCAAGGAAATCCTTGACGAACTTGGGACGGCGATGGCCGCTGTCCAGACCGAGGAAATCATGCAGCACCAGCACCTGGCCATCGCAGTGCGGGCCGGCACCGATGCCGATGGTGGGCACACTGATGTCCGCGGTGACCTGGGCAGCCACCGGCGTCGGCACGCATTCGAGCACGACCAGGCTGGCGCCGGCAGCGACCGCGGCCTTGGCGTCGTCGCGCAGCTGCTGGGCGGCATCGCCACGGCCCTGCACGCGGTAACCCCCCAGGCGCAGCACCGACTGCGGGGTCAGGCCCAGGTGCGAGCAGACCGGAATCTCGCGCTCGACGAGGTAACGAATGATGTCCAGCTTGAAGCCGGCACCTTCGATCTTGACCATCTCCGCACCGGCCTGCAGCAGGCGCAGCGAGGCATCCAGCGCGCGCTCGGGCGTCGCGTCGGCGCCGAACGGCAGGTCAGCCACCAGCAGCGCGCGTTGCAGCACGCGGGCCACGGCGCGGGTGTGATAGACCATATCGTCGGTGGTCACCGGCAAGGTCGAATCGTGCCCCTGCACCACCATGCCCAGCGAGTCGCCGATCAGGATCAGGTCCACGCCGTTGGCGTCGAAGCTGCGGGCGAACCCGGCATCGTAGGCGGTCAACATCACCAGCTTCTGCCCAGTGCGCTTGGCCTCCGCCAATGCGGGGACGGTCCAGGGCTTGCTGTCTGCGTGGGTACTCATGAGCTGATAACCGGTGGCGATAAGCCCCGCATTATCCTCCTATTGGAGAGATCCCGCAGGCCTCGACCCGCATCACAGCATCCCGCACGCGGCCGTGCCCGGGAATGGTGGCGTCCGGCGCGATCTCGGCCAGCGGCAGCAGCGCGAACGCACGCGCGTGCAGATACGGATGCGGCACCTGCAGCTGCGGCAGATCGATGATCTCCTCGCCGTACAACAGCACGTCCAGGTCCAGCGCGCGCGGGCCCCAGTGCACGGCCGGATCGCGCACGCGGCCGAAGTGGCGCTCGATCTCCAGCAACGCCTCCAGCAGCGCGGGCGCGGGCAGCGCGGTATCGAGCACCGCGGCGGCATTCACGAACGCCGGCTGGTCTTCGTTGCCCCAGGCCGGCGTGCGGTACAGCTGCGAGCACGCGCGCAACGTGGTCTGCGGCAGCACCGCCAGCGCCTGGAACGCATCGCGCAGCGTCTGCGCGGCGTCCCCGAGATTGGCGCCCAATCCGATACAGGCCAGGGTCACGGCTTACTCGCCTGCCACTCCACCGGGACGACGACGGCGGCGGCGACGCTTGCGCGGTGCACCGTCTTCGCCCTCGCCATCGGCCTGGGCCGCATCCAGGGCCGAGTCGAGCCCGGTACCGGACTGCAGCTGGGCCTCGCGCCAGAACGCCACGTCCGCTTCATGCTCGCTGGAGGCGACCTGGCGCAGGACCAGGAAGTCGTAGGCGGCGCGGAAGCGCGGGTGGGTCAACGTACGGATCACGCGCTTGCGCTGGCGCGAGGCGAAGCGGCCCTGCAGCAGCCAGATTTCCTGCATCGGCAGCGAGAAGCGGCGCGGCAGGGCGATCGTGGTCAGCTGGTGCAGGGTCACGCGATCCGCGGCGCGGCGCTGTGCCTCTTCCAGTGCGACGCCCTGCTTCTGCAGGCTGGCCAGGGCGCGGCAGAAGGCCGGCCACAGCAGCAGCGCGAACAGGAACGACGGCGACACCGGTTCATCGTTGGCCACGCGCAGATCGGTGTTGTGCAGGCCTTCGATGACCATCCGGCGCAGCGCACCGCTGCGGTTGCTGCGCAGGGCGGCGGCGCTCTCCGGGAACATGACGTCGAGCAGACCGTAACGCTCCAGGCCTTCGAAGCTGGCCACGCCATGCCCGGACAGGAACAGCTTGAGCACTTCCTCGAACAGGCGCGCCGGGGCGGCCTCGGCCAGCAGGTTGGCCAGGCGCGGCAGCGGCTCGGCGGTCGCCTCTTCGATCTGGAAGCCCAGCTTGGCCGCCAGGCGCACTGCGCGCAGCATGCGTACCGGGTCTTCCTGGTAACGCTGCTCGGGGTCGCCGATCAGCTTCATCAGGCGTGCCTGCACGTCTTCAAAGCCACCGGTGTAATCGCGCACCGAGAAATCCTCGATCGCGTAGTACAGGGCGTTGCAGGTGAAGTCGCGGCGGATCGCGTCGTCTTCGATGCTGCCGTACACGTTGTCGCGCACGAGCATGCCGTTTTCCATCTCACGGTCGCCGCTGCCATCGTCGATGTTGGCGCGGAAGGTGGCGACCTCGATGATCTCGCGGCCGAACACCACGTGCGCCAGGCGGAAGCGGCGGCCGATCAGCCGGCAGTTGCGGAACAACTGCTTGACCTGCTCGGGCGTCGCGTCGGTGGCGACGTCGAAATCCTTGGGGTGGCCGTTCACCAGCAGATCGCGGACGGCGCCGCCGACCAGGTAACCGGCAAACCCGGAATCACGCAGCCGGTACAGGACGCGCAGGGCGTTCGGGCTGATGTCCTTGCGGGAGATGTTGTGCTGATCGCGCGGGATCACGCGCAGGCTGAACGGTGATGTAGCAGAGGAATTGATGTTGGCGCTTCCGGTTGAGTTTTCGGGATTGCCCAATGGCATCTAGGTCCATATACTAGCGCGCTGCGCAGTTCGCGACAAAGCCTGCTCCCTTCGTCTAATGGTTAGGACGTGGCCCTCTCAAGGCTAAAACAGGGGTTCGAGTCCCCTAGGGAGCACCAGTCGCGGTGCAGAAAGCCAAAAACCCCGCCACGGCGGGGTTTTTTGCGTTCCGGACCCCGGTCTGTCGCGTCTGACCCGCCCGGCCTGGACCGGGGCGCACGCTCCCCGACCCGGCCCCGGCCCTGCGCGCAGGGCCGTCGGAAGCGGCTCAGCCCTCCATCTGCTCCAGTTCCTTGCCCTTGGTCTCCTTGACGAAGCGGAGCACGAAGAACACCGAGATCACCGCCGCGACCGTATAGATGCCGTAGGCCCCGGCCAGGCCGATGCTGGCCAGCAGGACCGGGAAGGAGACGGTGATGGCGAAGTTGGCGGTCCACTGCGCCGCGCCGGCCACCGCCAACCCCGAGCCGCGGATCTGGTTGGGGAACATCTCGCCCAGCATCACCCACATCACCGGGCCCCAGGACATGTTGAAGAAGATCACGTAGATGTTGGCCGCCACCAGCGCCAGCACGCCCATGCCGTCGCTCAACTGCAGCTTCCCGCCGGCATCGAGCGAGCCGCTGGCAAAGGCAAGTGTGACCAGGGCCAGCGAGACCGCCATGCCGACCGAACCGATCCACAGCAGCGGCTTGCGCCCGATACGGTCGATCAGGACCACGGTGATCAGGCAGGCGCCGATGCTCAACGCTCCCGACAGCACGTTGATCAGCAGCGCGTCGCTCTCGGAGAAGCCAACCGCCTGCCACAGCACCGCGCCGTAGTAGAAGACGACATTGATGCCGACCAGCTGCTGGAACACCGCCAGGCCGATGCCGATCCAGACGATCGGACGCAGCCTGCCGGTGGCCTTGCCGACCAGGTCGGAGAAGGTCGGGCGATGCTGGTCCCGGGACAGCGAGCCTTCGATCTCGGTGATCTTGGCCTGGGCCTCGGCCGCACCGTACAGACGGGTCAGCACGGCCAGGGCCTGGTCACGGCGCCCTTTGACCACCAGGAAGCGCGGGCTCTCGGGGATCACCAGCAGCAGGCACAGGAACAGCAGCGAGGGAATGGCCTGCATCCAGAACATCCAGCGCCATGCCGCCTGCCCCAGCCACAACGCCTCGGTGGAGGCACCGGCCGCCTTGGCCAATAGATAGTTGCTGAGGAAGGCGCAGAACAGGCCGCTGATGATCGCGATCTGCTGCACCGTCGCCAGCCGCCCCCGATACCGGGCCGAGGCGACCTCGGCGATGTAGGCCGGCGACATCACGCTGGCCGCACCGACCGCGAAGCCGCCGATGACCCGGGCGATGATGAACACTGCGGAGCTGTGTGCCGCGCCTGCCGCCAAGGCGGAGAACAGGAACATCGCCGCGGCGATGATCAGCACCCCGCGACGACCAAGCCGGTCGCCGAGGCGGCCCGCGAAGAACGCGCCGATCGCGCAGCCGAGCAGCATCGAGGCGACCTCGAAGCCGATCCCGGCCGAACTGGACTGGAAGGTGTCCTTCAGGCCATCCACGGTGCCGTTGATCACGCCACTGTCGAACCCGAACAGGAAGCCACCGATGGTGGCCACGCAGCTGATCAGGATGATGAAGCCGGTGTTCTCGCCGCTGCCGGCGCGGGGACTGCTGAGCGAAGCACTGGACATGGGAAACCCTGGGTCGAAGGGACGCTGCGGATCCGCGCAGCAGGGACGGGTGGACCAGATTCTCACACCTGCAGCGGACACGGTATTGATCGACCGGATGGCAGAATGCAGCAGCCCCTGCTGTCGTGAGATTTGCCCCATGCCCGATGCCATCGCCGCACCCTCCACCGCTGTCGCGGCTGTCCCCCTGCTGGTCGACAGCCGTTGCACCCATGGCGAAGGCGCCCTGTGGTCGGCACGGCGGCAATGCCTGTTCTGGGTGGACATCAGCGAGCGCCGGCTGTGGCAGCACCGTACCGCCGATGGCAGCCACCGGAGCTGGTTGCTGCCCGACCGCCCCGGCTGCCTGGCCGAGGGCGAGGACGGCCGCCTGCTGATCGCGCTGGCCGGTTCGCTGCAGCGCCTGGATCTCGACCGCGATGGCGATGCCCCCGCCCCGCCCCTGGAATGGCTGGCCGATGTGCAGCCCGAGGTCGCGGACACGCGCAGCAATGACGGCCGGACCGACCGCGCCGGCAACCTGGTATTCGGCACCATGAGCGAGGATCCTGCGCGTGCGCCGCTCGGCCGCTTCTACCAGTTCTCGATGCGGCACGGCCTGCGCGAACTGAACCTGCCCGCCGTCGTGATCCCCAACGCGATCTGTTTCAGCCCGGACGGCACCACGATGTACTTCTGCGATTCGGTGCGCCCGGCGCTGTGGTGCTGCGACTACGACGCCGGACGCGCGCACTGCGGCCCACCCCGCCTGTTCGCTGCCCTGCCCGATCCGGGCTGGGAGCCCGATGGCGCCATCGTCGATGCCGAAGGCGGCATCTGGAATGCGCAGTGGCGTGCTTCCCGCGTGGTGCGCTATCGACCCGACGGCCAGGTCGACCGGGTGGTGCTGCTGCCGGTGCGGAACCCGACCTGCGTCGCACTCGGTGGGCCGTCGCTGCGGCAGTTGATGATCACCAGCTCCCGGCTCGACCACACCGACGCGGAACTGGCGGCCAGCCCCCGCGCGGGCGGCGTGTTTGCGCTGGAAACCGGCATCGCGGGCCTGCCCGAGCAGCCCTTCAGCTGGTCCTGAGCCTTGCGCCGAGGGCATTTCGGGGTTTGAGGCACGATCCGATCCCGCGCCACGGACCAACCTGTTCTAGAATTGTCCGGCTTACTGTCGGATCCAGATCCAGCCATGCCTTTTGTCGTCACCGAAAACTGCATCAAGTGCAAACACACCGATTGCGTGGAAGTGTGCCCCGTGGATTGCTTCCATGAAGGCCCCAACTTCCTGGTGATCGACCCGGATGAGTGCATCGATTGCACCCTGTGCGAACCGGAGTGCCCGGTCAACGCGATCTTCCCCGAAGACGACGTGCCCGCCGGGCAGGAAGCGTTCGTGGCGCTGAACGCCGAACTGGCCCAGGCCTGGCCGGTGCTGACCGTGCGCAAGGACCCGCCCGCCGATGCCGGCGAATGGGACGGCAAGCCGGACAAGCTGAAGCTGCTGGAACGCTGAGCCTCCGGGTTCCGGCGGCAACGAAAAAGGGCGCCGAGGGCGCCCTTTTCGTTTGTCTGAGACGGTCCGGTTACGGAGCCAGCTTCGCCTTCAGCTCACCCAGCAGCTTGGTCGGGGCTGCGGCGGTCGCCGGCAGGCCACGCGGATCCACGGCGGAGACGTAGGCACCGGCATCGACGGCGACCACGCGGACCAGGAAGTCGCTGCCTTCGAAGGCCACGTCGTAGGAACCGAGCAGTTGGGCCTTGCTGGCGATCTTCACGCCTTCAACGGACTCCAGCGCGGTGCCGACCTTGGCGAACACCTCTTCCTTGGTACCCGGCACGGTGAAACCGGCATTGTTGGCGGCAGCCTGGGTCGAGGCCGGGGCCGGACGCGCGGCCTGCGAGGCCAGCGAGGAGCTGGTGGCAGCGGTGGCGGCGGCCTGGCCGGCCGGGACGTTCAGATCCGGCGGCACTTCCAGCGGACGGACTTCCGGGGCCAGAGCGTAGTCGCCCTTGGCGCCGCGCTTGAAGCAACCGGTGGTGCCGATGAGGGTGGCGGTAGCCAGGATCGCGAAGGACAGCACGCGGAAGGCGGAAACGGATTGACGCATGGGAATCTCCTGGGTGACCACTGTCATCAGTGGTTGGATAGTGCTTCCAGCGCACCGATATCGGTGGCCAGGTGTTCGGCAGCGGCGTGATGGGCCGCGGACAAGGGCAGCAGCGGCAGGCGCAGGCCGTCACCAATGCCGATCCGGCGCAGCAGGTCCTTCACCGGGATCGGGTTGGACTCCACGCCGCAGAATTCATGGAAGGGCTCAAGACGGGCGTCCCACGCCTCGGCCGCCTCGCGCTCACCGGCCGCGGCCAGGTCGCACATCCGGCGGTAGGCCCCCGGCAGCGCGTTGGAGCCGACCGAGATCAGGCCATCCACGCCGGACAGGATAGAGCGCGCGGCGGTGCCATCGTCGCCGCTGAGAATGACGAAGTCCGGCGAACGCAGGGCCAGCAGCGCATGGACCCGGCCGACATCGCCGACCGCTTCCTTGATGCCCACGATGTTCGGGTGGCTGGCCAGCTCGGCCACGGTTTCGGGCAGCATGTCGCAGCCGGTGCGCCCGGGCACGTTGTACAGGATGACCGGCAGGCCGCCCTGGTCGGCCACCGCGCGGTAATGCGCGATCAGGCCGGCCTGGGTCGGGCGCACGTACGGCGGGGTCACCACCAACGCGTGGGTGGCGCCGTTGGCGGCCGCCCGGCGGGTCTGCTCGATGGTTTTGGCCGTCCCCGACAGCCCGGTCCCGGCCAGCACCGGAATGCGCCCGGCCACGGTTTTGACCGCACTGCGCAGCAGCTGGTCGTATTCGTCGTCGGACAGGGCCGCCGCTTCACCGGTCGAACCGGCCACCACGACACCGTGAACACCACCCTCCAGTTGCAGATGCAGCAGGCGCTGCCAACCGTCGGGATCCAATGCGCCGTTCGCCTGGAAGGGCGTCGCCAGCGCGGTGATGAGACCGGAAAGGGACAAGGACATCGTGCTCGGAAGAAAGGGGGCACCCTGCCTGCGTAAACGCCGGCCAGATGTACGTTGCATGTTACTTGCGGGTCGAAAGCGCGGGCAAGTATGCTGGACTCCGGCGAACGTGCCGTCGTCCGGCCGTTCAGACTCACCTTGCATCACCCGGAACCATCTTGACCGACACTACGCCGCGGCCTGCGCCGACCGAAAACCACCTCCTGATCAACGCCTATACGACGCATCCGGAGTCCCCCCTGCTGCCTGTGACCCGGCGTATCGCCGACAGTGGCTGCAATCTGGTCGATGCCCGCCTGGCCACGGTCGGTCGCGACGTCTCCGTCACCGCCCTGGCCACCGGCTCGTGGGATTCGGTGGCCAAGCTGGAAGCGATGCTGACCCGGCTCGAGCGCGAGGAAGGCCTGAAGCTGGTCTGGTACCGCACCGGTGCCAAGCAGGCGCAGTCCAACCTGCTGCCCTACATCGTGGAAGTGATCGCGGCCGACAAGCCGGGCATCCTCTTCCAGCTGGCCGATTTCTTCGACCGCCAGGGCATCACCATCGAGAACCTGCAGAGCACGCGTTACCGCGCGATGCAGACCGGTGCGGAAATGTTCTCGGCACAGGTCACCATCGGCGTGCCGGCCAACATGCACATCGCCGCGCTGCGCGATGATTTCCTCGAGTTCTGCGATCACCTGAACCTCGATGCGATCATGGATCCGATGAAGTTTTGATGTTTCGCGCGTTCGTCACGGGCGCGCGGGGTTTCATGCAGGTGTAGTAGACGTACCCCAGGATCCGGAAAGGAACCCATGAACGACGGCGACACCCTGGACAGCACCACCCTCGCACTGCCGCTGGCCTTGTCCGGCGGCGAGACCACCACCCTCGGCGATCTGGCCGGCCAGTGGCTGGTGCTGTACTTCTATCCCAAGGACAGCACCCCGGGCTGCACCACCGAGGGCATCGATTTCAACGCGCTGCTCCCGCAGTTCACGAAGGCCGGCGCCCGCGTCTTCGGCGTCTCCCGCGATTCGGTCAAATCCCACGACAACTTCTGCGCCAAGCAGGGCTTCGCCTTCCCGCTGATCAGCGATGGCGACGAAGCGCTGTGCACCGCGTTCGACGTGATCAAGCTGAAGAACATGTACGGCAAGCAGGTGCGTGGCATCGAACGCAGCACCTTCCTCATTTCGCCGGACAGTCGTATCGTGCAGGTGTGGCGCAAGGTCAAAGTGGCCGGCCACGCAGACACCGTCCTTGAAGCCCTGAAGGCCGCGAAAACCCAGTGATCAACCCGGCACCCCCAATGGCCATCACCCTGCCCCGCAGGTCGTGATGGCTTGTCCCTGTTCTGCCACCAGGAATTGACGATGACCCGAGGCAAGCGCATCTACGTACTGGATACCAACGTGCTCATGCACGATCCGACCGCGCTGTTCAAGTTCGAGGAGCATGATGTCTACCTGCCGATGCAGGTGATCGAAGAGCTGGACAACGGCAAGAAGGGCACCACCGAGGCGAGCCGCAATGCGCGCCAGGTCAGCCGCTTCCTCAATGAGCTGGTGCAGGCCTCGGGCCTGGACAACCTGGCCGATGGCATCCCGCTGCAGCGCCCGAACGGGCTGCAGCTGCGCGGCAAGCAGAGCGTGGGCCTGCTGCGGTTCCAGACCAGCCACTTCGAGGCCGGCAAGAGCTTCGGTGCGGTCATCCCCGACAACGCCATCCTCGGCGCGATCCTGGCGCTGAAAGAGCAGGTGCCGGAAATCCCGGTGGTGTTCGTCTCCAAGGACATCAACCTGCGGATCAAAGCGGCGATCGCCGGCATCGTGTCCGAGGATTACGAGAACGACCGCGCGCTGGACGATTTCAGCCTGCTCTATACCGGTGCCACCGAGCTGCCGGAAGACTTCTGGAAGAAGCACACCGACAACCTGCGCAGCTGGAGCGACAAGGGCCGCACCAGTTACGAGATCATTGCCAGCGAAGACGAGAACTGGCATCCCAACCAGTACGCCTACCTGCCGGGCGACGATGAAGTCGAACTGCGCGTGGCCAAGATGGACGGCGACAAGATCACGCTGTCGCTGGTCAACGATTTCCGCCATGGCAGCCACGCGGTGTGGGGCATCAGCGCGCGCAACCGCGAACAGAACTTCGCGCTCAATGCGCTGATGGATCCGGAGATCGATTTCGTCACCCTGCTCGGCACCGCCGGCACCGGCAAGACCCTGCTCGCGCTGGCCGCCGGCCTCGCCCAGACCATGGACCAGCAGCGTTACCGCGAGATCATCATGACCCGCGCGACAGTCAGCGTCGGCGAGGACATCGGTTTCCTGCCCGGTACCGAGGAAGAGAAGATGACGCCGTGGATGGGCGCGCTGACCGACAACCTGGAAGTGCTCACGCATACCCAGGAAGGCGGCGCATGGGGCCGTGCGGCGACCAACGACCTGATCGCCAGCCGGATCAAGATCCGCTCGCTGAATTTCATGCGCGGCCGTACGTTCCTGTCGCGCTATCTGATCCTGGATGAAGCGCAGAACCTCACTCCCAAGCAGATGAAGACCCTGATCACCCGTGCCGGCCCCGGCACCAAGATCGTCTGCCTGGGCAACGTCGAACAGATCGATACCCCGTACCTGACCGAGACCACCTCGGGCCTGACCTACGCGGTGGACCGCTTCAAGAACTGGCCGCACAGCGCGCACATCACGCTGCGTCGTGGCGAGCGTTCGCGCCTGGCCGATTACGCTTCGGAGGTGTTGTGAGCCGTTCCCTGTCACGTGCCGTCCTGCCGCTGGCGCTTGCCGCGCTGGCGGCGGCCTGCACGCCCGCCAATACGCGGCCGGGCGCCAGCGTCCCGACCGCGATCAAGACCGGCCAGTCCTGGGTGGTGACGCGACCGGTGGTCGCCGCCCAGGTGCTGGACACCTGCTCGCGCGACAGTCCCGGCCGCGAGGCCGGGCGGGTCACCGGTTACTGGGCGCCCAGCCGCAAGGAGGTCGAGCAGTTGGAGGCCGCATTGCCGACGCTGGAGGCGCAGGTGCCAAAGGCCGCCGATTTCGATCGCCAGTACGTCGGCATCGAAATGAGCGGACGCAAGCTGATCTACCTCAATGCCTTCCATCTGCCGGATGACGCCGACATCGATCCGGCCCGCGAAGCGATCCGGGTCTGCGATGGGGGCGCGCAGTTCTGGGGCGCGGTGTTCGATCCGGCCAGCGGCAGCTTCTCGGATGTGCAGTTCAACGGCCCGCCCCCGGGTCGTTGATCGTGCCGTGACCCCCACCGCGCACGCCGGATGAGCATCCGGCTGCCCACCTGGGTCTGGATCGGGGCGATCGCCCTGTCCTGCGTGGCCGGGATGGTCAACGTGGTCGGCTTCCTGGGGTTCGAGCACCAGGCGGTGAGCCACATGACCGGCACCACCAGCCAGCTCGGCATGGCGCTCGCCCAGCGGGACTGGCGGGTGGTCGCGCATCTATGGGGACTGCTGATCGCGTTCTGTGCAGGCGCCACGCTCAGCGGCATGATCATCCAGGACAGCGGCCTGCAGCTGGGCCGCCGTTATGGCGTGGTGCTGGCGCTGGAATCGCTGTTGCTGCTGATCGCGATCCCGCTGTTCAAGCAGCAGCAGATCTGGGGCGCACTGGCGGCGGCGATGGCCTGCGGCCTGCAGAATGCGATGGCGACCACCTTCAGCGGCGCGGTGGTGCGCACCACCCATCTCAGCGGCATGTTCACCGACCTGGGCATCGGCCTGGGCCATCTGCTGCGCGGCCTGCCGCTGCCGGTCCGGCGCCTGACCCTGAGCGGACTGATCATCAGCGGTTTCCTGGCCGGCGGCGTGATCGGTGCCATGTTGTTCCTGCGCTTCGGCTACGACGCCCTGCTCGCCCCCGCCCTGCTGACCGGCGGCACCGGGCTCGGCTACGTGCTGTACCGGCAGTGGGCGCTGCTGCGGGCGCGCTGAGGGCGCGGCAGCAATGCCGCGGCAAACATTGCACAATCGGGGCATGACACCGTCCAGCCCCGTTTCCGCCCTGACCATCGCCGGCTCCGATTCCGGCGGGGGTGCCGGCATCCAGGCCGACCTGAAGGCCTTCGCCGCCCATCGCGTGCATGGGCTCTCCGCGATTGCCGCGCTGACCGCACAGAACACCCGTGGCGTCATCGCCGTGCACGTGCCGCCGCTGGATTTCCTGCAGGCGCAGATCGATGCCTGTTTCGCCGACTTCGACATCCATGCAGTGAAGCTGGGCATGCTGGCCAACGCCGAGGTGATCAGCCTGGTCGCCGACGCACTTGAAAAGCACCGGCCACCGCACGTCGTGCTGGATCCGGTGATGGTCGCCACCAGCGGCGCCAAGCTGCTGGAGGACAGTGCACTGGCGGCGATGCGTACCCGCCTGATCCCACTGGCCACGCTGCTGACGCCCAACATACCCGAAGCCGAGCTGCTGCTCGGCCGCCGCATCGTTACCGCCGAAGATGCAGAAGATGCCGCCGACGCGCTGCTCGAACTGGGTGCCGGTGCGGTACTGCTCAAGGGCGGCCATCTGGACGAAGGCAGCCGCGTGATCGATCGCTACTTCGACGGTGTGACCCGCGAAGAATTCATCCATACGCGGCTGCCCGTGGATGCGCACGGCACCGGCTGCACGCTGGCCTCGGCCATCGCCGCACAGCTGTGCCAGGGGCTGTCCTTGCCGAACGCCTGCGAAGCGGCCATCGATTACGTCGCGCGCGGGCTGCAGAGCGGCTATTACCCCGGCCGCAGCGAGGTGCTGGTGATCGACCACTTCGGCGCGGCACGCCCGGCATGATCGACGCCTCGCCCCTGCCCGTGCAGGCCGCAGACGGCCATCGCTTCGAGCTGCTGGCGCGCGTCCCCGTGCAGCCCCGCGCGCGGCTGCTGTGGCTGCCTGCGCTGGGTGTCGCCGCGCGGCACTACCTGCCCTTCGCCGAGGCGCTGGCCGCACGCGGCATCGCGGTGTACCTGCACGAGTGGCGTGGCAATGGAAGCAGCAGCCTGCGGCCCTCGCGCACGCAGGATTGGGGCTATCGCGAAATCCTCGAGCAGGACCTGCCGGCGAGCCTCGCAAACGTGCCAGGGGACTCTGAAACACCGTTGATCATCGGCGGCCACAGTCTCGGCGGCCAGCTCGCCTGCTGCTTCGCGGGGCTGCATCCGCAGCGTTTTGGCCGCATCTGGCTGGTGGCCAGCGGCACGCCGTACTGGCGCACCTTCCCTGCCCCGCGTGGCTGGACGCTGCCGCTGGTATATCGCTTCCTGCCCTGGCTGGCCCAGCGCCAGGGGGTCCTGCACGGCAAGAAGCTCGGCTTTGGCGGCACCGAGGCACGCGGGTTGATCCGCGACTGGTCGCGCGTGGGCCTCAACAACCATTACGCGGCCGTCGGCATGGCGGCCGATCTGGAGGCCGGCATGCGCGACCTGCGCGGCCAGGCCACCGCGGTGGTGATGGCGCCCGACTGGCTGGCCCCGACGGGATCGATGCAGGGCCTGCTGGCCAAGATGCCGGGCATGCGTGCGCAGCTCAGCGTGATCAGTGCGCAGATGCTGGGCGCGCGTGCCGATCACTTCGCGTGGATGAAAACGCCGGAAGCCGTGGTGGAGCGGCTTTTTCATTCATTTGAATGAAGACCTTCACAAAAACCGTTGACGAATGCGACGCCGATCCGCATAATTCCGCTCCTGTTGACGCGCCCGTAGCTCAGTTGGATAGAGTACCTGGCTACGAACCAGGCGGTCGGGAGT
>NZ_JBEUMH010000008.1:0-203756 GCF_041080745.1 Stenotrophomonas sp. JAG2 | reverse complement strand
CATCGGCATCGGCATCGGCATCGGCATCGGCATCGGCATCGGCATCGGCATCGGCGCGGCAGTGGAAGGGCGGCGATGGCGGCAGCGGTTGCGGTTGTTGTTGCGCCAAAGATGATCGACGCACGCCCAGGGTCAACGACAGTCTGTCGCCTCGAATGCTGCCCGCTTTTGCTTGTGACCTCAGTGACTGACCAGCCATTTCCGTAGGCAGCGGTGCGGGCAGGTTGGCGGGACCATTGGGGCGACATGGATGTCGCCCATGAGCCCCCAAGGGTGAGGGCGCGTTGCTTGCGAGGCACTGCCTCGCATGCGTTCGAACGCACAGACGCCAGCGGCTGGGCCGGGCCGCGGAGCGGGGTTCACGGCGCGTCCCGCGGACCTGCCCCCGCCCGCTGCCCACGACGAAGGTCACACTCCCGCTTGGCTGTTCAGCTTTCCGAATAGGGACACCAGTAGCCACCCCAACCATTGCACCAGCGCGGTGCAACGGCTATCATCAGTGGCTTAGCGGACTGTCTACTCATATCCCCTCAACGGATATGAACAGGCCCCGCAACCGGCTTCCAGGAACGGCAACCTGTACCCAGGCCGCCGTGACCCCCGGAACGCTGGGCTCGCAGACGCGCACCACGTGCGCATCTGCACCGGAATCCAGCATGACCGGAGTTGTACCGGACAGGGGCCCAACGGGCCCTTTGTTGTTTCCGGAAGGTGGTCCATGCACTGGACCAGACCGTATTTCTTTTCAACGAATCAAGGCCGACTGTGAGCGACAAGGCAACCGAAATCGCGAATCTGCTCGCCCCCACCGTTCAGTCGCTGGGTCTCGAGCTGCTGGGCGTGGAGTATCTGACCGCACCGGGCGGCGCAACGCTGCGCCTGTACATCGACGTGCCGCTGGCCGAACAGCCCGAGCGCATCGTCAACATCGACGACTGCGAGCGCGTCAGCCGCGAAGTGTCCGCCCAGCTGGACGTCGAAGACCCGATCACGGCGAACTACACGCTGGAAGTGTCTTCGCCGGGCGTGGATCGCCCGCTGTTCACCGGCGCGCAGTTCGAGCGCGCCATCGGCGAATCCGCCAAGGTGACGCTGAGCCTGCCGCAGGACGGCCGCCGCCGTCTGCAGGGCGAGATCCTCGCCGTGGATATCGAACAGGGCACGGTGACCTTCAAGGTCGACAATGCTCCGTTCACCGCCGACATCGAGAACATCGACAAGGCACGCATCATGCCGGACTGGGCCGCCCTCGGCCTGGCTCCGACCAAACCGACTGGCCCGGCACCCAAACAGGGTGGCAAGGCGAACAAGAAACCATCCAACGAGCCGGCGGCCAAAAAGCCGCGCGCGGAGTGAGCCAATGAGCAAGGAACTTTTGCTGGTAGTGGATGCGGTCGCCAACGAAAAAGGCGTCCCGCGCGAAGTCATCTTCGATGCCATCGAGGCCGCGTTGGCTTCGGCTGCCAAAAAGCGTTACCCGGAAGAAGAAGTGCTGGCCCGTGTGTCGATCGACCACAAGGACGGCAACTACGAAACCTTCCGCCGCTGGGAAGTGGTGGCCGATGACGTGGTCATGGAGTCTCCGGACCGCCAGATCCGTCTGATGGACGCCATCGATGAAGCCGACGGCGTGGAAGTCGGCGATTTCATCGAAGAGCAGATTGAAAACCCGGACTTCGGCCGTATCGCCGCACAGGCCGCCAAGCAGGTGATCGTCCAGCGCGTGCGCGAGGCCGAGCGTCAGCAGGTGGTCGATGCGTGGAAGGATCGCGTCGGCGAACTGGTTACCGGTGTGGTCAAGCGCGCCGAGCGCGGCAACATCTATGTGGACCTGGGCGGCAACGCCGAGGCCTTCATCCCGAAGGACAAGGGCATTCCGCGCGACGTACTGCGCGCTGGCGACCGCGTGCGCGGTTACCTGGCCGAAGTCCGTTCGGAACCGCGTGGCCCGCAGCTGTTCATCAGCCGCGCCGCTCCGGAATTCATGATCGAACTGTTCAAGCTCGAAGTGCCGGAAGTCGGCCAGGGCCTGGTCGAGATCAAGGCCTGTGCACGTGATCCGGGCGACCGCGCCAAGATCGCCGTGCTGGCCCACGATTCGCGTACCGATCCGATCGGTGCCTGCATCGGCATGCGCGGTTCGCGCGTGCAGGCCGTGTCCAACGAGCTCAATGGCGAGCGCGTGGACATCGTGCTGTGGAACGAGAACCCCGCCAACTTCGTCATCAATGCGATGGCGCCGGCGGAAGTGCAGTCGATCATCGTCGATGAAGAAAAGCACTCGATGGACCTGGCCGTGGCGGAAGAGCGCCTGGCCCAGGCGATCGGCAAGGGCGGTCAGAACGTCCGTCTTGCCAGCCGCCTGACCGGTTGGCAGCTCAATGTGATGACCCAGGACCAGGTGACCGCCAAGTCCGAGGCAGAGCAGACCGTTGCCCGCCAGCTGTTCATGGACAAGCTGGAAGTGGATGAAGAAATCGCCGCCATCCTGGTGACCGAAGGCTTCAACACCGTGGAAGAAATCGCCTACGTCCCGGTCGGCGAACTGCTGGCCGTGGAAGGCTTCGACGAAGACATCGTCGAAGAGCTGCGTGCCCGTGCCCGCGATGCGCTGCTCAACGAAGCGCTGGCGGTGGAAGAAGGTCTGGAAGACGGCTCGCCGTCGGAAGACCTGCTCGCCCTGGAAGGCATGGACGAGGCGACCGCCTACGCCCTGGCCGGTCATGGCGTGCGTACCAGTGAGGACCTGTCGGACCTGGCCGCCGACGAGATCCTCGAGTTCGGCATCGAGGACATGGACCAGGAGCGCGCCGCCGCCCTGATCCTTGCCGCCCGAGCCGAGGAGATCGCCCGCCTGGAGCGCGGCGAATGAGCCAGCGATGAACAGTGCCCTGACCCGCTCAGGGCTTAGACTCCGCGCTGCCTTCGCACGTTTCGAGGGAGCGCCAACCAGATCATAGGATCCGAATGTCGCAGCAAACCACCATCCGCAAGCTTGCCGAACTGGTCAATACCCCGGTCGATAAACTGCTCGTACAACTTGCCGAAGCCGGCATGAAGTTCAGCGGTCCCGACCAGGTCGTGACCAGCACCGAGAAGGTGAAGCTCCTGGGCTTCCTTCGTCGCTCGCACGGCAAGACCGAGCAGCCCGTCGAGAGCACCGACGAAGCCGCCAAGAAGATCACCCTGAACCGTCGCAAGTTGCAGGAAGTGACCGTCAGCGCCGGCCGCAGCAAGACCACCGTCAACGTGGAAGTGCGCCAGAAGCGTACCTACATGAAGGACGCCAGCGGCAAGCCGATGACCGCGGATGAGGAGCGCGCCGACATCCTGCGCAAGCTGGAGGAATCCCGCCAGCGCAATCTGGACGAGCAGCGCGCACTGGCCGAGAAGGACCGTGCGCGCGATGAAGAAATCGCCCGCAAGCGTCAGGAAGAAATCGACGCCAAGGAACGTGCCGAAGCCGAGCGCAAGGCGGCCGAAGCCGCTGCTGAAGCGGCCAAGAACGCACCGCCGGCCCCGGCCCCGGTTGCCGCCAAGCCCGCTGCTGCCGATGCACCGGCCCGCAATGCGCGTCCGGCTGCACCGTCGGCTGCCCGTCCGGCACCGCGTTCGGACGATCGCAACTCGAACAACAACAACAACAACCGTCCGGGCGCCAAGCGCGACGACGATGGTGGCAACCGCTTCGCCGGTCAGCTGCATCTGTCGGCCGCCGATCGTGCCCGCCGCGGCAACAACAGCAACTCGCGCGGCCGTCCGACCGGGCGTGTGCAGCACGGCAGCCGCCGTGACAGCAACCAGTCGCGCAGCGGCGGTGGTGCCCATGGCTTCGAACGTCCGGTCGCTCCGATCGTGCGTGACGTGACCATCGGCGACACCATCACCGTCGCCGATCTGGCCCAGAAGCTGGCCGTCAAGGGCGGCGATGTGGTCAAGGCGCTGTTCAAGATGGGCGTCATGGCGACCATCACCCAGACCATCGACCACGATACCGCCGCGCTGGTGACCGAAGAACTCGGCCACAACGTGATCCGTGCCAACACCAACGACGCCGAAGACGCGCTGCTGGCGCTGGCCGGTGGCAACCAGGGCGAGCCGGTGGCACGTCCGCCGGTCGTCACGATCATGGGCCACGTCGATCACGGCAAGACCTCGCTGCTGGATTACATCCGCCGCACCAAGGTCGCCACGGGCGAAGCCGGTGGCATCACCCAGCACATCGGTGCGTACCACGTTGAAACGCCGAAGGGCGTCATCAGCTTCCTGGATACCCCGGGCCACGCGGCGTTTACGTCCATGCGTGCCCGCGGTGCCAAGCTGACCGACATCGTGGTGCTGGTGGTGGCTGCCGACGACGGCGTCATGCCGCAGACCAAGGAAGCCATCCAGCACGCCCGTTCGGCGGGTGTGCCGCTGATCGTGGCGATCAACAAGATCGACAAGTCCGGCGCCGATCCGATGCGCGTCAAGAACGAGCTGCTCACCGAGCAGGTCGTGTCCGAAGACTTCGGTGGCGACACCCAGATGGTCGAAATCTCGGCCAAGGCTGGCCTGGGCATCGACGACCTGCTGGATGCGATCTCGATCCAGGCGGAACTGCTGGAACTGAAGGCCGTGGCCGACGGCCGCGCCACCGGCGTGGTCATCGAGTCCTCGCTGGACAAGGGTCGCGGCCCGATCGCCACCGTGCTGGTGCAGCAGGGTTCGCTGAAGAAGGGCGATTACCTGGTCTGCGGTATCCAGTACGGCCGCGTGCGCGCCCTGTTCGACGAAACCGGCGCACAGCCTGAGCAGGCGGGTCCGTCGATTCCGGTCCAGGTGCTGGGTCTGTCCGGCGTGCCGGATGCCGGCGATGACTTCGTCGTGGTCGAAGACGAGCGTCTGGCCAAGGACGTCGCGCAGCAGCGCGAAACCAAGCGCCGTGAATCGCGCCTGGTGCAGTCCGCGGGCAGCCGCATGGAAGACATCATGGCGACCCTGGGCAAGGGCGATGGCCAGCAGGTGCTGAACCTGGTGATCAAGGCCGATGTGCAGGGTTCGGTGCAGGCGCTGAGCCAGGCACTGGTCGCGCTGTCCAACGACGACATCCGCATCAACGTGATCCACTCCGGCGTGGGTGGCATCACCGAGTCGGACGCCAACTCGGCGGTTGCCTCCAAGGCCACCGTGATCGGCTTCAACGTGCGTGCCGACGCCTCCGCGCGTCGCATCATCGAGTCCAACGGCGTGGACCTGCGTTACTTCTCGATCATCTATGACGTGATCGATCAGGTGAAGCAGGTGGCTTCCGGTCTGCTCGGCGTGGAAATCCGCGAAGAGATCATCGGTATCGCCCAGGTCCGCGATGTGTTCCGCAGCTCGAAGTTCGGTGCGGTCGCAGGCTGCATGATCATCGAAGGTACGGTGAAGCGCAGCAAGCCGATCCGCGTCCTGCGCGACAGCGTCGTGGTCTTCGAAGGCGAGCTGGAATCGCTGCGTCGCTTCAAGGAGAACGTCGAGGAAGTCCGCAACGGTACCGAATGCGGTATCGGCGTGAAGGCTTACAACGACGTCAAGCCGGGTGACCAGATCGAGTGCTTCGAGCGTATCGAAGTGCCGCGCACCCTGTAATGTTCCAGGCCGGGCCGCATCACGCGGTCCGGCTTTTTCGCTTACGCATCACCCTTCAAGACGAGTCCGCCTACCGTGCCAAAGACCTTCCATCGAACCGACCGTGTTTCCGCCCAGATCCGCCGCGAACTGGGGACGCTCGTGCACAACGCCGTGCGTGTACACGGCCTGCCTTCGGTGAGCGTCTCCGACGTGGAAATCACCCGTGACATGGCGCATGCCAAGATCTTCGTCACGGCACTGATGCCCGAACGTTCGGTGGAAGCGATGAAGGGCCTGAAGGAACTGGCCTGGGAATTGCGCATGGAGCTGGCGCGTGCGATGAAGCTGCGCCACGTGCCCGAGCTGCACTTCCACTACGATGATTCGGTGGACCGCGGTGAGCGCATCGACAACATCCTGCGCGACCTGCCCGATACGCTGGCGGCAGAAAAGAGCCGGCAGGGTGATGAAGGCGATGAAGGTGTCGAAGACGACACCGACGAAGGCGAAAAGAAAGTCTGATGGACCAACAGCCCGAAAGGGCTGTTGTCTTATGGGGCGGGGCCTGTCGCAGCGCGACCGCTCCGCCGGAGGCCGGATTGACCGGCAGCGCCACACGGCGCCGTTTTGAATTGAATGCATGGCACCTCGAATTTCGTTCCGCCGCCTGGATGGCATCCTGCTGCTCGACAAGCCCGCCGGCATGAGCTCCAACGCCGCCCTGCAGGTGGCGCGGCGCCTGTACCGGGCAGAGAAGGGCGGCCACACCGGCAGCCTGGACCCGCTGGCCACCGGCCTGCTGCCGCTGTGCTTCGGTGAAGCCACCAAGATCGCCGGCCTGCTGCTTGGCTCGGCCAAGGCCTACGACGCCGAGGTGGTGCTGGGCCAGACCACCGATACCGATGACGCCGATGGCACCGTGCTGCGAGAGCGGCCCGTTCCTTCCATCAGCGCAGCGGAGCTGGAGGCGGCGCTGGCCCCGCTGCGCGGTCGCATCCGCCAGCGCGCCCCGATCTATTCCGCGCTCAAGCAGGGCGGTGAGCCGCTGTACATGAAGGCCCGTCGCGGCGAGGCGATCGAGGCACCCGAGCGCGATGTCGAGGTGCACGCGCTGGAGGTGCTGGACCAGCAGCCGACGCGTCTGTCCCTGCGGGTGACCTGCGGTTCAGGCACCTACATCCGCAGCCTGGCCCGGGATCTCGGCGAGACCCTGGGCTGCGGTGCGCATATCGCCGGCCTGCGCCGGCTGTGGGTGGACCCCTTCCGCGAGGCCCCGATGGTCACCCTGGAGACTCTGCGGGCCCTGGCCGAGCAGGGCGATGAGGCCGGCATGGAGGCCCTGCTGCTGCCGCTGGACGCGGGTCTGGCCCATTACCCCCGGGTCACGCTGGACGACGAGCAGACCCCCCGCTTCCGCGTGGGTCAGCGCATCCGCGACGCCGGCTGGCCGCAGGGTGGGGTGGTCGTCTTCGGCCCGGGCGAGGCGATCCAGGGCCTGGGGCAGGTCGATGAGACCGGTCTGCTGGCGCCGCAGCGCCTGTTCAACCTCTGACCGACCCGGCCCGGGACCCGCCCGGTCCTTGTTCCGGAGAGCCGCGGACGTTACAATTCCGCGGCCTTTTCAGGCTTCCCGCGTTCTGCGGGTTCATCCTTTCGTTCACGGCGAGTCGCGCGGTACGTCAATGGGACGTTTCTGCGGGCCACGCATCCAAGAGAAAAAAGATATGTCGATCGACACTCAGAAGGTCATTGAAGACAACAAGCGCAGCGCGGCTGACACCGGCTCTCCGGAAGTCCAGGTCGCTCTGCTGACCGCCCGCATCGAACTGCTGACCGGCCACTTCAAGACCCACAAGAAGGATCACCACAGCCGTCGTGGTCTGCTGCAGATGGTCAACCGTCGCCGCAGCCTGCTCGACTACCTGAAGAAGAAAGACGCTCCGCGTTACAAGGCCCTGATCGAAAAGCTCGGCCTGCGTCGCTAAGCACGAACCCCCACCGCGGCGCAGGAATGCGCCGCGGTTTTGTTTTGGCAGTACCGCATCAAACGTATGGGCCGGACAACCGGTCACCCGTCGGCGGCAAGGGTCGCCCGCGGTCCATTGAAGAAAGCATCATCCAAGGAAACCCCCGTGGCAAAAATCACCAAAACCTTCCAGTACGGCAAGCACACCGTCACGCTTGAAACCGGCGAAATCGCCCGTCAGGCCGGCGGTGCCGTCATCGTCAAGTTCGACGACACCGTGCTGCTGGTCTCCGCCGTTGCCGCCAAGAGCGCGCGTGAGGGCCAGGACTTCTTCCCCCTGACCTGCGACTATCAGGAGAAGTTCTACGCAGGTGGCCGTATCCCGGGCGGTTTCTTCAAGCGCGAAGGCCGCGCGACCGAAAAAGAGACGCTGATTTCGCGCCTGATCGATCGCCCGATCCGTCCGCTGTTCCCGGAAGACTACAAGAACGAAGTCCAGATCATCGCTACCGTGATGTCGCTGAACCCGGACATCGATGGTGACATCGCTGCCCTGATCGGTGCCTCGGCTGCGCTGTCGCTGGCCGGTACCCCGTTCAAGGGTCCGATCGCCGCCGCCAAGGTCGGTTACAAGAACGGTGAGTACATCCTCAACCCGACCGTGACCGAGCTGAAGGATTCGGAGCTGGAACTGGTTGTCGCCGGTACCGCCAACGCCGTGCTGATGGTGGAATCCGAAGCCGCGCTGCTGTCCGAAGACGTGATGCTGGGCGCCGTGACCTTCGGTCACCGCGAAATGCAGAAGGTCATCAACGCGATCAACGAGCTGACCGTGGAAGCCGGCACCAAGCCGTCGACCTGGGAAGCCCCGGCCAAGAACGACGTGCTGATCAGCGCCCTGCAGGAAGCCATCGGCCCGCGCCTGGGCGAAGCCTTCCAGGTGCGCGACAAGCTGCAGCGCCGTGACGCGATCTCGGCGATCAAGAAGGACGTGGTCGAGTCGCTGGCTGGCCGTGTGGCCGCCGAAGGCTGGAACCCGGCCGAGCTGTCGAAGGAATTCGGCGAGCTGGAATACAGCACCATGCGCAACTCGGTGCTGGACACCAAGGTCCGCATCGACGGCCGTGCGCTGGACACCGTCCGCCCGATCTCCGTGAAGACCGGCATCCTGCCGCGTACCCACGGCTCCTCGCTGTTCACCCGCGGTGAGACGCAGGCGATCGTGACCATCACCCTGGGCACCGCCCGTGATGGCCAGGTCATCGATGCCGTCGCCGGTGAGTACAAGGAAAACTTCCTCTTCCATTACAACTTCCCCCCCTACTCGGTGGGTGAGACCGGCCGCATGATGGGCCCGAAGCGTCGCGAAATCGGCCACGGCCGCCTCGCCAAGCGCGGCGTGCTGGCAGTGATGCCGTCGCTGGAAGCCTTCCCGTACACCATCCGCGTGGTCTCGGAAATCACCGAATCCAACGGCTCCTCGTCGATGGCCTCGGTCTGCGGCTCCTCGCTGGCCCTGATGGACGCCGGCGTGCCGGTCAAGTCGCCGGTGGCCGGTATCGCCATGGGTCTGGTCAAGGAAGGCGAGCGCTTCGTCGTCCTGTCCGACATCCTGGGTGACGAAGATCACCTCGGCGACATGGACTTCAAGGTGGCCGGTACTGCCGAGGGCATCTCCGCCCTGCAGATGGACATCAAGATCGAAGGCATCACCGAAGAGATCATGAAGCAGGCACTGCAGCAGGCCAAGGCTGGCCGTCTGCACATCCTGGGTGAAATGGCCCACGGCCTGACCGCCCCGCGCGAAGAGCTGTCGGACTACGCGCCGCGCCTGCTGACCATCAAGATCCACCCGGACAAGATCCGCGAAGTGATCGGCAAGGGTGGTTCCACCATCCAGGCCATCACCAAGGAAACCGGCACCCAGATCGACATCCAGGATGACGGCACCATCGTCATCGCGTCGGTCAACGCCATCGCTGCGCAGGCTGCCAAGGCCCGCATCGAGCAGATCACCTCGGACGTCGAGCCGGGCCGCATCTACGAAGGCAAGGTCGCCAAGATCATGGACTTCGGCGCGTTCGTCACGATCCTGCCGGGCAAGGACGGCCTGGTCCACGTGTCGCAGATCTCCAGCGACCGCGTCGAGAAGGTCGGCGATGTGCTGAAGGAAGGCGATGTGGTCAAGGTCAAGGTCCTGGAAGTCGACAAGCAGGGCCGTATCCGCCTGTCGATGAAGGCCGTCGAAGAAGGCGAGGGCGTCACCGCCGAGTAATCGGCCCACGCCGCTCTCGCGGCAGGTGAGGACCGCTGGTCCTCACGCTTTCGCAGACACGAAAAAAGCGGGCTTCGGCCCGCTTTTTTTGTGCCCGATGCGACCCGCGTGACACGAACAGTCCCGCTGCAGCACGTTGCATGACGTCACGAGGCTGCACGGAAGACCGCATTGACTGTCCGCCGGACGGATTCGCAGGACATCGTCACCGATGGCACGCACAGCGTGCGCCGCACTGCTAACGTGGCTTCGCCTTCGACCGGGGAGACCCCATGTTCCGTCCTGCCGCCGCTGTTCTCGCCGTCCTGATCGCCGGCGTCATGCCGCAGACCGCTTCCGCCGCCGAGCCGTTGCCCAAGGTCATCGGCGCGTATTACCCCGGCGGGTCCGCCGACCGCTATCCGGTGGAAAACATTCCGGCCGACACGCTGACCCATCTGTTCTACGCGTTCGCCACCATCGACCAAGGTGAGTGCGTCGTCGCGCCGCAGGCCGACGCGCACTTCAAGGCACTGGCCACGCTCAAGCGCGCGCATCCGACGCTGCATACGCTGATCTCGATCGGTGGCTGGAACGCCGGCGGCTTCTCCGATGCAGCGCTGACCGCGGAAAGCCGCCAGCGTTTCGTGTCCTCCTGCGTGGCGATGTTCTTCGAGCGTCATCGCGGCAGTTTCGACGGCGTGGACATCGATTGGGAGTTCCCCGTGTATGGCGGCCCCACCGAGATCACCGACCGCCCGGAAGATCGTCGCAACATGACCCTGCTGGTGCAGGAGTTCCGGCGCCAGCTTGATGCGCTGGACAAAGCCGACGGCCAGCATCGGCTGGTCACCGCCGCATTGCCTGCGGGTCGGGTGCAGACCGATGGTCCGTACGATCCGGCACGCAGTTATGAGCTCAAGGCGCTGGGCCGCACGCTCGATTTCATCAACCTGATGAGCTACGACATGGGCACCGGCTTCTCGGCGGTATCCACCTTCAACGCGCCGCTGCACGCGGTGCCGGAGGATCCGCTGGCGCCGGAGCTCAAGCGCTGGAACAGCGTGGCGGGGGCGGTGGCCTACTACGAGCAGCAGGGGGTGCCGAAAGAGAAGCTGGTGCTCGGCGTACCGTTCTACGGTCGTGGCTTCACGCTGCAGGGCGACGCCAACCATGGCCTCTACCAGCGCTACAGCGCGCCGCATCCGGCCGGTGACTGGCGGCAGATCCAGGCCGGCATGCTCGGCCAGCCCGGCTGGGAGCGGCACTGGCACCCGGTCGCGCAGACCCCGTGGCTCTACAACGCTACCGAGAAGGTCTTCGTCAGCTTCGAGGATCCCACCTCGATCGGCCTGCGCGCGAGCTTCGCCAGGGACAACGGCCTGCGCGGCGTCTTCATGTGGGAGCTGACCGGCGACGATGCGCAGGGCAGCCTGCTCAAGGCCATGGTGGAGCCGTTCCAGGGCCCTGCGGAGTAACCCCACGGGAAGGGGCGCCGCGACGCAGTCGCGTGCCCTATGCTTGCCCGCATGGAGAGCGTCCGCCTGCTGGATCTGCACATCGACCGCAACGCACAGCACGTGCGGCGCGGGGATGAGCTGTTGCCGGTCAACGGGCTGAGTTGGCGGCTGTTGGAGTGCCTGTTGGCCCATGGCAACGCCGTCGTCGATTTCGACACACTGGCCGATCAGGTGTGGGCACCGGCGGTGGTCGGCGAGGATGCGATCAGCCAGCGCGTGAAGCTGCTTCGGCAGGCGCTGGGCGATGACAGCCGACGGCCACGGTATGTGCGCTCGGTGCGCGGCCGTGGCTACCAGCTGTGCGCGCCGCCGCAGCCGGTGATGCACGACACCGTGGCCACCGTCAGCGCGGGGGGCGCCCTCGCGCCACGCCGGCACGGCGGTGCTCGCTGGATCTGGTTGGGGGCGGGCGTGACTGTCGTCGCGGTGGCTGCCGCGTTGATCGCGGTCCGTCCCGGTACCGCGCCGGTGTCGCCTGCCGATCCGGTGCTGCAGCGCGCTGCGTATTACGCGGGCATCGGGCAGGCCAGCAACAACGAGCGTGCGATCGGGCTGTACCGCCAGGCGCTGCAGATGGATCCGGAATCGTTGATGGCCAAACGTGGGCTCGCCCGTGCACTGGCGGCCGACGCCTGTCTGTTCAACGGCGCACGCGAACGCGCGCAGGAAGCCCTGGTGTTGGGCGACGAACTGGTGCGCAAGGCGCCGGACGATGCGGCCAGCTGGGCCGCGCGCGGTTATGCCCACGATTGCCTCGGCGCGATGTCGCAGGCCATGGCGGACTACCGGCAGGCCCTGCAGCACGACCCGGGTGACGAGCGCACGCGCGCGTCGCTGGCCTATCTGCAGCAGGAAAAGGGCGACCTCGCGCAGGCCCTGCAGGACAACCTGTCGCTGCGCGCGCCCGAGCGTGTCCGCTTCCGCGACGTGCAGGTCGCGCGCGAACTGGAACTGCTGGGTTTCACCGATGCCGCCGCGCGCCGGCATGCGCGCAACTTCCAGCTCTATCCGGACAATGTGTTCGCCAACATTGCCTGGCCGCACAGCCTGTTGGCGATGGGCGAGCCGGGCAAGGCACGGCAGGCGCTCGATCAGGCACTCGCTCGCGGGACGCCACACCCGCAGTTGCTGCGCCTGCAGGGCGAGATGCTGTTGTTGAGCGGGAATCGCAGGGGCGCCGCTGAAGCTTTCGAGCAGAGCCGCGACCTGCGCCCGCAGCAGTCGATGGGCCAGACCTTGGCCGGTCTGTACGGCGATGCCGCGGCCACACCCGCGTGGATCGCCGGGCACCTGCAGGTGCTGGAGGGCCAGGCCGACGATGGCTGGTCCGACGCCGCGCTGGAGCGTGCGATGTTGCTGCAGGCCCAGGGCGACGCCGCCGCAGCGCTGGCCGCCCTGCATCACGCGGTGGATGCCGGCTTCCGCGATGCGGCGTGGTTGCGCGCCACCCCCTTGTTTGCGCCGCTGCACGGTGCGCCCGGCTGGCAGGGACTGCTCGACACGATCGAGACGGACGTATCTGCCCAGCGTGCGCAGGTGTTGGCCGCGCCGTGGCGGCCAACAGACCTCGAGGGCCTCAGCGCAGCGCGGGCAGCAGGAACTCGGTGAGGATGCGGCGCGACTGCGGGTGGGCGAAGCTGCGGTTGTAGGCCTGGCTGGTGATCACGGCCACCAGCTTCTTCTCCGGCATCACGAACACGTAGTTGCCACCATTGCCGGACATCGTCCAGACCGTGCGTTCGTGCCCCTCCACGGGAAGCTTCAGCCCCCACCACTGGTAGCCGTAATCGCTGCCGTCACCGGCGGTCGCCTGGGCGCTGAGCATCGCCCGGACATAGCGGGCCGGGATCAGCTGCCGGCCCTGCCAGCGCCCCTCGGCCAGCACCAGCTCGCCCAGCCGCGCCAGGTCACGGCTGCGGTAGCGCGTTCCGCCGCCGCCCATGCCGATGCCTTCCGGGGAGCGGTTCCACCTGCTCGCGGTGATGCCCAGCGGGCGCTCCAGCACCTGCGCGGCGTAGTCGGCCAAGGGCCGCTTCGTGGCCTGTTCCAGTACCGCGCCGAGCACGAAGGAATTGGCCGTGCAGTAGGCGTGTGACCGGCCATGCGGGCTGTCTTCCGGGCGCGTCATCCACGGTGCGAAGCCTTTGACCGGCAGCGACAGCGCGAAGTCCAGCCAGTGCTCGGTCACGTACATGCGCTCTTCGTTGCCGGCCGAGAACGCATTCTCGTCATCGCACTCCCACAGCGTGCTCATGGTGAGCAGGTTTTCCACCGTCATCGAGCGCAGCCGTGCATCCACCGGATGGCTGGCGGTGAACGCGGGGAAGTAGTCGTACACACGGGCCTGTACGCCGGGCAGGGACCCGTCGCCGATGGCCGCGCCGACCAGCATCGCGGTCACGCTCTTGCTGGCCGAGCGCACGTCATTGAGCGTGTCCGCCGTGCCACCGTTGAAGTAGCCCTCGTAGGCCACCTGGCCGTCCACCAGCAGCAGGACGCTGGTGACCTGTTTGATGTCCTGGGTGGCGATCGCCGACTCCAGTGCGGTGATCCGGGCGCTATCCAGCGCCGCGGGTGCGGCGGGAGAGGTCAGTGGCAGGGCGGCCGCCAGGGCGAAGGCCAAGGCGACAAGTCGGTGTCGGTAGTGGTGCATGGGCAGGGCTCCTCAAGATGAGGGCCGACTACGCCATGACGCGGTCTGAAGTGCTGGAAACGCGGCTGAAGAATTCTGAAAGCCCGCCGCAGCAGGCGTCCAGGGTGATCAGCGCGGTGCACTCCACACGCTGTTCGGGTCGCCATGCCGCGCGCGGCGCAGGCTCGCACGGGCCAGCGTGGCAAACCCGAAGGCCAGTGCCAGCGCCACCGCGTCCACCCAGAACAAGGGCCAGTAGCCACGTGCCGCGCTCGCCCACGGCCAGTAGCCGGTCAGCGCGCCGTGTACCACCGCCACCAGCGTGGTGCTGATGGCGGCCGCCCAGAGCAGCTCACGGGCGGCCTGGTCGGGGCGACGCAGTGCCGCCCACAGCGCACACGCGGCCCAGGTGGCGAAACAGATCCAGCGGATGCCGTGATCGACTGCCTGCGGCGCGACCTGCTCCAGGATCTGCGCGCCCACGAAGCTCGCCGAAACCGCGACGCACAGCCCGATGCACACCCCCACCGTGGCCCGGGCCATGTTGATCTGCGCGCGCCCCTGTTCGACCTGGCGCCGCTTGCGACGCGATTCGATCCACAGCAGGTTGCCGGAATAGAACAGGAAGGCGCCGCCCAGGCCGAGCAGGAAGTACAGCCAGACCACCACGCCATTGCCGAACTCGCCGAAATGCAGCGCGTAGGCCGCACTCAGGGTGGCGTGGTTGGCATCGCGCTGGCCGGGCAGCTGGCTGCTCAGCAGCCGTCCGCTGGCCGCATCCAGGCCGACCGCGCCGAGCGGCCCCAGGGTGCCGCCGGATTCACCGGTGATCTCGATCGTGGCATTGGCATCGCCGGCATGGGCGAGCTTCAGGAAGGCCGGTTCGAAATCGGCCACGCCCTGCGCGCGCGCCACCTCGATGGCACGGGCGTGCAGCATGCGCAGGTTCGTTCCATTGCCGGACTGGCCGCTGGGCTCGCGTACCGGTGCGGTGTCCATCGCGGCCGGCACCGCCTGCAGCAGCTTGCCGTCGAAGATCAGCGGATTCAGCGCCGCCATCTGCAGGAAGATCAGACAGAGCAGCGCGCCGGTGACCGCGAACATCAGGTGGAAGGGCAGGCTGAGCACGCCGATCACGTTGTGCGCGTCCTGCCACATCTGCTTGAGGTTGCGGCCCGGGCGCAGCGCGAACAGATCACCGAACAGCTTGGGCAGGTGGATGACCAGGCCGCTGAGCAGGGCCACGCCATACAGCAGGCTGACGATGCCCATCAGGTAGGTGCCCGCGACCGGCAGGCCGAGGCTGTAGTGCAGTTCGTTGACCAGCTCGGCCAGCCCGGTCTGCGGCGGCGTGATGCTGCCGTCGTAATGGTCCAGCCAGGCATACAGCCAGGTGCCCTTGGCATCCTGCCAATACGCGATCGGCTGCGGATGGTCGCCGCCGGGGAAGGTCATGCCCACATGGGTGCGTGCGGCCGGGTGGCGTTCGAGCACGCCGTCGAGCAGGCGCTGCGCGTCGTCCAGGCTGGCGGCGGGCGTATCCACCGCATGCGGCGTCTGCCACAGCGGCAGATCGTGGTGGAACAGGGTCAGCGCACCGGCGTAGAACGCCACGAACAGCGCGAAACCGGCGACCAGGCCAACCCACGTATGCAGCGTGGTGAAGGTGCGCAGGGTGTGGGAACTGAACTTCATCGCATCGCTCTCATTGCACCGCGCCCGTCAGGCGCAGCAGCCACAACAGGCCGAATCCGGCCACGGCGGTCGCGCTCATCACCGCCCACGCGCGCGGGCCGGTGCGGAAGCTGAAGGCCCAGATCGCGGCCAGCATCCACAAGGGAATGAAGGCGATCAGGCTGGGCACCAGCGCGTTCTGCCACGGCCCCGGCGGCAGCCAGGCGACCAGGCCGGTGGCCGCGGCCGCGACGAAGAACCCCGCCAGGAGGCCGGCGCCCGCGCGGGCCCACATCAGCGCATCACCTGTGCCGGGCGGTGCCACGCGGCCAGCAGCGGGAGCAGGATCGCCACCAGCATCCAGCTGCACAGCATCACCACCACGCCGGTGGCGATGCCCAGATTGGCGATCCACAGCCACAGCGCCGCCACGGCAGCCACCAGGCTGATCTGCCGGCCAAGGCGGCCGGCACGGCGCAGGCGCGGCCAGCGGCAGTGCGGTGAGGCGGCATACAGCGCCAGCGCGGAAAAGGCGGAGCCGGCCAGCGCCAGGCTGCAGAAGCCGAGCGAGGTCAGCGCAACAGTGATCATCGGGAATCCAATCGGCAAACCTGTCCTGGGCAGGACAGTAATCCGCGCATGGTAATCATTGCGGTTTGTGGGCGCCACACGGACGCATTCAGGCGGTCCGCTGCCGGGCCGCAGCCGGGGGCGGCGCATTCATCACCGGATTGGTTTAAGATCAGGCCAACTCTATCGAGGCAACAAGGTGGCCCGCGCCCTGCGCCGGTCTAGCGTGTGACATGAGCACTACCACCGCCCACCGCTGAACGCCCCCGACGGCCCCTGACGCAGGCGCCTTAGTGGCGCTTTTTTGTTGCCGCCTCGCCCCCGGATTCTCCAGGCCCCCTTGCGGGCCACCAGACCAAAGCACTCTCATGATCGCGATCACGCTCCCCGACGGCAGCCGCCGTGAATTCGAACATCCCGTCAGTGTCATGGACGTCGCCCAGTCGATCGGCGCCGGCCTGGCCAAGGCCACCATCGCCGGTTCGGTGGATGGCGTGCTGGTCGATGCCAGTGACGTCATCGACCACGATGCCAGCCTGCGCATCATCACCGCCAAGGACGAGGAGGGCGTTGAGATCATCCGCCACTCCGCCGCCCATCTGGTCGGCCACGCGGTCAAGCAGCTGTACCCGGACGTCAAGATGGTGATCGGCCCGGTCATCGCCGAAGGCTTCTACTACGACATCTACTCCGAGCGCCCGTTCACGCCCGACGACATGGCCGCCATCGAAAAGCGCATGGGCGAGCTGATCGCGCAGGACTACGACGTCATCAAGAAGGTCACCCCGCGTGCGGAGGTCATCGAGATCTTCAAGGCGCGTGGCGAAGACTACAAGCTGCGCCTGATCGAAGACATGTCGCCGGATATCCAGGCGATGGGCATGTACTACCACCAGGAATACGTGGACATGTGCCGCGGCCCGCACGTGCCCAACACGCGCTTCCTGAAGGCCTTCAAGCTGACCCGCATTTCCGGTGCCTACTGGCGCGGCGATGCCAAGAACGAGCAGCTGCAGCGCATCTACGGCACCGCCTGGGCCGACAAGAAGCAGCTCGAGGCCTACATCAAGCGCATCGAAGAAGCTGAAATGCGCGATCACCGCCGCATCGGCAAGCAGCAGGAGCTGTTCCACCTGCAGGAAGAGGCCCCGGGCCTGGTGTTCTGGCATCCCAAGGGCTGGGCGCTGTGGCAGGTGGTCGAGCAGCACATGCGCCGTGTGTACCGCGACAGCGGCTACGGCGAAGTGCGCTGCCCGCAGATCCTGGATGTGTCGCTGTGGCAGAAGTCGGGCCACTGGGACAACTACCAGGAAAACATGTTCTTCACCGAATCGGAGAAGCGCACCTACGCGGTCAAGCCGATGAACTGCCCGGGCCACATCCAGGTGTTCAACCAGGGCCTGCACAGCTACCGCGACCTGCCGATCCGCTACGGTGAGTTCGGCTCGTGCCACCGCAACGAGCCCTCCGGCGCACTGCACGGCATCCTGCGCGTGCGTGGTTTCACCCAGGACGACGGCCACGTGTTCTGCACCGAGTCGCAGATCGAAGCCGAAGTGACGGCCTTCCACCAGCAGGCGCTGGCGGTTTACACGACCTTCGGTTTCGACGAGATCCAGATCAAGATCGCGCTGCGCCCGGAAAAGCGCCTGGGCGATGACGCCACCTGGGACAAGGCCGAAGCCGCGCTGCGTTCGGCGCTGGGCAACTGTGGCGTCGAGTGGCAGGAGCTGCCGGGCGAGGGTGCCTTCTACGGCCCGAAGATCGAGTACCACCTCAAGGACGCCATCGGCCGTACCTGGCAGCTGGGCACGATGCAGGTCGATTTCATGATGCCCGGCCGCCTCGGCGCCGAGTACGTGGACGAAAACAGCCAGAAGAAGCACCCAGTCATGCTGCACCGGGCGATCGTCGGCTCGATGGAGCGCTTCATCGGCATCCTGATCGAGCACCACGCCGGGTCCTTCCCGTCCTGGCTGGCCCCGACCCAGGTGGTGGTGGCCAATATCACCGACGCCCAGGCTGAATACGTCAGCGAAGTGCGGAAAACCCTTGCAGATCAAGGCTTCCGCGTGAACGCCGATTTGCGCAACGAGAAGATCGGATATAAGATTCGCGAGCATACGCTGCAGCGGGTCCCGTACCTGCTGGTGGTTGGCGACCGTGAGAAGGAAAATGGCGCCGTGGCCGTGCGTACGCGCTCTGGCGAAGATCTGGGCAGCATGTCCGTCCAGGCCTTCATCGAGCGGTTGCAGGCAGAACAGTCCGTGTAAGAAAGTCCCGGCCCTGCGGATGCTCCGCGATGGGCCGGTTTGATTCCTCTGGGAGATTGCAATATCAGTACCCCTGACAACAAACAGAACCGCAAGAATCAGGAAATCCGGGTGCCGCGCGTCCGCGTGATCGGCAGCGACGGAGAAATGATTGGTGTGTTGACGCGTGACGAAGCGCTGTCGATGGCCGAAGACGAAGGTCTGGACCTGGTCGAGATTCAGCCGCAGGCTGATCCGCCGGTGTGCAAGATCATGGACTTCGGCAAGTTCAAGTTCGAAGCGCAGAAGAAGGCCAACGAGGCCAAGAAGAAGACCAAGCAGGTCGAGATCAAGGAAGTGAAGTTCCGCCCGGTCACCGATGAAGGTGATTACCAGATCAAGCTGCGCAAGATGCGCGGGTTCCTGGAAGAGGGCGACAAGATCAAGGTCAACATCCGCTTCCGTGGCCGTGAAATGAGCCATCAGGAACTGGGTCGCGAGATGGCCAGCCGGATCGAAGGTGATCTGGGCGAGGACATCGTGATCGAGTCCCGTCCGCGCCTTGAAGGCCGGCAGATGGTGATGATGATCGCGCCGAAGAAGAAATAACCGGCTCGTCCGGCTGTTTCGATTCGCGTAGCAGGCAGGGGCGCCTTCTCAGGCGCTTTCTGCCGTTTGCCGTGGCCGCAGCCTCCTGTGGCCCGCCCGGCGGGCGTTCCACGCCCTGCCGGCACCGGTAAACACCCGCCCAATCAAGCGTTTGCAACTGCCTGGATTCACAGGCATAATGGGCGGCCCCGTTTTGCGGGGGTGCTGTTTTGAACGGTTTCCCGCCCCACAAAGGCACGCTGTTTCAACGGCAAACAGGACCGGCCTGGTTCCCATAGGGGATCCCGGGCTTACAAGCAGGCAAGGGCACGGACGGAAAGTGTGGCAATGCCACCGCCCTGGTCAGTGACAAAACATCATCAAGGACATAGCAATGCCCAAGATCAAGACCAACCGGGCGGCGGCCAAGCGCTTCCGCAAGACCGCGTCCGGCAAGTTCAAGGCTGGCCACGCCAACCGTAGCCACATCCTCACGAAGAAGTCGACCAAGCGGAAGCGCAATCTGCGTCAGACGAACCATGTTCGTGCAGAAGACGCAGGCCGTTTGAACCGTATGCTTCCCTACCTCTGAGGACTGACCCATGGCACGAGTAAAGCGTGGCGTACAGGCGCGTCGCCGCCACAAGAAAATTCTGACCCTGGCGAAGGGTTACTACAACGCTCGCCGCAAGGTCTTCCGCGTTGCCAAGCAGGCCGTGATCAAGGCACAGCAGTACGCCTACATCGGTCGTAAGCAGAAGAAGCGCAACTTCCGTTCGCTGTGGATCACCCGCATCAACGCGGCTGCCCGCATCAACGGCCTGAGCTACAGCCGTTTCATGAACGGCCTGCTCAAGTCCGGCATCACCCTGGACCGTAAGGTTCTGGCTGACATCGCCGTGCACGACGCAGCTGGTTTTGCTGCACTGGCCGAAAAGGCCAAGGGCGCACTGGCGGCATAAGTCCATTCCCCTGCCGTTGCCGTTCACGCGCAACGGCTGTGGGTAAGGCAAATGCATGGGGAAGGGCGCAAGTCCTTCCCCATTCTTTTTTGTGTTGGCGGTGGCCCTCCCGGTGCCATCGATCGACAGCGGTGGCGACGGGGGTCGGCCCGACGCGCATCGCGATGGCATACCGACGCGAGGCTCCGGCTATCCATGAGTGACATCCAATCCCTGACCACGCAGGCACTGGCCGACGTGGCCGCTGCCCAGAGCCCCGACGCGCTGGAAGCCCTGCGCGTGGCCCTGCTGGGCAAGAACGGCAGCATCACCGCACAGCTCAAGCAGCTCGGTGGCCTGCCGGCCGATGAGCGCAAAGCCGCCGGCGAAGCCATCAATCGTGCCCGTGACGCGCTGACCAGCGCGCTGGGTGATCGCAAGACCGTGCTGGAAGACGCTGCGCTGGACGCGCGCCTGGCCGCTGAAGCGATCGACATCACCCTGCCGGGCCGTCGCGATGAGCGCGGTGGCCTGCACCCGGTGACCCGTACCCTGGAGCGGATCACCGAGATCTTCGGCCGCCTCGGTTACGAGCTCTCCGAAGGACCGGAAATCGAAGACGACTGGCACAACTTCGAAGCGCTGAACTTCCCGCCGCACCATCCGGCGCGTGCGATGCACGACACCTTCTATTTCGGCGATGGCCGCCTGCTGCGCACGCATACCTCCGGTGTGCAGGTGCGCTACATGGGCGAGCATGCACCGCCGCTGCGCATGATCGCGGCCGGCAAGGTGTACCGCAGCGACAGCGACCAGACCCATTCGCCGATGTTCCACCAGGTCGAAGGCCTGCTGGTCGATGAGCACTCCACGTTCGCCGATCTGAAGGGCACGCTGTCCGAGTTCGTACGCGCGTTCTTCGAACAGGATTTCGAAATGCGCTTCCGCCCCAGCTACTTCCCGTTCGTGGAACCCGGTGCGGAAGTGGACATCGCCTGGCAGCAGCCCGACGGCAGCACCCGCTGGCTGGAGGTGCTCGGCTGCGGCATGGTCCATCCGAACGTGCTGCGCAGCGTCGGCATCGATCCGGAGCGCTATACCGGCTTCGCCTTCGGTATGGGCGTGGAGCGCTTCGCGATGCTGCGTTACGGCGTCAACGACCTGCGCGCGTTCTTCGAAAACGACGTGCGGTTCCTGAAGCAGTTCGCGTAAGCGCGTCAGCGTAGCGCCGGGCCATGCCCGGCTGGACAGGATTCAAGACCATCACGGCCCAGGCGCCTGCGCCGGGCCCACCAGGGTGACACCATGAAATTCTCTGAAAACTGGCTGCGCAGCCACGTCCCGACCACCGTTTCGCGCGATGAACTCAGCGCGGTGCTGACCGCGATCGGCCTGGAAGTGGAAGAGGTCGATGCGCTGGGCGATGGCCTGCAGCATGTGGTCGTAGCCAAGATCATTTCCGCCGAGCGCCATCCCGAAGCCGACCGCCTGCAGATCTGCCAGGTCGATGCGGGGCAGGGCGAGCACCTGCAGATCGTGTGTGGCGCACCGAACGCGCGGCCGGGCCTGGTCGCCCCGCTGGCGATGGTCGGTGCGCAGATCGGCGACCTGAAGATCAAGCCGGCCAAGCTGCGTGGCGTGGAGTCCAACGGCATGCTGTGCTCGGCCAAGGAGCTGGGCCTGGACACCGATGCCTCCGGCCTGTTCGAACTGCCGGACGATGCGCCGGTCGGCCAGACCCTGGTCGAGTACCTCGGCCTGCCGGACGCCAGCATCGAGATCAAGCTGACCCCGAACCGCGCCGACTGCTTCAGCATCCGCGGCATCGCCTTCGACGTGGCCGCCGCGTGCGCCAGTGAAGTGGTGCCGTTCGACGCCGCCCCGGTGCCTGCCGTGGGCACGCGTGAGCTGGCGATCCGCCTGGATGCCGGTGCCGAAGCGCCGCGTTATGTCGGTCGCGTGATCGAGGGCGTCAACGCCCGCGCCGCGACCCCGCTGTGGATGGCCGAGCGCCTGCGCCGCAGCGGCGTGCGCCCGGTCTCGCTGCTGGTGGACGTCACCCAGTACGTGATGCTCGAGCTCGGCCAGCCGATGCACGCCTTCGATCTGGGCACCCTGCAGGGCAGCATCGGCGTGCGCCGTTCGCGCGCCGGTGAAACCCTGAAACTGCTCGACGGCCGCGACGCCGCGCTGGACGACAGCTTCCTGCTCGTCACCGATGCCGACCGCCCGATCGCGCTGGCCGGCCTGATGGGCGGCTTCGATACGCGCGTCACCGACGACACCACGAACGTATTCCTGGAAGCCGCGCATTTCGCGCCCGCCGCGATCATGGGCCGGGGCCGCAAGCTCGGCCTGCACACCGATGCCGGCCACCGCTTCGAGCGCGGCGTCGACCCGGTGCTGCCGCGCACGGCGATCGAGTATGCCACCCGCCTGATCCTGGACCTGGCCGGCGGCACCCCGGCGCCGGTCACCGAGGCCGTGCGTGAGGCCGACCTGCCGGCGACCGCCACCATCGCCCTGCGCCGCGCCCGTATCGCGCGCGTGCTGGGCATCCAGATCGCCGATGCCGATGTGGAGCGCATTCTGCGCGCGCTGGGCATGGACGTGACCGCGTCCGCCGATGGCTGGCAGGTGACCGCGCCGAGCCGCCGCTTCGATATCGCCATCGAAGAAGACCTGATCGAAGAGCTGGCCCGCATCCACGGGTACGAGCAGATTCCGACCACGCTGCCGGGCGGTGCCTCGCGCGTGGCGATGCCGACCGAGACCCGCCTGGACGACCTCAGCGTCCGTCGCCAGCTGGTCGCCCGTGACCTGCAGGAAACCATCAACTACGCCTTCGTCGATGCCGCGCTGCTCGCGCAGTGGCAGCTGGACGAGGGTCTGGTCGCGCTGGCCAACCCGCTGTCGGCCGAACTGGCGGTGATGCGTCCGTCGCTGCTGCCGGGCCTGGTCGCCACCCTGGGCCGCAATGCCGCCCGCCAGCTGGGCCGCGTGCGCCTGTTCGAACTGGGCCGCGTGTTCCATCAGCAGGCCGGCGAGGGCCAGCCCGCCCCGCTGGAGACCCAGCGCGTGGCCGCTGCGATCTGTGGCGATGCCGACACCCAGCAATGGGGCCTGCCGACCCGCAAGGTCGATTTCCACGACCTCAAGGGCGACCTGGAATCGCTGGCGGCCGCCAGTGGCGCCGAACTGGAGTTCACGCCGTCGCAGCGTCCGTATGGCCACCCGGCACGCTCGGCCGAGGTCTACCGTGACGGCGTCAGCCTGGGCTGGATCGGCCAGATCCACCCGCGCCTGGCCAAGGCCATGGATATCGACGTGGACGTATTCGCCTTCGAGCTGGACCTGGCCCCGCTGGCCGCCCGCGCGCTGCCGCGTGCGAGCGAGCTGTCGCGGTTCCCGTCGATGCGCCGCGATCTGGCCTTCCTGGTGCCCGAGGCCGCGGCCTGGGCCGACCTGGAAGCCACCCTGCGCCGGGCCGTCGGCCCGCTGCTGCGCGAGGTCACCCTGTTCGACCGGTACGTCGGCCAGGGGGTCGAGCCGGGGTTCAAGAGTCTCGCTATGGGCTTGATTTTGCAGGACAAGTCGCGCACTCTGACGGACCGCGACGTGGATGCGGTGGTGGCCGAGGCGGTCTCTGCCATGGAGCGTGAACATCACGCCCGGATCCGCGGCTGAGCGGGAAGCATGGGGGATAGCAGGCAATGGCATTGACCAAGGCGGAGATGGCCGAGAAGCTGTTCGACGAAGTCGGTCTGAACAAGCGCGAAGCCAAGGAATTTGTCGACGCGTTCTTCGATGTGCTGCGTGAAGCATTGGAACAGGGACGTCAGGTGAAGCTGTCCGGCTTCGGGAATTTCGACCTGCGGCGCAAGAACCAGCGCCCGGGTCGCAACCCCAAGACCGGTGAGGAAATTCCGATTTCCGCCCGTACGGTGGTCACCTTCCGTCCGGGCCAGAAGCTCAAGGAAAGGGTAGAGGCATATGCTGGATCCGGGCAGTAACCGAGAACTTCCGCCGATACCGGCCAAGCGCTACTTCACCATCGGTGAAGTCAGCGAACTGTGCGACGTCAAGCCGCACGTGCTGCGTTACTGGGAAACCGAGTTTCCCAGCCTCGAGCCGGCCAAGCGCCGCGGCAACCGCCGCTACTACCAGCGCCACGACGTGCTGATGGTCCGCCAGATCCGCGGCCTGCTCTACGAGCAGGGCTACACGATCGGCGGCGCGCGCCTGCGCCTGGAAGGTGCCGATGCGCGCGAGGAATCGGCGCTGAGCAACCAGATCATCAAGCAGACGCGGATGGAACTGGAAGAAGTGCTGCAATTGCTGCGCCGCTGAACCATTTTTCACGCAAACCCGTTATACTCGTCGGCCCGCTGAGAGGCGGGGACATTGCCAGCATCATCGGGGCGTAGCGCAGCCTGGTAGCGCATCTGCCTGGGGGGCAGAGGGTCGTCGGTTCAAATCCGGCCGTCCCGACCAATGTTGGTGATTCGATCAAAGGCTTGTGCAGCGATGCGCAGGCCTTTTTTCTGTCCGGTAAAACATCCTCCCGTCTCGACGTGACAGCGAGAAAGGCAATGCACCCGTGATCCAGATTCGCCAGGCAACGATGCAGGACCTGCGAGCGCTGGTGGCCATCGACAGCGTCGCCGCACAGGCGCCGGAACGCGCTGAGCTGATCCGCGCCTGGATCGGGGCGGATGCGTGCTACGTGGTCACCATCGACGCATGCGCCGCCGCGTACGGCGTACTCGACTATCACTTCTTCGGCTGCGGCTTCATCGAGATGCTGATGGTCGATCCAGCGCGCCGTCGCCAAGGGCTGGCCCGGATCCTGATCGAGTATCTGAAATCCGTCTGCGCGCACCCCAAGCTGTTTGCATCGACCAATCGTTCCAACACCCGGATGCAGGCCGTGCTTCTGCAGACCGGCTTCGAATCCAGCGGACACATCGACAACCTCGACCCCGATGATCCGGAGCTGGTGTTCTATTGCAGGGTCACCCCGGGCGATGGTTGAGCCTTCGAGGCCGGGCGTGCCCTTGTCGATGCAGGGCGACTGGTTGAGCGGCCGTTTACGCGCGGCGTCGGCTTCGCTGCGGATTGCGTCGTGGGCAAGCCAGACGTTCGCGGTCAGAAGGTTTAATGCGGGTGCCTCAATGCCCGTTCAACGGCAGCGGCCGGTCGATCACCACGTCCTTCATCACCAGGGTCGAGGTCAGCCGCTGCACGCCGGGCAGGGCGGAGAGGTGTTCGTCGTAGAGGTGCCGGAACGCGGCCAGGTCGCGGGTGACCACGTGCAGCAGGTAGTCCGGGTCGCCGAACAGGCGCTGTGCCTGCAGGACCTGCGGCACCTCGGCCACCGCGTGTTCGAAGGCGTCCACCGCGTGGCGGTCGCCGTCGCGCAGGGTGATGAACACCAGCGCTGAGAACTTCAGGCCCAAGGCGGCGGGATCGAGCTCGGCGCGATAGCCGCGGATCGCGCCGGACTGCTCCAGGGCACGCACGCGGCGGTGACAGGGCGAGATGCTCAGGCCGATGCGCTCGGCCAGCTCGGTCACAGTGAGGCGGCCGTCTTTCTGCAGCTCGGCAAGAATTCGCTGGTCGGTGGCATCCATGCGCAAGAGTTTCCTCCTGCAGGCCGGCGGGGTGCAAGTATTTGGAAGCACATTCCAAAGGCGCGGGAATATTCTTCTGTCCATCCCGCCGATCGCGGCAAGACCGCCCCTTGGACCCCCATGCAACCCAGCGTCATTGCCGCCTTCTGGGCGGTGTCCATCCTCTTCGTGCTCATCCCCGGTGCGGATTGGGCGCACGCGATCGCCGCCGGCCTGCGCGGGCGGGCGGTGGTGCCGGCGGTGGCCGGACTGCTGTCTGGCCATCTGCTCGCGATCGGGCTGGTCGCCGCGGGCGTCGGTGCGATGCTTGCCCGCGTGCCGGTCGCGCTGCACGTCCTGACCGTGCTGGGTGCGCTGTATCTGCTGTGGCTGGGCATCGGCCTGCTGCGCCACCCGCCGGTGGCTGCGGCCGACGCTGCGGGCGTGGTGACGGGGTGGCGCCATTGGGCGCTCAAGGGCGCCTGCGTCAGCGGGCTCAATCCCAAGGTGCTGCTGCTGTTCCTGGCCCTGCTGCCCCAGTTCATTTCCGCCAGCGCGGCGTGGGCGATGCCCGTGCAGATCATCGCGCTGGGCATGGTCCATCTGGTCAGCTGCGGCGCGGTCTATCTTGCGGTCGGCTATGGCGCCGGTGCCTTGCTGCGCACGCGCCCGCGTGCATCACGCGCCGCCGGCCGTGTCTCTGGCGCTGCGATGATCGTGATCGCCGTGCTGTTGTTGAGCGGAACCGGCACACTCTGACCCCACGTTGTTCTCCACCAGGATGCTTCGCATGACCGAACAGCTCCATCCCTACGCGACGCCGGGCACTGCCCCGGTCCCGGCACCGCGCGTGCGCATTCCGCACCTGCAGCAGATGAAGGAGCGCGGCGAGAAGTGGGCCATGCTCACCGCCTACGACATGTACACCGCGGCGATCTTCGAAGATGCCGGCATTCCGGTGCTGCTGATCGGCGACTCGGCGTCCAACAATGTATTCGGCAACGACTCGCTGCTGCCGGTCACCGTCGACGAGCTGATGCCGCTGGTGCGCGCGGTGAGCCGCTGCACGCGGCGGCCGCTGGTGATCGCCGATCTGCCGTTCGGCTCCTACCAGGCCTCCCCGGAGCAGTGCTTCCACACGGCCGTCCGTTTCATGAAGGAGGGCGGCGCACACGCCGTCAAGCTGGAAGGCGGGATCGAGATGGTGCCGCAGGTCCGCAAGCTGGTCAGCTGCGGCATCCCGGTGATGGCGCATATCGGCTTCACGCCGCAGTCGGAGCATCAGCTCGGCGGCTTCCGCGTGCAGGGGCGGGGCGAGGATGGCGCACGGCTGATCGAGGAAGCGCGCGCGCTGGAGGCGGCCGGTGCTTTCGCGGTACTGATGGAAATGGTCCCCGGCACGGTGGCCGCACAGATCACCGCGGCGCTTAAGATTCCCACCGTCGGTATCGGAGCGGGCAGCGACTGCGATGCGCAGGTGCTGGTCTGGCAGGACATGGCAGGGCTGCGCACGGGCAAACTGCCGCGCTTCGTGAAGCAGTATGCGGACATGCACGGGCTGCTGGAAAAGGCCGCGCGTGAGTTCGCGGAAGAGGTGGGCGCAGGCACGTTCCCCGGCCCGGAACACACGTTCTGATCGATACGCGCGCGGCCTGAGGCGCGTTTCCACGGTACCGCCGCGCGGCGGTACCGTGCTCCCCGCGTCATCCAATCGTCATGCAGGCCACGTACCTTCGCCGCACCTGGGGGCGAGGCGGGATCGTGGCCGAACACGCAAAACGGCGTTTGGCGCGCATGTTTCTGGAGCAGGGGCCGGTGCTGAGGGGATTCTTCACCCGCCGCGGTGCGCGCCAGGACGCCGAGGACATGGTGCAGGAGACCTATCTGCGCTTGCTGCGCGCACATGAGGATCAAGGCGAGGCGATCGCCAATCCGGAGGCCTACCTGTTTACCGTCGCGCAGAATCTGGCGCGCGAGCAGGCCGCGCGCCGGCGCTGGTCGATGCTTCCGATCGATGATCTGGAGAACCTCACCACGCTGCTGACCGGCGAAGAAACCGTCGAGGATGCCGCCGAACGCGCGCAGCGCCGCACGCATCTGCAGACGCTGCTGGGTACCTTGCCCGAGCACACCCGTGCGGTGTTGGTGATGCAGTACCGCGATGGACTCAGCTACAAGGAGATCGCCGAGCGGCTGGGCGTGTCCTCCCATATGGTCAAGAAGCACGTGGTGCGCGGCTTGTCCGTGTGCCGCCGCGCGCTGGCCGGTCATGCGGAGGCGTGGTGAGCGAGATTCCCGCCCCGCGTCCTTCCCTCGCCAACGAAGCCGCGCACTGGCATGCGCTGCAGCGCCAGGGCGGGGTGACGCCTGATCAGCAACGCCAGTTCATGACCTGGCTGGTGACCTCGCCGGCCCACCTGCGCGAGTACATCACGGTCAGCCGCGTGGCCAGCGAGCTCAGCGATGCGCTGCGGGGCATGGCGGTCGACCTGGATGCGCTGATTGCTGCAGGGCCACCGCCGGCCGACGACAACGTGGTGGCGCTGCCGGTGCGGCGGCGTCCGCCGCAGCCGGTGGCATCGCGCGCGTCACGCCGGCACCTGCCGGGTATCGCCGCAGCCGCCGCGCTGCTGCTGGGCGTGGGGATAGTCGGCCACATGGCCTGGCCACAGACCCGCCACTACGTCGCGGCGCATGGCGCGCCGCGCAGCTTCGCGCTGCCCGATCACACCGTGGTGCATCTGAACGCGGAGAGCGAACTGTCGATCCGCTTCACCCTGCTGAGCCGCCGCGTGGAGCTGTCGCGCGGGCAGGCCAGCTTTGTGGTCGCCGAGGAACGTCGTCCCTTCGCCGTGCATGCGGCAGGGCTGGAGGTGCGCGATATCGGCACGACCTTCGACGTGTCGCTGCGGCGCGAGCAGGCGAGGATCGAGGTGGCCGAAGGCAGCGTGCAGGTGCGCGGCGACTCGGGCCAGGGCCGTCTGCTCGCTGATCTTCGCGCCGGGCAGAGCGCCCACATCGACTACCGCGACCAGTCCATCAGCATCCGCCAGCAGCATGCGGACACGATGACCGCATGGTGGCGACGCCGCGTGGTGTTCCAGGACGAGCCACTGCGCGAGGTGGCCGAGCAGTTCAACCGGCTCAACGACGTGCGCCTGCAGGTGGATGACGATGTCGCCGGCGCGCTGCGCCTGACCGGCAACCTGCGTGGCGATGATCTTGCATCGCTGCGTACCTTCCTCGATCAGCAGCCCTCGCTGCATACCCGTGTGGTCGACAGGACGATCCGTGTGGGCAGCCGCTCTGCCGCTGGGGCCGCGCAGAAACCGCAGTAATGGCAGTGCCCCGCGGGACTGGGCGCGGTGCTGCCAAGGGCTGTCAAAAAAAATTCATCGAAATACCGGTGCCCGATCCTCGCCCTGCGCCCTCGTAGTCCAGGCAAGCGCGAACGATTCCGTCTCGCGACGCTCATACCACCCCACTGGACTTCTACGATGCGCCGCATTCTTTTCCTTTCGATCGCTCTTGCCCTGCAGAGCGCTGCCGTCACCGCCATCGCGCAGGAATCGCGTGTTGCCAGCGAGGCGATTCCTGCCCAGCCGCTCGACCGTGCGCTCAATGATCTGTCGCGCCAGACCGGGCTGCAGTTCGTCTACAACGCGCAGCAGGCCGGCAACCCGCGCACCCGCGCCATGCCCGCCGGCCTGGCGCCGCAGCAGGCCCTGGAGCAGCTGCTGGACGGAACCGGCCTGCGCTATCGCTATCTCAACGACACCACGGTGACCATCGAAGCGCGCAGTGATGCCGCACCGTCGGGCACGTCCGCCGTACCCGTCGACGCATCCGCTGTGGCGTTTGAAGCGGCACCCGCGGGCGCCGGCGATGCCGGCCTGCAGCAGCTGGAGCGCATCGACGTGGTCGGCAGCTACAGCCGCAGCCTGGAGCAGGCCGTGGACATCAAGCGCGCCACGATCGGCTTCTCCGATTCGATCGTCGCCACCGACGTGGCCGACTTTCCCGAGCAGAACCTGGCCGAAGCCCTGCAGCGCATGCCCGGCGTGACCATCGAGCGCGACAAGGGCCTGGGCAGCCGCGTCAATGTGCGTGGCCTGCCATCGGAGTACACCCATGTCTCGATCAACAACCTGGCCACCGCGTCGGGCAGCGGTGGGCGTGACATCGAGTTCGACATCTTCGCCTCGGAGATCATCCAGCAGGTGACGGTGCTGAAGTCGCCGACCGCGGCGGACGAGGAGGGCGGCATCGCCGGCTCGGTGCAGATCTCCACCGCGCGCCCCTTCGATTACACCGGCCGCAAGCTGGTGGCGTCGGTCGAAGGCGCGCACAACTCGATCTCCGAAGAGGTCGATCCCAAGTTCTCGTTCCTGGCCAGTGATACCTGGGGTGACTGGGGTGGCCTGGTGTCCTTCGCCACCGCCAAGCGCAGCAACCGCACGGACGCGACCTCCGGGATCAACTTCCGTCCGATGTCGCGCTTCCTGGGGGCCTCCGGCACGCGCGGTACGCAGGCTGCCGCAGTGCTGGCCCGCGATGCCGGTGTGGTGGTCAAGAACCGCAACGACACCGATGAAAGCAACCTGATCGTGTTCCAGGACAAGGTCGGTGACCGCGTGTTCGTGAACGACCAGGACAAGTGGGGCGCCACCGCCTCGCTGCAGTACAAGCCGAGCAGCCGCTTCAGCCTGACCTTCGATGCGATGCTCGGCGGCTACGACACCACCGAAGACGAGTACGACGCAGCCGCGTATTCCGCCTCCAGCCGCAGCACGCTGGAGACCATCCATGACTACGACGCCAGCACGCTGTCGCAGTACGGCATCGTGGTGCTGCGCGATGTGTCCTACACCGCCACCCAGCACGAAATGCTGAGCAAGGAGCGGATCAACAAGACCGATTTCAGCCAGTACAGCATGGCGATGGATTGGAAGGGCGATACCTGGGGCGTGGATGCGATGGTCGGCTATTCCGGCGCCGACAAGACCCTGGATGCCAGCAACCTCAAGCACGTGGCCTACGCGCCCTCGCGGACCCGCTGGACCGGCAAGAGTGGCGAGACGATTCCCAGCGCCAACCCGGCCAGCATCGACATGTACAACGCTTCGGACAAGTACCTGTTCGAGGCCTATGAAACCACGCTGGAGAAGGTCAGCGATGACAAGTACGCCGCCCAGGTGGATGTGACCAAGTCACTCGAACTGACCTTCCTGCCGGCCCTGCGCAGCGTCCAGTTCGGTGCGCGCTACACCGACAAATCCAAGCAGCGCGAGTACGGCGAAGCGAAGATCTACGGGCCGGGTGCGGGCAACAACAGCTGGGTCAACAAGCGCACCCTGGCCGACAGCCCGTTGCAGTCGATCGCCGATATCGTGCCGGGCGGTGGCTACTCGGTGAAAGACCTGGACTGGAAGATGGTCTCCAACGACTACGCACGCAGTGCCTTCCGCTATCCGGGCTTCGCGACGCCGTTTGATCCGGGCCAGTACTACCGGGTGGATGAGAACGTGACCAGCCTGTACGCGATGACCGACATCGGCTTCGATGTGGGCCGCGTGCCGGTCTCGATCAACGCCGGCGTGCGCTACGTGGATACCTCGGTGCAGTCCTCCGGCTTCCACCCGATCCAGCGGGCAGACGGTAGCACCGGCTATACCGACACGCCTGTCTCGCGCAAAGGCAGCTACAACGATCTGCTGCCGAGCCTGAATGCCACCGCCGAACTGGCCGAAGGCCTGCTGCTGCGCGGCGCGGCCTCCAAGACCTTCATCCGCCCGGCGTTGACCGACATCGCCTACAAGCGCACCGCCAGCTGGAGCTCGTTCCGCTTCACCGATGGCAACCCGGATCTGCAGCCTACCTATGCCAAGCAGTGGGAACTGGGGCTGGAGAAGTACCTGGACAACGGTGGCCTGCTCGCGACCTCGTACTTCCACAAGAAGATCGACGGCGTGGTGATCAATGCGCTGACCGGCGTGGTGCCGGATGTGGCGGTCTACAACGCCAACGGCTCGCTCAACGGCACCTATGATTTCGACGTCTACCAGCCGATCAATGCCAATGGCACCTATGTCGTGAAAGGTGTCGAGCTGATCGCGCAGCTGCCGCTGAGCATGCTGCACCGTTCGCTGGAAGGCTTCGGCATCAACGCCAACTACACGATGCTGGACAGCTCGCTGGCCGGCGAATCCGACCTGGGCGTGAGCACGCCGATGCCGGGTCTTTCGGAGAAGTCATACAACGTCACCGTGTACTACGAGAACGCGCGCTTCGACGCGCGCGTGTCGTACAACCACAAGGGCGAGTATGTCGAATCGATCGGCTACAACATGTACCCGATCTGGCGCGATGACTACGGCCAGGTGGACGTGTCGATCGGCTATCGCCTCACTGACAGCATCAAACTCAGCCTGAAGGGCATCAACCTGACCAACCAGGCGACCACCGGCTACACGATGGATCCTGCGTTCCCGACGATGTACGAACGCTCCGGCCGCCGCATCAGTCTCGGCCTGCGCGCGGACTTCTGAGCCGCCCGCTTCGCGGTGCATCCGGAGGCGCGTACGCGTGCCCCGGATGCGGCCGCCCGTTTGTGAGGAATACTTGATGCGACATTTCTTTTTCCTGCCGCTTGTGGCCGTGCTGGCGTGGCCGGTGGTCGCCCAGGCGGCGGATGACGATGCCGGCCGCAGCTGGCAGGCCGGTGATCACCATGTCCACAGCGAGTGGAGCGTGGACTGGGATCGCAGCACCCTGCCGCCGACACCGATCCGTGGCGGCGACTCGTCCTACACCCGCACCCATAACGCCCGGCAGGCGCTCGCCAATGGGCTGACCTGGATGGTGCATACCGATCATGGCGGGCCGGGGCATTCGGCGGTCACCCGGGACCATGCGTGGCCGGCGCTGCTGGATGCGCGGCGCGAGGTGCCCGGGCTGATCCAGTTCAACGGCATGGAATTCGACGTGCCGGCGGGCGAACACGCTTCGCTGATCATCGCGCCAAGCCCGGATGAGCGCGATCAGCTGGTCGCGATCGAACGCGGGTACAGTCGCAGCGAGCCGCTGCAGGGCAGCCGTGATGATGGGCAGACGATGCTCGATGCACTGGCCCACATGCGGGCGCTGCCGGCACCCCCGTTGATGTTCATCAATCACCCCTCGCGCACCGCCACGGCGATGGGCCGGTGGGGCGATGTCGAGCCCGATGAACTGCGGGCGTGGCATGGCGCCGCACCGCAGGTCCTGGTCGGCATGGAAGGCGCGCCGGGCCATCAGGCCACCCGTGTCCATCGTGGCCTGTATCGCAATGCCGATGCACCGACACTGGGCGGCTTCGACCAGATGACCGCGACGGTGGGCGGGATCTGGGACACGCTGCTCGCCGAAGGCCATCGCTTCTGGATCACGGCCAGCTCGGATTCGCACGTCAATCAGCGCGACGGCGGCAGCGATTTCGATCCCGGCCAGTACAGCAAGACCCATGTCTGGGCGCGGCGGGACGCCGAGGACATCCTCGATGGCCTTCGACACGGGCGGATGTTCGCGGTGACCGGTGATCTGATCGATGCACTGGAGCTGCGTGTGACTGCGAACGACGACGAGGTACGTAGCGCCACGATGGGCGGCACGCTGTCGCTGTCCCCTGGCGCCTCCATGCGCGTTGAACTGCGGGTGCGTGCACCGGCCTCAGCCAATCACGCTGGGCGGCACCCGGTGCTGGATCACGTCGAATTGATCGTAGGCGGCCCCGGCAGTGGAAATGGGCCTGTGATGCAAACGCGTGTGTTCGGCGCCAGCGACTGGCAGGTGGACGGCGCATGGCGCTCGGTGTCCTGGGTGTTGCCGGTCCCCGCCCGGGGCGGTTTCGTCCGTGCCCGCGGCAGTAGTACTGCGGAGCGGACGCCGCTGCCCGATGTGCCAGGCGAAGATCCCTGGCAGGACCTGTGGTTCTATTCCAATCCCGTCTTTGTGGAGGCCGCGCGCTAGCGGGTGTCGATCCGCTGGCGCGGCGTGCGCGGCGCGGGGCCAGCGGGGTAGAGTGATCGCTGACCTCATGGACGCGAAAGGAGAAGCAGATGGCGGTACGAACCCTGATGGCAGCGGATCTCGAAAAGGCGAGCCACATCTGCATGGCGGCCTTCATGGGGGCGGTGGCGCAATCGCTGCCTGACCTTGGGATTGAGACCTTTGCCCGTATCGCCTCGGTGGAGGGGTTCCGCGCGCGCATGGCGCAGGACAATGTGATGCTGGCCTACGCGCATGAGGATCGGCTCATCGGTATCGCTGAGCTCAAGGAAGGCCGTCACGTGGCCATGCTGTTTGTCGACCCGGCGGACCAGCAGCAGGGGGTCGGCAAGGCCCTGATGGCGGCCATGGTCGAGCAGGCGCGTGTGGAGGTGCTGACCGTGAGCGCGTCGCTCTCGTCGGTACCCGCCTATGAGCGCTATGGCTTCACCTGCACAGGGGAGGCAGCGGAATCTTCCGGGCTGCGCTACCAGCCGATGGAAATGCGCTTGGCGCCGCGCGCCTGACTTCACGCCGTTCAGTCGGCGCGTTCACGAAGGTGAGACAGCCTGCTGGCTACCGTGGAGTCCTGTCATTCAACCCGATTCGGGGAAAGGATCATCATGATCAAGTGGGCCATCATTTTTGCCGTCATCGGCCTGATCGCCGGTGCCCTCGGTTTTGCCGGCATCGGCGGCGCTGCGATCGGCATCGCCAAGTTCCTGTTCTGGGCCGGCATCATCATCGCCGTGGTGCTGTTCGTGCTGGGCATGACGATCGCCAAGAAGGTGACCTGACCCGTCGCGTAAACACGCGGCGGTTCCAGATAAAGGCCTGCGCGGTTTCGCGCAGGCCTTTTCGTTGGCGAGGCAACAGGTGCCCCGCAAGGCTCAGTTGAAGTACACCGACACGCCCAGCCCGGCCTGGGTATCCGGGCTGTCGTCGTCCAGCCCCACATCGAAGGACGCATCGAGCTGCACGGTCGGGCTCGCCATCCAGGTGATCCCTGCGCCTGCGATCCTGCTCGAGGGCTCGCCGTCCGTATGGGTGAAGCCCGCTTCCAGGTAGGTGCTGACCGTGTCGGTGGCGGCGAAACTCAGGCTGGGCGCCCAGGTGACGCTGTCCTCGCTGCCGCCGCGGGTCACGTTGGCGTAGAGCGCGCCGGTCCAGCGGTCGCTGACCTCGTACTCATAGCTGGCGCCCAGCGCGTACTGCGTCGCGCCCTCGCTGAAGTCGCGTGAGCCGGTGGCAAAGGTGGTGGTGGCCAGCAGGGCCACGGCGTGCCTGTCCGATGGCAGGGGCAGGGCGACTTTGAGGCCGATGCCGAGATCCCCGGCCCCACGGCTGTGCGCAGCCGGCGCATCGCGCGGCGCCACGCGCAGGTGGTTCCAGGGCGAAGTGAAGGCCTGCAGCTCAACGTGGCTGGCCACGCCGATCCGCAGGGCGAGGTCGGCACTGTACTGCGTGCTCAGCACCCCGTCCGCGTCGCGGTCGCGGCTGAAGCTGGGCAGTCCCGCCTCCAGCGCTACGCCACCGCGGGGCAGCGTCGAAGCCGCAAACCCGATGCCCGGGCGATCGAAGGCCAGCTCGGGTGGCGCATCCTCCTGCGCGGATGCGGCAGTGGAAAACACCAGGGACAGCAGCAGCGCTGTACATCGCATGCAAATACTCCCGGCCGGACCATGACGGCATCAAGGAGCAGCCAGCCTGCTCCTTGGCCGGAATGTAGCACGGTGATTTTCGCGCTTCTGTGCAGAGGCCGGCGCAGCGTCCTGCGCCGTGGCGCCACCGCGCCTCCGCGACAGGGTGGCGCTGCAGCGGTCAGTGTGCCGGCCGGGTCATGGCGATGAGGGCATCGCGCATGCGCACGGTCGCTCCATCGGGTGTCGCGTCACAGCCGAGCACGCAGGCGCGGAGCAGGAATCCATCGGCGGCGTGCCGGGCGGCGGTCAGCTGCGCATCGCGACGGTCGAGCGGATGCTCGCGCAATACGGCATCCAGCCACGAACGCCGCGCGGTGACCCATTCGCTGTCGACGTGGTGCGGCCGGCACTCGACGCTGATGGTGCGCCCGATGTCGAACAGCTCGGCGATGTAGGCGCGCGAAAACCGGCCGTGGGCCTGGCTGTCGCGCTCCATGCGCTGCTGGATCGCACGGTGGAGATTGGCCACGATCGCATGCGCGGCGAGGTCATCATTGGCTGCTTGCAGCAGCGAGGTATCGGTTGCGTTGTGCATTCGCGCCTCCAGGACACCGGTGGGGGAAAAACGAGGAATCAGCCGCGCGGCAAGGCGGGATCACCCTGCCGCAGCAGGGTGTCCAGCAGCGCGACGACGCGCTCGCCCTGGCCCTCGCAGGCCAGTTCGAACGTGGTCTGCCCGTCGAGTGCGGGCAGCGGGGAATGCAGAATCCATTCAAGAACGGCGGCGCGGTCCGGCTCGATCTGCAGGGCCAGATCCGCGACACGACGTACGATTCCCTGACGCATGATCAGAATCCGTAACTGAGGGAGAGGGCGGCGGTATCCATGTGGTCGCCACGGGTCATCGGGCTGTCACGCACGGCATCCGCCAGCGAGGTGCGGCGGATCGAGGCGGTGGCGGTCCAACGCGGCCCCAGCGGCATCACTGCGGCGATGTCCAGGTAGGGCGACACGCCGCTGCCGGCGGAGTAGTGCGCCAGGCCGCTGCGGGCGGCTTCGCGTTCGCTGACACCGAAGTAGTAGTCGTTCAGATCGGCACTGGCGTAGTTCAGGCCCACCGCAGGCATGAAGGTCACGCGGCCGGCCGGGATCGGATAGGCATAGCGGGCATCGGCCGAGAAACCGCCGCCGTGCCCGGTCACTTCTGCCTGCGCATTGGCCTGCAGCACGCCCCATTCGGCCTGGTGCCGCCAGGAGACGCCGAGCATGCCGGACAGGCTGCGGTTGTCGAGCTGGCGCAGCTGCGGGTCGTGGCTGTCGCGGCGCTTGAAGCGCATGACGTAGGGCGAGGCGGTCAGGGCCAGCTCGGACTGCGCCGTCTGGTGCAGGCGATAGCCTACGCTGCCCCCGCGGAAGAAGAACGACCGGCCCTCCCAGCTCACGATCGGGGCGGCCAGGCGATCGGTGTCATAGCCGGCGTAGGGGGCCTTGAGCGCGACGACGGCAATGCCGACGCTGCTTTTCCTGCCCGTCTCGGGGGCATCGGCTGCCTGGGCGGCCGTAGCGGTGAACGCACTGGCCAGGGCCAGGCCAGTCAGGGTGGGAAGCGGACGCGAAAAACGAAAACGGACGTGCATGGACCTGCCGAAGGGGAACAACCGGAGTGTCATGGTGGGCGCCCTACATTGTCGGAACGTTACGTCCGGCTGCGCGGTACCATCGCCTCCTTCGTACCCGCAGGCACCGCTCCCATGCGCCTTCTTCTCCTGGAGGATGATCCGGAAATGGCCAGCGCGATCCAGGTCAGCCTGGCGCGCCACGGCATGGTGGTCGACGTGGTCGGCACGATGGCGCAGGCCGATGAAGCGCTCAAGGCCGGCGTCCACCAGATCCTGCTGCTGGACCGGCAGCTGCCTGATGGCGATGGCGCCAGCTTCGTCCGGATCGCGCGCGAGCACGTGCCGAACCTGCCGGTGATCATGCTGACCGCGCGTGCGTCGGTGGCCGACCGGGTCACCGGGTTGGACGTCGGCGCGGACGATTACCTGACCAAGCCGTTCGCCGTCGAAGAGCTGCTCGCGCGGATCCGCGCGATCTCGCGGCGGCCCTCGCAGATCACCTTGCCGGTGTTGTCGCTGGGCCGGCTGCAGTTCGATTTCGTCTCGCGCGAGGCGCGCGTGTCCGAGGTGCTGCTGGCGCTGCCGCGACGGCAGCTGCTGGTGCTGGAGGCACTGGCGCTGCGGCAGGGGCGCACGGTGGGGCGCGCCTCGTTGCTGGAGGCCGTGTACGGGTTCGACGACGCGATCCAGTCCAACGCGCTGGACGCGCATGTCTCCAAGCTGCGCAAGGCGCTGCTGGAAGCGGATGCGGGCGTGGAGATCCACGTCATGCGCGGGATTGGTTATCTGCTCAAGGACACGCCGTGAGACTGCTCAAGCCCGATTCCCTGGCGTTCAACCTGGTGTGGAAGGTCTGCCTCATCCAGGCCGCCACGATCGCGCTGGCATTGAGTGCGATGGTGCTGACCTACGGCGATCGCCGCTCGGCCTACATCGACTGGAAAACCAGCGACCAGATCGCCTCGGCGATCAGCCTGGGTCCCCAGGGACTGGAAGCGGATCTGCCGAAGGTCGATGCAGTGGTACCACGGCCGCCGGCGACCTTCTGGTTCGCCGCCGCCGATGAGCATGGCCGACGCCTGGTGCATGGCGATGTCCCCGTGCAGTACCGCCAGCTGGTGGCACGACTGGATCAGATCGAGCAGACCGACATCCGTACCCGCATCAATGCCGATGCGCTCGCCGTGCGCGTGGTGGTCGTCGATCGGCCGGAAGGGCGACTGCACGTGGCGGTGGGGGGCATTCCCGAGCGCAGCATCGTGCGCCAGCTGCTGCTGATCTTCCGCTATCTGGGCGGCTGGATCGCGCTGCCGGTGCTGGTGATCACCCTGGTGGTGGCACCGTGGGTGATCCATCGCGCGCTGCGCGGGGTGAATCGTGTGGCCGCGCAGGCGGCCGCGATCCAGGTCAACGAGCGTGGCAGCGGCCTGGATACCCGCGCGGTACCGCTGGAAATCTACCCGCTGGTGGACGCCTTCAACGCGGCCGTGCGCCGCATCGGTGAAAGCTACGACGCGCAGGACCGCTTCCTGGCCGGTGCGGCGCATGAACTGCGCATGCCGATCGCGATCCTGGCCACGCGCCTGGCCGACCTGCCCCCGGGCGATGCGCGTTCGCGCCTGCAGCTGGACCTGAGCCGCCTGAGCAACATTGCCGAGCAGCTGCTGGATCTGCAGCGGCTGGACCGGCATGGCAGCCAGTCCCAGCGCATCGACCTGTCCGCGCTGACCCGCGACGTGGCCGCCGATGTGGCGCCGCTGGTGGTGGATGCCGGCTACGGATTCTCGGTGGATGCCCCGGAGCAGCCGATCTGGGTGCGCGGCGACCCGCATGCGCTGCACCGGGTGATCGCCAGCCTGCTGCAGAACGCCATTGCCCACGGCGGCGGGCGGGGCATGATCGCGGTGGCGCTGCACGACGACGGCTGCCTGTCGGTCAGCGATGAGGGCCCGGGCGTACCGGAGGCCGAGCGGCTGTCCGTGTTCGAGCCGTTCCATCGGTTGCGGCCCAGTGGCAGCGGCAGCGGCCTTGGCCTGCATCTGGCCCGGGAAATCGTGCTGCGTCATGCCGGGACCATCGCCGTGGATGGCGCGCCGGGTGGCGGTGCGCGGTTCCTGGTCGTGCTGCCGGTGGATCCGCGGCCGCAACCGGGGCTGGCCCCGGCATGACCAATGGCAGGTGATCCGGCCCGGGCATCGTGGGACAACAGGTGCGTCCCCTTTCAGGTGCCGGTTCGATGCGCGTACGTTCGCTGTTCCCTGTGATCGCGGTATCCGCCCTGTCCCTGCTGGGCCTGTCCGGGTGTGCCACCTATGACGACGTCGCTTCGCGCCCGCAGTGCGAGGATTCGCCGCAGGTCAAGGACCTGCCGGCGCAGGTCGCCCGCCGTGAAAGCCGCTGCAATGAGTTGAATATCCGGTTCAACGACGATCGTGGCGGCGACAGCAAGCCGCTTGATTTCGGCGGCAAGAACAAGGGCGGTTGATCCCGCGTTGGTCAGCGTTTCGCCGGCCCGGCCGGCGGCGCAGCGCAGTAGGCGGCAGGATGCAGGGTTCACTCCTCCATCACCGGGCGTGGGCTGATATGACGCTCGACGATTCTGCCGGTGTTGCGTTGTAGTCCGTGACGGCACCGCGGAACGCGATGATGCGTTGAAGCAGGATGCGTGCGACCCGCCTGTGTGGACATCGCCGGTATCAGGTTTGACGCCAGGTTGTCAGCGCCACTGCCAGGAGGCACGTCATGAAAACACTGTTTTCGCTGCGTCACATCGCACTCGCTGCGGCGCTTACCTGTGTCTCCGCCCAGGCCGATGCCTGCACGCGCGTGGTCTACCTGGGCGACAACCAGGACGTCATCACCGCCCGCTCGATGGACTGGAAGAGCGACGTCGCCACCAACCTGTGGGTGCTGCCGAAAGGCATCGCCCGCGACGGTCAGGCCGGCCCGCGTTCGATCCGCTGGAGCTCGCGCTACGGCAGCGTGGTCGCCACCGGTTATGACATCTCCACCACCGATGGCCTCAACGAGGCCGGGCTGTCGGCCAACCTGTTGTGGCTCGCCGAATCCGAGTACCCGCAACAACGTGGCAGCAGGCCGGGGTTGGCGATTTCGTTGTGGGCGCAGTATGTGCTCGACAATTTCGCTACCGTGGCCGAGGCCGTCGCTGCGCTCGAACGCGAACCGTTTTCGATCGTGACCGACAAGGTGCCCGGCGAGTCGCGGCTGGCCACGCTGCACCTGTCGCTGTCCGATGCCAGCGGCGACAGTGCCATCGTGGAATACATCCACGGCAAGCAGGTGATCCACCACGACCGTGCGTACCAGGTCATGACCAACTCGCCGGTGTTCGATCAGCAACTGGCGCTCAACGCGTACTGGCAGGACATCGGCGGCACCGTCATGTTGCCCGGCACGAACCGCTCGGCCGATCGTTTCGCGCGCGCGAAGTTCTACATCAACGCGATTCCCAAAAGTGAGGATCCAGTGGTGGCGCTGGCCAGTGTCTTCAGCGTGATCCGAAACGTCTCCGTGCCCTATGGGATCACCACGCCGGGCGAACCGAACATCTCTTCCACGCGCTGGCGGACCGTGGCGGACCACAAGCGCAGGCTGTATTTCTTCGAATCGGCGATGACCCCCAATACCTTCTGGGTGGACCTCAACAGGGCGGACTTCTCGCGCGGTGCACCGGTGCTGAAACTCGATCTGGGCCCGGACCAGCGCAATGTGTTCGCCGGCGACGCGCTGCCCCGGTTCCAGCCGTCCGAACCGTTCCGGTTCCTCGGCACCGACGGCTGAGCAGAATCAGACTAATCCGATACCGGCAGGCTGTGGCCTGCTATATCGTTCCTGGCGAGGGAAGGATCCCTCCCGTCGTGAGCTTCCCGCCCAGACTGCCGCAAAGGAACGATCCGCATGGTGATCAAACTGCAACACATCGAACGCCGCTGGCACGTCGTGCACCCGGCCAAATCCGCGCCGATCGCCTTCCGCAGCGGCGCCATCGCCTTCGATTTCGCCGATGCGCTGGCGCGCGAGCACTACGCCGAGACCGGTCACAGCAGCGCGGTCCGCGTACAGGTGCTGGAGACCTACGTGGACGCGGTCCGCTACGGCTGAGCCGACCATCGGTGGCTGTCAGCCGGATGTGACCGCCCGCCGGCGGTCCAGTCAGCCTCGCGTCGGGTACCTAAATAGGGGATGAAATCAGCGACTTCTGGCCTATGTCGCCCCGCCGGACGATCACCGATCCTGTGCGCCTCCCCCACCACGTAACGAGGTTCACATGTCGAACAACAGCCCCTCCCTCGCGGCCAGACGATTGTGCTGGGCCGTCGTGCCGGCACTGATGGCGCTGGCTGGCGCCGCCCAGGCGCAGAGCTACGACCGCTATTACGACGACGGCTATAACGGCGGCCCGGTGCGCTGCGAATCCATCAAGAACCGCACCCAGCAGTGCGCGCTGCCCGGTCGTGCACGGCTGGTGCGGCAGATCTCCGGCTCGCCCTGTGTCGAAGGCCAGACCTGGGGCCAGGCACGCGGCGGCGTATGGGTGACGCAGGGCTGCCGGGCCGAGTTCGTCGCTGAAGGTGGCCGCGGTGGCGGGCGCTGGAATGGCGGCGGTAACGGCTGGGGGCACAACGGCGGCGGCAACAGCGGCCGGGGGCAGATCCTGACCTGCGATTCCAATGACCATCGCCGTCAGCGTTGCGTGGCCAATGTCCGGCGCGAGGCGCGCCTGATCCGCCAGACCTCGCGCAACGCCTGTATCGAAGGCCGCACCTGGGGCTGGGACCGCACGGGCGTCTGGGTGGACGGCGGCTGCCGCGCGCAGTTCCAGATCTACTGAGTACCGGCGTACGACGCCTGAGCGCCCCATCAGCGCTCTATGCCCGCTCAAACAAACGAGGCCGCGTCGATTCGACGCGGCCTCGTTGTTGCTGGGGAACTGCTCACCCCTGGGCGAGGGGGCGCTTCAGCCCGTGGCGCTGAGCGGCTGGCCACTCTTGACCAGCATCGGCCAGCGCTTGAGCACGGTCTGTCGGATGCCGGCGGCATCGATACCGGCCTCGGCCAGCAGGTCTTCGCGGCTGGCGTGGTGCTGGAAGCTGTCCGGCAGACCCAGGTGGAGGAACGGCCTGAGCACGTCTTCGGCGTTGAGCAGCTCGGCCACACCGGAGCCGGCACCGCCGGCGACCACGTTGTCCTCGATGGTCACGAAGCCTTCGTGGCGCTGCGCCAGTTCCAGCAGCAGGGCGCGGTCCAACGGCTTGATGAAGCGCATGTTGACCACGGTCAGGCCCAGCTCGCGACCCACCTGTTCGGCGGCGCTCACGGTGCTGCCAAAGGCGAGCAGGGCGATGCGGCTGCCCTGCAGGCGCAGGTCGGCCTTGCCGATCTCCAGCGTGGACAGGTCCGTGCCGGCGGCGATACCGGTGCCACTGCCGCGCGGATAGCGCACGGCGGCCGGGCCGGCGTAGCGCAGGCCGGTGGTCAGCATCTGGCGGCACTCGGCCTCATCGGAAGGTGCCATCACCACCATGTGCGGCACGCAGCGCAGGAAGCTCAGGTCCAGGTTGCCGGCATGGGTCGCGCCGTCCGGGCCGACCACGCCGGCGCGGTCGATCGCGAACAGCACATCCAGCTCCTGCACGGCCACGTCGTGGACCAGCTGGTCATACGCGCGCTGCAGGAAGGTCGAATAGATCGCCACCACCGGCTTGGCGCCCTGGGTGGCCATGCCCGCGGCCAGGGTCACCGCGTGCTGCTCGGCGATGGCCACGTCGAAATAGCGCTCCGGGAATTCCTTGCTGAAGCGCACCAGGCCCGAGCCCTCGCGCATCGCCGGGGTGATCCCCATCAGCTTCGGCTCGGCGGCCGCGGCATCGCACAGCCAGTCGCTGAAGACGTCGGTATAGGTCGGCTTCTTGGCCCCGCCCTTGGAGACCAGGCCCTTGTCCGGATCGAACGGGCCCACGGCGTGGTAACCGATCTGGTCGCCTTCGGCGCGCTCGTAACCCTTGCCCTTGGTGGTCATCACGTGCAGCAGCTTCAGGCCCTTCAGGCTCTTTAGCGTCTTCAGCGTGGCGACCAGCGCCGGCACGTCGTGGCCGTCGATCGGACCGGTGTAATGGAAGCCCATTTCCTCGAAGAACGTGGACGGCACGAACATGCCCTTCCAGTGCTCTTCCCAGCGCTTGACGAAGCGCGCGGTCGGGTTGTGCTTCTTGTCGCCGAGGATCTTCTTGCCGCCTTCGCGCAGCGCATTGAGCGTGCGGCTGCCGGTGGCGCGGCCGAGCATCTTGGTCAGCCCGCCGACCGCCTCGGAGATCGACATGTTGTTGTCGTTGAGGATCACCAGCAGGTTCGGTTCGCTGTCCATGCCGCCGGCGTGGTTGAGCGCTTCATACGCCATGCCGGCGGTCATCGCGCCGTCACCGATCACGGCCACGACCTTGCGGTCATCGCCTTCGGCCTGGCGCGCGATCGCCATGCCCAGCGCGGCCGAGATCGAGGTGGAGGAATGGCCGACGCCGAAGGTGTCGTATTCGCTTTCCTCGCGCTTCGGGAACGGCGCGACGCCGTCCTTCTGCTTGACCGTGTGGATCTCGTCGCGGCGGCCGGTCAGGATCTTGTGCGGGTAGGTCTGATGGCCGACATCCCAGACGAGCTGATCGACCGGTGTCTGATACAGGTAGTGCAGGGCGACGGTCAGTTCGATCACGCCCAGGCCGGCGCCGAAATGGCCGCCGCTCTTGCCCACCGATTCAATCAGGTAGGCACGCAGTTCATCCGCGATCGCGGGCAGTTCGGATTCATCGAACCTGCGCAGGTCATCCGGTGACTGGATGCGCGCAAGGCGGGGATAGCGGGCGGAGTCGATCATGTTTATCGCGCTTCTTCTGAGCGCCTATTTTCCCCCCCAAATGGGGGTGGGGCAAGCAAACCGCCTTTTCAGTGAGTAAACGGTGACGGTGGCTGCGACAGAACGTCGCAGCGCGCTCAGGCGGAGAGCTTGGAACGCTTGGGAAGCTGCGCCTTCAGGAACGCCATCTGATCGGCCAGGATGTTGCGGTTGGACAGGATCATGTGTTCGATCCAGCTCGGCCGGTAGGGCACCGCGAGCAAGGGCATGCTGGCCTGCTGCGGGGTCCGGTTGCTCTTGCGCGAATTGCAGTGGAAGCATGCGCTGACCACGTTCTCCCACACGTCCAGCCCGCCCTTGGAGATCGGCATGACGTGGTCGCGGGTCAGCTGGGGGCGATTGAACTGTTGCCCGCAGTACAGGCACAGGTGCGAATCGCGCGCGAACAGCGCGGGATTGGACAGGTTCGGGGTGGGATCGATCGCGCGGGAGCGGGCGTGGCCGCGGGCGGCGATGATCGGGTGCAGGTCCAGGCCACTCTGCAGGCCGGTGGTGCGGCAGATGCCGCCATGGATGTGCAGGCAGGGGTCGCCGAGGGTCCAGGCCACCGCGCCGCGCGCGTAGAGGCAGGAGGCATCCTGCCAATTGATCCAGTCGAGCACGCGCCCGTGGGCGTCCAGGGCCAATAACCGTACCGAGCCGGGCCGATGCAGCGTAACGATCGGCGACACCTCGGCGACCGGGGCGGACGAGGCTCCGGTATCGATCAGACCCAAGCGTGTAGTGTCTGTCTCCATCGGGAAAACAGCTTATACCCGAATCGTTACGAATTGGGTATAGGGGCTTGCGCCCCTACCCGATTCGTAACGATTCGGACAGGCATTCCACCTAAGCCCCGCGCCTGTCGGCGCGCCCCCTTGAACATCAAGGGGGCTTTTCTCCAGAAGGTGTATCGGGGTGCCGACCAACGGTCGGCAGCTACCCGGGGCGACCGGTAGCCACCAACCGTCCGACCGGTAACCACCGACCGTCCCACCGGTAGCCACCGACCGTTGGTCGGTGGGCCGGTCAACGATCAACCTTCGCCGAAGTGCGCGTCGGTCATCGCCATCAGCGGCTCGGCGCCGGCCTGGATCGCGGCGGCGTGGCTGAGCGTGCGCGGCAGCACGCGGGCGAAGTAGAACCGGGCGGTTTCGCGCTTGGCCTGCTTGAACGCCGCGCTCTGCGCGGAGGCATCGGCGGCGGCGACGCTGCGCGCCCACCAGTAGGCCAGCACCACATAGCCCGAGTAGAACAGGTAATCGAAGCTGGCCGCGCCGAGCTCATCGGGGTTGCCGGCCGCGCGCTGCAGCGTTGCCATGGTCAGCTTGCCCCATTCGTCGGCCTTGGCGCGCAGCGGCGCGATGAACTCGGCCAGCGCCTCGTTGCCTTCATTGGCCTTGGCGAAGGCCTCGATCTCGGCGAGCATCAGCTTCAGCCCGGCGCCCTGGCTGGACGCGGTCTTGCGGCCGATCAGGTCCAGCGCCTGGATGCCGGTGGTGCCTTCGTACAGCGTGGTGATGCGCGCATCGCGGGCCAGCTGCTCCATGCCGTGCTCGCGGATGTAGCCGTGGCCACCGAAGCACTGCAGCGCGTTGTAGGTGTTCTCGATACCCCATTCGGTCTGGCAGGCCTTGGAGATCGGGGTCAGGAAGCTCACCAGCGTATCGGCGCGCTCACGTTCGCCGGCATCGTCGGCATGGTGGGCGATGTCGATCAGGGTGGCCGCGTGCAGCGCGAGCAGCCGGCTGCCTTCCACCAGCGATTTGATGGTCAGCAGCATGCGCCGCACGTCCGGGTGGACCAGGATCGGATCGGCCGGCTTTTCCGGGTTCTTCGGGCCGCTCAGCGAGCGCGACTGCAGGCGCTCGCGGGCGTACTTGAGCGCGTTCTGGTAGGCACGCTCGGACAGGCCGATGCCCTGCAGGCCGACCCCCAGCCGCGCGGTGTTCATCATGGTGAACATTGCCTGCAGGCCCTTGTGCGGCTGGCCGACCAGGTAGCCTTCGGCACCGTCGAAGTTCATCACGCAGGTAACCGAGCCCTTGATGCCCATCTTGTGTTCGATCGAGCCGCAGCGCAGCGCGTTGCGCTCGCCAACCTTGCCTTCGCGATCGACCTTGAACTTCGGGGTGACGAACAGCGAGATGCCCTTGGCACCGGCGGGTGCATCGGGCAGCTTGGCCAGCACCAGGTGCACGATGTTGTCGGTGAGGTCGTGCTCACCGGCGGTGATGAAGATCTTGGTGCCGGTGATCGCGTAGCTGCCGTCCGCGTTCGGCTCGGCCTTGGTCTTGAGCAGGCCCAGGTCGGTGCCGCAATGCGGTTCGGTCAGGCACATGGTGCCGGTCCAGCGGCCTTCGATCAGCGGCTTGAGGAAGGCCTCCTGCTGCCACGTCTCGCCGTGCTGCTTGAGCGCTTCGATCGCGCCGTGCGAGAGCAGCGGGAAGTTGCCCCAGGCCAGGTTGGCGGCGTTGATCATTTCGTTGAGCGGCACGCCCAGCGTATGCGGCAGGCCCTGGCCACCCAGCTCCGGCGCAGCGGTCAGGCCGGTCCAGCCGCCGTCGACGAACTGCGTGTAGGCCTGCTTGAAGCCGGGCGGGGTGGTGACCTCGCCGGTGGCCTGGTCAAGCACGCAGCCGATCTCGTCGCCCACGCTGTTCAACGGTGCCAGCACGCTGGTACTGAAGCGGCCGGCTTCTTCCAGCACGGCATCGACCACATCGGCGGTGGCATCGGTCAGGCCGAGGCGCGCGAACAGCGGCTCGACCTTCAGCACGTCATGCAGGGCGAAACGGATATCGGAAAGCGGGGCGGTGTAGCTGCTCATCGGGTACGGTCTCGATCAGTGGCAAAGGAAGGCGGAAAGCCGCCGGTCAGCGCAGGACGCCGGGCAGGCCGGGGGCCTGGTTGAGCGTGCTGCGGCTGTCAATCTCGAAAGTGCGTTGCTTCTTTTCCTGCGGGGTGGCGCTCACCGAACCCTTCAGCGAATACCCCAGGGTGCGGTTGCCGGCCAATGCATCGGCCATGACCAGGCGTGCGCCCGAGCTTGGCTTGAGCTCCACGTTCACCACATCGGCCGACACGCCGCCGATCGACAGCGCGGGCTGCAGCTGCAGCTGGCCGGCGTCCTGGTCGCTGACCGTGAGCTGGAGCGAGACGGCGTCGAAGGTCATCGGCATCGAGCTGAAGTTCTGCAGGCGCAGCGCGACTGTCCAGCTGCCATCGGCACGCACCGTCAACTCCTGCACGCTGGCGGCCGGCTCGGAAACGCGTTTGACCGTCTTGTTGCAGGCGGTCAGGGCCAGCGAGGCGATGACGATCAGGGCGAGGGCGAGGCGGGGACGGAAGCGGTGGGACATGGCGCAATCCTCAGGCGGGTGTTGCATGGGTATGAGCATACTACGGCGTATGGTGTTCGCGCTGCCTGCGGCAGCGTGACGCAAGGGTAGGGCACCGGAAGGAGGACGCCACGTGCTTTTAGTCTTGGGGGCGCGCCCAGCGGGCCGCCGGGCGGCGTGGGCGGGTCAGTCCAGCGGCGCCATCACCCGCAGCGGGGCGAGGTCATAGCCCATCGCCTCGGCGCGGGCCTTGAGCTGCCCGAACAGGGCGGTGTCCATGCTCGGCGAGCGCGACAGGATCCACAGGTACTTGCGGTCCGGCTCGCCGACCACCGCCCATTGGTACTCCGGGTCCAGTGCGATCACCCAGTAGTCGGCCCAGACCAGCGGTACCCAGGACAGCCAGTCCGGCACGAAGCGCACCTGCAATTGCCCAGGGTGGCCCTCGACCGGGCGCGCCACGCCATCGGCGGCCACGCGGTCGCCATCGGCCACGCGGCAGGCGTTGTGCACGCTGATCCGTCCATCGGCACGCAGGCTGTAGGTGGCGGTGATGTCGCCGACGCACTTCTTCTGGAACGAGACCGGCAGGTGTGCGATTTCATGCCACTGGCCGGCATAGCGGTCCATGTCCAGCGCCTCCACCGAGGTCACCGGCGCGGCGGCCCAGGCCGACCCGGAGGCGGCGAGGGCGAGCAGGGCACTGATCAGATAGCGGCGGCGCATTGTCGACACTCCACACAAGACGCAGCGAGCTTAGGCACAGGCAGGACGGAAATTGTGAATATTCCGTCATTCGGTGCTGGGAGATCGCGGTGTTGTACACCTGCAGTGCGTTGCGGACGCCGCTTCGATCATTGCGTCATCGTCGCGTGCGCTGACGCGCTGAGCGGAGGTCGTGGCACGCGATCACGCAGCGGACAGGCGAGTGATGATCGGCGCACGAAGCTGTGCGCACACTGCCTGGTTGAAGGACGCGATGTGGCTGTGCCGAACGACAGACAAAAAAAATGACCTGCATTTCTGCAGGTCATCTGAAAGTGTGGTGGCCGGGGACGGAATCGAACCGCCGACACGGGGATTTTCAATCCCCTGCTCTACCAACTGAGCTACCCGGCCACTTCATCGCTGCGTTGCCGCTGGCGAGGACGCGAATAATACGGAGGTATGCAGGGTTCGGCAAGCGTTTCGCGAAAAAAATTTCACATTTGTTTCCGAGCCCTTGTCCGCAGGCGTCCAAGTACTTGATCCAGCGGGTGAGGGCGCGTCACCCGAGCGCATGAACATCGGTTCAGGCGACCGCGCGGCGCGGCTGGCATCAATCACGCCGCGGTCGATCCTGCATCGTCGGGCATGCACCACAGCAGCACGATGCCGATCGCCATCATGATCGCCGCCAGCACCAGGGCGCCTTGGTAGCTGCCGCTCTCGCGCGCCAGCGTGCCGGCGATCGCGGGGGCGATGATCTGGGCGACGCCATAACTCAGCGTCAGCATCGCCATCGCCTTGGCCGGGTTGTGCGGATAGTGGCGGCCGACCACGGTCAACGTCAGGCTGACGATGCCGGCGAAAGTCATGCCGAACAACACCGCGCTGGCCGCGCCCGCCGCTATCCCATCGTCGAGCAAGGGCAGCACGAACGAGACCGTCTGCAGTGCATACGCGAGCATCAACGCGCGGATCAGCCCCAACCGTGCCGCCAGCCGGTCCCAGGCAAACGTCGAGGGAATCGCGGTGATACCGACCAGTACCCACACCCAGCTGCCGCGACCGGCGAAGGCAGGGGTCTGCACCAGGATGGCAACGATGAACGTCGCGCTGACCACGAAGCCGAACCCCGCGCAGAAATACGATGCGATCAACAGCCCGCGCCAACGCCTGCCAGGCGCGGGAGGAGCGGCCGCACCGGTCGCGTTGGAGATGGGTACCGGCGCCGGCATCCAGGCCCAGGCCGGGACCAGGAACACGATCGCCAATGCGCCCAGCGCCATCCATTGCCGGGAGGAGGCCAGGTGGTCGGCCATTACCGCGGCCGCCAGCCCTGAGACCGCGATCCCCAGCCCAAGGCCGGCGAAGTGCAGGCCCAGCTGCGGGCGTCGCTGGTGGGCGAGCAGCCAGTTGAGCACCAGCCCCGAGGCGAGCAGCAGGCCGGCGGTGCTGGACAGGCCTGCCACGAAGCGCAGCACGCCCCAGCTGCCCATCTGGCCGGTCGCGCCCATCAGGCCGGTGGAGACCACCGCAAGCACCAGGCCGATGCGGTAGAAGCGGAACTTGAGCTGCATGTCACCGACCCGGGCGACCAGCAGCGTGCCGGCCAGGTAGCCCAGATAGTTGAACGTCGCCAGCCAGCCGCCCCCGGCTGCCGACAGTCCCGCGTCGGCGCGCATCACGGGAAGCAGGGGCGTATAGGCGAAGCGTGCCAGGCCCACCGTAAGCACCAGGGCACAGATGCCGGCAGCGATGACCTGCCAGGCATGACGGGGCGGCGGGGCGACAGGGGACATGTGCGTCGGTGGCAGCGGGGAGGCCCCTATCGTGCGGGGAAGGCAGTGACGGCGTCTTTCGATAGAATGACCGCGTATGTCGATGAGGCGTCACATGGCCGCGATCGAGCGAACTGCCCCGGGCTGGCGTGAAGTCCCCGTGCCGCCGCTGCGCCGGTTGCCATGGCCGGTGGTGGCACGCAGCCAGCGGCTGGACGCCGGCGAGCGGTTTCCACCGCACGTCCACGCCTGGAACCAGCTGGTATACGCCAGCACCGGCGTGCTCCAGGCCAGTGCCGGACACGCCCGCCATGTGATCACGCCGCAGCAGGCGCTGTGGGTGCCGACCGGTACGCTGCATCACACCGGTGCATTGAGTACCTCGGCCTTTCGTAATCTGTATGTGGGTGACGATCCAGCGCTGGGGATGCCGACGCACTGCGTGGTGCTGGACGTGTCACCGCTGCTGCGCGAATTGATCATCGAACTCGACCGCACCGTGCCCGATCACGACCGCACCTATTACGCCACCTTGTGCACGCTGATCACCGCGCAGCTGCCGCGCCAGCCGCAGCACGCCCGGCATCTGCCGTGGCCGCAGGATGCCCGCCTGCAGCGCTGGTGCCAGGCGCTCTACGAGCAGCCTGCCGATACCCGCAGCGTGGAGGACTGGGCGCCGCTGCTGGGTGCATCACCACGCACCCTGGCACGCCACTTCGAACGCGAGACCGGCATGCGCCTGCGCGACTGGCGGTTGCGGCTGCGCCTGCTGCGCGCCATCGAGTGGCTGGCGCAGGGGCGTTCGCCGACGGTGATCGCGCACGCGCTGGGCTACGCCTCGGCGTCGGCGTTCAACTACATGTTCCGGATCGAGATGGGCATGAGCCCGCTGCAATGGAAGCGGGCACGCACTACGGCGTAACCGGGCACGCCAGGCTGACCAGGCGCTCGTTCTCGAAGCGTGCGTGGATCATGCCGTTGTCGGCTTTGCCTTCGGGCCACTCTGCTTCGTCGCCCGCGCCGGGCAAGGGATCGCCCAGGTGGAAATACACGCGGCCACGGCTGTCGCCGATCCGCACCTTGTCGCATGCCGCGGCCGGCGAGGCCATCTCGCCGCAGTCGCCCTGCAGCAGGCACAGGCGGGTATGGCACTTGCCTGCACCGGACGACCAATGGCCCTGCGCGACCAGGCAACCGGGCTCGGTCGCCAGGATCGCCCAGCATGCCAGGCCGAACACGGTCGTGGCGGACATCAGCACCGGCAGCAGGTAGCGACGTCGGCGGAAAAAGGAAGCATTCATGACGCGATAATGCGCCCTGGCCAGCGGCGAGGGCAACGCATGCGCGGTGCAGCGTACGGATGGAATGCTGTGACGCCATCCGGATCATCGGTCGCTGTCGCACAAGGCGATTGCACCGCCGCGTCGTCCTGCACCGATGGAACGCTGTTTTACCCCCCTCCTGGACGTGTCCGGAAGGCTTACTGTCGGGGTTCCTTTTCGTCTCCCCGGAGCCATCCGCCGATGAACACGCTTACCAACACCCGCATCGTGCTCGCCTCGCGCCCCAGTGGTGCCCCCGTCACGGCCAACTTCCGCGTTGAACAGGTGCCGGTTCCCGCGCCCGGCGCGGGCGAGGTGCTGCTGCGCAACCGCTATCTGTCGCTGGATCCCTACATGCGCGGTCGCATGGAGGAAGGGCCGTCCTACGCGGCGCCGGTCGCGCTGGATGCGGTGATGGAGGGGCGCACTGTCTCTGAAGTGCTCGCCTCCAACCATCCCGGTTTCTCCATCGGCGAGCACGTCCTGGCGCCCGGCAACTGGCAGACCCATGCGGTCATCCCCGGTGATCAGGTGAGCCGCACGCTGGAGGATGACGGCCTGCCGATCAGTACCGCACTCGGGGTCTACGGCATGCCCGGGTTCACCGCGTATGTGGGACTGCAGGAAATCGGCAGGCCGCAGCCGGGCGAAACCCTGGTGGTGGCCGCTGCCAGCGGACCGGTCGGCGCGACCGTGGGGCAGATCGCCAAGCTGCAGGGCGCGCGCACGGTCGGCATCGCCGGGGGCGAACAGAAGCGTGCGTATCTGGAAACACTGGGCTTCGATGTGGCGCTGGATCATCGCGCCGACGATTTCGCCACGCAGTTGCGTGCGGCGGTTCCCGACGGCATCGACGTCTACTTCGAAAACGTCGGGGGCCACGTCTTCGATGCGGTCGCGCCATTGCTCAACGACTTCGCGCGCATTCCGGTCTGCGGCACGATCGCCACCTACAACGCACGCGGCGCGGTGTTGCCGGGGCCGGACCGGTTGCCGGGTTTCATGAGCCAGGTGCTGCGCCAGCGCCTGACCGTGCGCGGCTTCATCCAGTCCGATCTGCACGCCTTCTTCCCCGCGTTCCTGCGCGACATGGGGCAGTGGCTGAAGGACGGCCGCGTGCAGTATCGCGAGGACATCGTGCAGGGACTGGAACGCGCGCCGGAAGCCTTCTTCGGCCTGCTGAAAGGCCACAACTTCGGCAAGCTGGTGGTCAAGCTGGATTGAGCGGCCCGGCGCGTGTGAGTGCGACGTGTGCAGGAGTGCGCCGATCGTGATTCGTGCCTCACGATCGGCTGGTTAGTCTTCCCACGAAGGCGCCGCTCCGGCGCCCGCACGAGTGAGTAGACCCATGGCAGACACCAAGCCCAGCGAACACGGCAAGCAGGAAGGCATCGAAGAGAGCCAGCAGGACCGCAAGCAGGATGAAACCGCCAAGCAGCGGCCGGGGCAGACCGATCAGGCGATCCACGATGCGGGCACGCGTCGGCCGGAGCGCAAGGACACTCCCGAGGGCGCGTAAGCGATTGCGCGAAGGCGGTGAAAACAAGAACGCCCCGGGAAGCTGCTTCCCGGGGCGGGCTGTTGAATACGGGTGAGGCAAGGGGAATCGCGTTCAGCCCTGGCCGGCCGTATGGATCAGCCAGCCTGCCGCATCCAAGCGAACATGTGCGGCACGTAATCTGCCTTTCCCAGAGGCACGCCGTTGTGGCGCAGGATGCTGTACGCGGTGATCAGGTGGAAATAAAACTGCGGCGTGGCCCAGTTGGCGGCGTATTCGCTGCCCTTCATATCAAACGCAAGGCCACCTGCCAGCTCGATGGCCACGTCAAGTGAAGCGCCGGCATCGATCTGCGCTGCGTCTGCCGCAGCCAGATGGTCCAACGTCTCGTCGATCAGCTCCCGCGCCTGGTCCATGTCGCCGGGCGTGCACAGCACCGGCAGCGGTTGCCCAGTGAGACGGCACACCGCCTCACGCGCTTGAGTGCAGGCAAACTGTATCTGTTTCGCCAGCGGATACATGTCCGGAGCCAACCGCGCTGAAAGCAAGTCTCGCGAGGAATAGCCGGTGGTCAGCGCATGTGCGTCGGCCTTGCCCAGCTGGCCTCTGAGCGCACGAAGCATCTGCGCGAAACCGCAGATGTTCACTTGATGGATGGACATGGTGCTTCCTTGCGTGGTGAGCAGTCGAGGCGCGCCGCACGGCAGGCAGTTGCACTCTACGGCGGTCACCGCGAGGAGTCTTTCGGCCTCATCGGCTTGACCATCGACGCGCAGGAGATGGAACTGTCCGGTGTTCGGCATGGGCCTATGTGGTTCGCGGCGGGGCCGGGATGCCTCGGACGTGAATCATAACCGTCCGCTTGTTGAGTTTCGGCTACCAGAAGCGGGTTCCGCATGCGACTTGGGAAGCAACGGCGGGTGCTTGGGGAGAGGTTCGATTTGCTAGGATTCAAGGTCCCGACACTGCTGGCGCAAGAAACAATGCAGCTCGATATCACCATCACAGACTCGCCCAGTCCGGAGTCGCTCGATCTGATTGCCAGCGGGTTGGACGGTTTCAATCTGGATGCTGCCGGTTACGCCGACCGGCGCGAACTGGCGGTGCTGGTCACCGATCCGCAGACTGGCAAGGTATTGGGCGGTCTGACCGGCCGGACATCATTGGGGATGTTGTTCATTGACCTGTTCTACCTCCCGGCGGAACTGCGTGGGCAGGACCTCGGCTCGCGCATTCTTGCGGCCGCTGAGGACGAAGCCAGGCGGCGGGGGTGCTGTTCTGGTCTGTTGTATACGATCAGTTTCCAAGCGCCGGACTTCTATGTAAAGCAGGGCTGGCGCGTGTTCGGCGAGATACCGTGCGAACCTGCTGGGACGCGTCGAGTGTTTTTCAACAAGGACTTGTTGGCGTCCTGAGGGTGGGACGGCTCCAGTGAGGTCGTGCAGTGGGGATTTGCCAGTCTCCGGAGCCAGTGATAGGGTCACCTCATGCAATTTGTACGCGCCCTCACGTTGATTATTACCACCCTCCATAAGGGTGGGTAGAGCGCGTCTCGTTTCCAGACAACGCAACCCGCCGCGAGGCGGGTTTTGTTTTTCCGCTCGCGGCCATTTTTGGAGTCAAGAATGTCCGACCATCCCCTGAAAACCCTCATCGAAGCCGCAGACCGATCCATATCGGCTGGAGATTTCGAGGGCCTCATGCGGTTCTACACAGATGACGCCACCCTGGTGGTGAAGCCTGGCATGTACGCCAGAGGCAAAGACCAGATCAAGAGAGCATTCGAGGCGATCTCTGCGCATTTCGACGGCCAATTGAAGGTTCGGCAAGGAAAGATGGAAGTGATTGAGGGCGGGGAAGCGGCGCTGGTTGTCATGGAAACATGGCTGGATAGCGCTGATGAAGACGGCGCGGCGATTTCGACGGTTCGTCGGGCCACCTACGTGTTTCGTAGGGAGCCGGCTGGGAACTGGCTATGCGCTGTGGACAACTCATACGGCACTGCTCTGCTCGACAGCTGAACACGGGGGTGAGGTGGCGCGCCGGATAGCGAGATCGGAGAGTGGGGGGCACCTCAACGAAAAAGGCCGAAACCCCTGTTTTTGCAGGTGTTCCGGCCTTTCAAGTGCCCTGTCGGGCTGAATAGTGGTGGAGCCAAGGAGGATCGAACTCCTGACCTCGTCGATGCGAACGACGCGCTCTCCCAGCTGAGCTATGGCCCCACGGGTGGTGCAACTGCGTGGCGTACCCGACCTCGGCCGTACCTCGCGATGGGCCTAGTCTAGCGCCGACCGGCGTTGCCTGCCAAGTGGGGCCTGGTCCGGATCACGGCCGGGCGCCGGGTGTACTGCCCGGTGCCCGTTCGACCTGCCGCAGCAGGGCTTTGTCCAATTTGGCCGCCACCCCGACGCTGCGCCCGGCCAGATTGGCCACCACGAAGCTGACCGAGCTGCCCAGCACCTGCGCCGTCTCGGACAGGCTCAACCCGTAGTCCTGTTCCAGCCACTGCGCCATGCCCGCGGTGGCCGCGCGCAGTGCATCATCCAGCGAGCCGGCCTGGCCCAGCACCATCACCTGCGTGGCCGATTCCACCCGGGGCGCGGACTGCGCGCGGGACTTGATCACGTCCACGCTGAATTCCACGTCCATGGAGGTCTCCAGCGCGTACTGCGAGGTTTCGCCATCGCCCTGCAGCGCATGCGCATCGCCCAGGTAGAGCAGGGCGCCCGGCTGGGACACCGGCAGGTACACGGTGGCGCCCTCGCGGATTTCGTTGAAATCCATGTTGCCGCCGAAACGGCCGGTATCGCCGGTGGAGATCGGCGCGTTGCCGAAGCCGGGGGCGACCGCCAGCCCGCCGAGCATGGGCCGCACCGGCACCCAGAAATCCTTGAGCTTGCCGGTGGCGGCTTCCGGCCGCGCGCGCCCGCGCTGGCGGTCCAGCGTCCAGCGCACGGGCTCGTCCAGTGCCGTCGCCTTGGCAGCCAGCGCCGGCGTCTGTGCGCGGCCGACGATGCTGTCCAGGCTGTCGGCATAGTCGCGGTTCAAGCGCAGCCGTTTGATGTGGATGGCCAGTACATCGCCGGGCTCGGCATCCATCACGAAGAACGGGCCGGTCTGCGGATTGCCGAACAGGGCCCGGGTCTGGCCCTGCGCGTCCACGCCGCCGGAATCCAGCGTGGTGGTGCGTACGCTGTCACCTGGCCAGACGGTCAGTACCGGCGCGCGATGGGGCGAGAACTCGTTGGCGTACGAGGTGGGCACGAAGTCGTGCTGCCGCGGACCTCCGGCCGGTCGATCCGGCAGGCGGCGCGCGCTGAAGGGGTGCGTCGCGCGCCGCTCGCTGGCGTTGGTGTCGGGGTAGTCGGCGGTCCCGCGCAGCGTCCCGCCGGCCTGCGTGCCATGGAAGCGGTAGGTCGCCCCATCACTGCCGGTCACGACAAACGCCAGTGTCTCGCCCTCGCGAGTGCCCTGCAGCGCATCCCCGTCGAAACGTCCCTGAAGCGGTCCCTGCTGGTCGGGCAGGGTCAGCAGCTGATAGGCCGGGTTTCCCCACAGGTCGGTGGTGACCAGCCACTGCGCAGGGGGCTCCCCGGCCTGGGCGGCCGAGGCGGACAACAGCAGGAGCAGGGCGGCAAGGCGGCAACGGGACATGCGGGAATCTCGTGGGTGACCGGCGCAGTGTTTGCGGGAGGTACACGGACGACAAGTGCCGGGCGGCACGTGACGGATGGCAGGTAACGCGCCAAACGCGAAGCCCACCCTTCCGGCGCGCGCGCGGGGCGGGCATAATCCGCGCCAGAAGACACGGCCGCATAGCCAAGTGGACCAGGGGGGCCGGACAGCCGTCGCCCATAACGCCCTGACACCAATCTGCAACATCCAGCCAATACCGTGCCGCATCGCTGTTTCCACGGCGATGTCGATTTCCTATGGTGCCCGGCCATGCCGCCGGCTGCCCCGATCTGTACTACCAGAGACCTCTGCATGCCCGCTCTACGCCACGCTTCAGTGTCGACGCGTCTTCTTTCCCGTTCCCTGCCGCGCCGCCGCGCCCTGGCGCTGGCCTGTGCTTCGGCCGCGCTGATGCTGTCCGCCGCCGCCTCGGCGCAGGACGCCCAGTCCGCCAGCGCCACCTCGCTGGACACCATCACCGTCACCGCCGACCACCGCGAACGCAACCTGCAGGAAGTGCCGGTCTCGGTCGGCGTGGTGCAGGGCGAGAAAATCCGCGACTACACCGCCGGCGGCGATGACACCCTGCTGGCGCTGTCGGGCAAGGTGCCGAGCTTCTACGCCGAAACCACCACCGGCCGTATCTTCCCGCGCTTCTACATCCGCGGCCTGGGCAACATCGACTTCTACCTGGGTGCCTCGCAGCCGGTGTCGATCATCCAGGACGACGTGGTGCTCGAGCACGTGGTGCTGAAGTCCAACCCGGTCTACGACGTGGACCAGATCGAAGTGCTGCGCGGCCCGCAGGGCACGCTGTTCGGCCGCAACACCACCGCCGGCATCGTCAAGTTCGACACCATCAAGCCGAGCCAGGATTACAGCGGCCGCGTGCAGGCCAGCTACGGTTCGTACGGCAGCGTGGCGATCGATGGCGGCTTCGGCGGCCCGATCAACGACATCGCCTCGTTCCGCGTGTCGGCGCTGTACCAGCACCGCGATGACTACGTCGACAACACCTACAGCGGCCCGAGCACCGATGGCACGGTCTCGCCGAAGAAGAACGCCATGGGCGGCTTCGACGACCGCAACGTGCGCGCGCAGCTGCTGCTGCAGCCGAGCGACAACTTCTCGCTGCTGGCCTCGGCCCACGCACGCGACTACGACGGTACCTCGACCCTGTTCCTGCGCAGCGCGCTGACCAAGGGCTCGAACAAGACCGACGTGCCGCGCGACAAGGTCGCCTACGACGAAGCCGACAACAACCCGCAGGCCTACAAGACCTACGGCGGCTCGGTGAAGGCGATCTACGATTTCGGCAATGTCTCGCTGACCTCGATCACCGCCTACGAAACCACCTCCGGCTACAGCCGTGGCGACACCGACGGCGGCGCGGCGGTGAACTACCCGGTCAACGGCGTCCCGAACGGCTACGGCCAGTCGATGGGCCAGATCCGCGACCTGGACCAGTGGACCCAGGAATTCCGCCTGGCCAATGCCGATGACAACCGCCTGAAGTGGCAGGTCGGTGCGTTCTACTTCGACGGCCGCGACACCACCGATTTCTATCAGCGCGCCTGGTTCCTGAACACCGCTGCCCGCAACCCGAACAACTGGGTGCGCCTGCGCAACGTCAACACCTCCTGGGCCGGCTTCGGCCAGGTCAGCTATGACGTGACCGACAAGTTCACCCTGACCGCCGGCCTGCGCCAGACCAAGGACGAGAAGAAGACCCGTCTGCTCAAGACCGCCGATACCGCTGCCGGCGCCGTGACCTACAAGGGCCGCACCTACGTGGAGATGTCCGACACCACGCCGAGCTGGGACCTGAGCGCGATGTATGCGTTCAACCCGCAGCTGAGCGTGTATGCGCGCGTGGCCCGCGGCTTCCGCGGCCCGACCATCCAGGGCCGTTCGGCCGTGTTCAATGCCGATTTCACCACGGCGAACTCGGAAACCATCCTGTCCTGGGAAGCCGGCATCAAGAGCAGCCTGTGGGACAACCGCCTGCGCGTGAACGCCGCCGCGTTCACCTACGTGGTCAACGACATCCAGCTCAACGGCAACGATTCAGACGGCAACGGCGTGCTGTTCAACGCCGACAAGGCCAAGGCCTACGGTCTGGAAGCGGACATGGAACTGCGTCCGATCCCGAACCTGGCCCTGAGCGCCGGTGTCAGCCTGCTGCACAGCGAAATCCAGGACGACCGCGTGTACGCGCAGGTCTGCGCCCTGAACGGCGCCGTGGTCTGCACGGTGAACGATCCGACCATCAAGGTCGGTGCCAACACCTTCGCGCAGATCAACGGCAACCCGCTGCCGAACGCACCGAAGTACAACATCAACCTGGCCGCGCGTTACGACATGCCGGTCAATGACGCCGATGTGTTCTTCGTCTCCACCGACTGGAACAAGCAGGGCTACACCAGCTTCGTGCTGTACGACTCGGCCGAGTTCAACTCCAAGGGCAGCTTCGAAGGCGGCCTGAAGCTGGGCTACTCGGCCAACTACGGTGCCTGGGAAGTGGCGCTGTTCGCGCGCAACATCACCAATGAGAAGAACCTCAAGGGTGTGATCGAAAACTACATGGCCGCGGTCTACAACGAACCGCGCACCGTGGGTGTTTCGCTCAACATGAACTGGTAAGTCACGCGACCACCGGTGCCGCAGGGCACCGGTGACAGCGAGTGGTTCCGGCAACGCCCCGCGATCGCGGGGCGTTTCTGTTTGTGCACCCCGGTCAGCGACGTGGCGTAGTCATGCCGCTCATACCGACTGCATATCCTGGCGGTCCGGCACGGAGTCGAAGCCGAAGGTGAGCTGCCAGCTGCGCAGGTCCACGGTGTCGCGGTCGCGCGCCTGTTGCCTGGCCGCCCGGCTGGCGCCGAACAGTTTGCCCTGGCCCTCGATCAGCGGGCGCATGCGCAGTACATCGGCATTGTCCGGCTCGGCTTCGGCCGCCCGGTCCACCCAGACCTTGGCCAGGAACGCGTTGGCGGGCACGCCGTTGCCGAAGTGGAACACGTCGGCCAGGAAGCCGGCAGCCCAGGCCTTGGTGGCAGTGTCGCCACGCCACCACAGCGGGCCGAGCAGGTCGAACACGGCTTCCTGTTTGTCGCGATCATCTTCGCCCTGGTACAGCAGCACCGCCAGGTTCTTGTGCGCCGGCCGCCACACGCGGTCGTGAGGGGCGGCCTCATCCACGCAACGGCGGTACAGCGCGCGCGACTGCTGCTGCACAGCCGGGTCGGGCGTGTGCTTGAAGGTTTCGCTCAATTCCCAGGCGCGGTTGTAGATCGCCACCAGGTCGCCCGCCTCGATGGCGCGCTCGGTCCACGCCGCGGCCTGGGCCGGATCGGCGAACGCAGGGAAGTCGCGGCCGGCCACGCGGCCACGGTACAGGTCCACCATCGCCGCCATCGCGCGGCGGTCACCGCCTTCGGCAAGCTGCTGCATCATGTGCAGGCCGGCCGGTACGGATACGTCGCAGAACAGGTTGGCCGCCACCGTGGAGAGGTTCACCTCGTCCTCGTCCGCCATCGCCATCGCGCGGTGCAGATGCTGTGCGGCCAGGGGCGTGTCGAGGCTGAAACCGAACAGCCCGGCATGGCGCGCAGCGGACAGCCACGCCAGCGCATGCGCGCTGTCGGTGAACGCCTCGACGCTGGCCAGCACCTGCGCGAACAATGCATCGGCGCCCTCGACGTGGGCAAACAGCGCGCAGGCTTCCAGCGCGTTCATGCCTTCCTCGACCACGGTGGCCGGGTCCAGCGCGAACGCCTCGGCCAGGCACGTGTAGGCATGTGTCATGCGTGCCGCGTCCCAGCGCACGTCGTTCTCTTCGGGTTCGTCACGGCCCAGCTTGTAATCCAGCGTCGCCCACCAGCACAGCACCAGCGCGCGCGTGGGCGCATCCAGGTGCAGGTCAAGCAGGTTCGCGTAGGCGGTGTCGTGCTGGGCGATCGCCTCTTCTTCATCGGCCTCCGGCGCGAACCAGAGCCAGTCGCGTTCCTTCATCACGCGCAGGCGGTTGCGCTGCGGCAGCATCAGCCGGGCCGCATACGGGCCGTCAATGAAGTCCTGCATCAGCGCGTGGCTGCCGCCCCAGCGCGGGTACAGGTAGTACAGGAAAGTTTCGAGCAGGCCGACATCGTCCGCGCGCAACGCCAGCGCGTGCTGCAACCAGTAATCGGCGGCGTACTCGAAGTCGTCTTCGGTGCGCTGCGCCAGCCGTGCTGGCAACGCCGGCAGCTCCGCCAGCGGTGCGCCGTAAGGCGCCAGCAGCGCCAGTGCCGCCGCATAGCCGTCCGGATCCTGCTGCTGCAGGGATGCGTACAGTTCGGCCCGCCCACCGCGCTGCAGCTGGTGCAGCCAGCGCGGTTCCCCCAGGTAGCAGGTCAGCCGCATCACCTTGCCCAGCACGAAGGCCGGGCGCGGATGCAGCGCGATCGCGCGCAGCCACGCGGCCAGCGCATGGTCGCGGGCAAGGCTGGCACCGGCCCACTGCGCGTCGCGGATCAGGTCGGCGGTCTCGCTGGACCGGATCTGGCTGGCCACGCGCTCCCACAGCGACCCCAGCGCCACCCAGGGGTGGGGGCTGTGCGGCTGCTGCGCGCACCACTGTTGTGCCTGCTGCAGTCGTGCGGGCAGGGCCTGCGCCGGGTCGATCAGGCTGGACAGCAGCCAGCCGTAGCCGTAGCGGGGCGACCCGCCGTCGAGCCAGCGCTGCTCCAGCCCGGCGAGGAGCCGGTCGAGATCGTCGAAGCGCGCCTGCTGCAGCGCGTCGCGTGCGCGCTGGCGCAGCTCAATCGCGTCGCTGGGGGAATCGGTCATGGGGACCACGTCCTTGTCGAAGATCAATCGCGCATTCTAGGCAATCGACCTGCTGGAAAGTACTGAAGGCAAGCAATCACGATGTTTGAGGCGGTACGTGAGCTCTGCGGCCACAGTGGAAAGTGACCGGGAAGATCTGCGTAGATCCTTCCGGCCATTGCCAACTCGGCAGCGCTGAATTCGCCAGCGCCGTGTGCTACTTCGCTGGCGTGGCCGCCGGCGCCAGCTCGGCGAACAACCCACCCAGCACGCCCATGGTGGCCTGGTCGGCGCCCATGTCTTCGGCGGCATTGGCGATGGCGATCACGCCGTTGTTCTGGCCGGGGAACAGCACCACCCAGGCCAGCCAGTTGCCGTCCGAGCCGCCGTGCACCAGCACCGGGCCCTGACGGCCGGCGATCGACGGCTGTACGCCCCAGTCCAGCCCGGATCCACTGCCCGGCTGTGCGGTCTGCATCAGTGCATAGGAGGCCGGCGTCAACAGCGTGCCCTTGCCTTGGCTGCCCGCGAGCTGGTCGATGGCGAACAGCGCCAGGTCCTGCAGGCGCATGTGCAGGTTGCCTGCTGCGGTGTAGATCGGCGGCACCCCGTCATCGGCCTTCTGCGGTGCTTTGGTCACCGGCTTGCCACCGCGGTGGCCGAGCGGTTGGCCCGCAGGTGTCGGACCAAACCCGGCACCGGTCATGCCCAGGGGCTGGAACACTTCGCGCTGCATCAGTGCTTCGACCTCTTTGCCGGTCGCACGTTCGGCGATCACCGCCGCGATCAGGAAACCGCTGTTGCTGTAGGCGAACTCAGTGCCGGGCGGATGCATCGGCGCTTCGGCCAGGGCGGCTTTGACATAGGCCTCCCGCTGTACCGGCAGGGCGCGCCTGTCGACGAAAAACGCATCCAGCGCCGCGGCATCGGTGAGGTTCTCCGGCAGCCCGGCGCGATGCGAGAGCAGCTGCACCAGGGTGACGTCGCGGTAGGCCGGCTGCATCTGTGCCGCGAGGTCGGGCAACAGGGTCGACAGCGGCGTATCCCAGCCCAGCACGCCTTGTTCGACCAGGCGCGCGATCATCGCCACGGTGATCGGCTTCCCGGTCGAGCCGATCATCCATTGATCGTCGATGGTGGCCGGCGGTGCCGCATCGTTGCGGCGGACGCCCTGCACAGCGTGTTCGGCGACCTTGCCGTCGCGGATCACGAGAACACCCATCGCCGGCGTTGTGGTGCCCCGCATGGCCTGGGCGATCCGGGCCTTCAGGTCATCGGCCGCGCTGGCGGTGGTGGCCGCCAGCAGCAGGGAGACAGCTAGCCAGCGGCGCAGATGCGGCGTGGTGCGGCGAGGGGTGGGAACGGTCCTTCGAGTCGCGATCAGATGCATGGGAGTCCTTTGCGCAGCCGCGGAACGGTGCGTGCGATTCACTCTTGCATGCGCTCGAAAGGCGCGTATGTGTCTGCAGTCATGCCGACGGCGACGTGTCAGGCACGCTGTGCGATTCGTTCAGGAAACGAGGGCAGTGCGCCGTCGCCAGCGCATTTGAACGGCGGGCATCGCAGTGCATCGGTGCAGTCGAGACTGCACCGATGCGTACCGATCACTCCGCCGGCGGCAACAGCGCCGAGAGGATCGGCTCCAGCTGTGCCTGGCGCCAGCCCGCCAGCGCGGCCGGCCACTGGCGGCGTTCCAGATAGCTTTCCAGATGCTTGCGAGAGGCCAGCACGCCGTCGGGCAGGCCGAGTTCGGCGCTGCGCGCGGTGACCGCATCCTGCAGCCGCTTGAGGGCCTGCTTGTTGGCGTCGTTGGCCGGCAGCGCCAGCGGTGCGTCGGCCTCGTCGGCAAGCGGGGTGATCAGTGCCTGCCATACCTGCGCGGCCAGCTTGCGGGGTGCCTTCGGGAAGCCCTCCATCAGCCTGGACAGCGCATCCACATCGGCGGGCGGGGTGCGTGCGAGCACGGCGGCCAGCTCGTTGTCGAGCACCCAGCTGCGCGGTTTGTCGCTGGCACGCGCCTGCACGTCGCGCCAGCGCAGTAGCCGCAGCAGACGCAGCTGCGCAGGGGTGTCCATGAACTGTGCCGAGCGCATCGCCACGTGCGGCCAGCGCTCTTCATCATTCTCGACACTGGCGAGCAGGCGCTCGGCGTCATCCTGCAGCCACTGGCGGCGGCCCAGCTCTTCCAGCCGCGCGTCGATGGTGTCGTGGATCTGGAAGAGGTATTCGACGTCGTCGGCGGCGTACTCCAGCTGCGCCTCCGAGAGCGGGCGGCGCATCCAGTCCGAGCGCGTCTCGCCCTTGGCCAGGGTGACGCCGGTAACGGCGGTGACCAGTTTCTGGTAGCCCATGCCGCCGCCGATGCCGGCCAGCGACGCGCCGATCTGGGTGTCGAACAGCGGGCGCGGCAGCACCCCGCAGGCCACCTTGAAGGTGACCAGGTCTTCGCTGGCGCTGTGCATGATCTTGAGGATGGCGGTATCGGCCAGCCACGGCGCCAGCGCCTCGTTCATGCCGGGGATCAACGGGTCGATCAGCAGGATTTCGTCACCGACCGCCATCTGCACCAGCGCCAGTTGCGGCCAGTACGTACGTTCGCGGATGAACTCGGTGTCCAGGCCGATGCGGGTGGGGCGCTGGCGGTAGCGCTCGTCCAGTTCCGCCGGGGTTTTGATCCAGTAAGCCACGTGGGATTCCATGTACTGCAAAGGGATGCTCAGGTCGGGGAGGATAGCCTAACCCCGTGTTACGGCCGGCATGCCGCCGCGCGGTGATGAACACCCGGGCCGTTGGCGGTCGCCGCCCACGACGGTGGCGATTATGATGATCCCCTGTCCGCGCCGTCGGCATGCCGCCTGGACTGCACTGCGCCCAGGCACACCCCGAGGAGTTCATTTGCGACCGTCAGGCACATTGCCGCTGCTGTTTACTGCACTGTTGGGCCTGCTGGCCGGCTGTTCGCCCGCGCCGGCCCCCGCGCCCGCGGCAACGCCTGCCGCCGTCCCGGCCAAGGCAGCGGCCAAGGCGAGCGCACCGGTGGCGCAGGTGACCATCGGCGGTGAGGACGCCGCCGAGACCGTGGAGCGCTGGCAGCCGCCCGCCGTGACTCTCGCCGAGGACGGGGTCGCGCAGGCCCGCCGTGATGCCGCACGCGCCTTCGAGGAAGACCGGCTGTACCGCACCGCCGAGGACGCGATCCCGATCTGGCTCGCGCTGCTGCAGCACGACCCCAAGGACCGTGCGGCCGAGGCCGGCCTGAAGCGCGCCCGGCAGCGTCTGCTGGAAGAGGCCTCCGTCCTGCTGGATCGCCCGCTCAAGCAGCGCGAGGCGTTGGCCGAGGCCAGCGAAATGGCTCTGGTCCTGCTCACCCTGGCGCCGGACGATGCCAAGGTGCGCGAGCTGCAGTCGCGGGTGGAGATCGCCCAGCGCGTGGTCGCCTACAACCGCGCCGGCGAAGAGGATCTGCGTGCGGACCGGATCGGCGAGGACGGCGATGGGGCCATTCCCAATTTCCGCGAAGCGCTGGCGCTGGATGCCGACAGTTCGCGTGCCCGGCAAGGACTGGCAGCGGCCGAGAGCGCCCTGATCCGGCGTGCGGAAACAGCCGCGCGGGCCACCGATTTCGCCACCGCGGGTACCTGGCTGGCGGAAGCGGCCAAAGTCCGTGACTCTTCGATCACCATCGCCGATGCCTTCGAACGCATCGAGAAAATCCGTGCCGATACGCTGGCGCGGCTGCGCAACGAGGGCCTGCGCGATCTGGCCACGCCGCAGGGGCTCAAGCCGGCGCGGCAGAAGCTGGAGGATGCACTGCGCATCGCCTTGCCCGGCGATCCCGTGGTGGGCCAGTTGCGCGAGCGCATCGAGCTGGTCACCCATTACGGCAGCTTCCGGCCGCGCCAGGTGTTCAGCGATGCGCTGCGCGATGGGGGCCGCGGGCCGCAGATGATCGTGGTGCCGCATGGCGGGTTCCAGATGGGCGCGGCCGAGAACGAACTGGGCGCGACCGATGCCGAAAAGCCCTCGCATTACGTGCGGTTCGAACGGGGCTTCGCGATGTCGATCACCGAAGTGACGGTCGCCGATTTCCGGCGTTATGTGCAGGCCACCAAGGCCCGCCCCCGCGCCACGCGGCGCGGCCATTCGATCGTGTACGACGAGCGCAGCGGCAACTTCGTGCGGCGCAGCGGGGTGGACTGGCAGTCCGATTACAACGGCGCCGAGGCCATCGCCAATCTGCCGGTGATGCACGTCAGCGTGCGCGATGCCGAGAATTACGCCAGCTGGCTGTCCGAGCAGACCGGGCGCTCGTACCGGCTGCCCAGCGAGGCCGAATTCGAGTACGCCCTGCGCGCGGGCAGCAGCGGCCGCTACCCGTGGGGCGATGCGGGTACCCCGCCGGCGCGTGCGGGCAACTTCACCGGCGCCGAGGATGTCTCGCCGTCCGGGCGGCACTGGTACAACGCCTTCGTCGGCTATGGCGATGGGTATTGGGGGCCGGCGCCGGTCGCCAGCTTCGATCCCAATCCCTGGGGCCTGCATGACATCGCCGGCAACCTCAGCGAATGGGTGGCCGACTGCTGGCATGCGAGCTACCGGCGCGCGCCGTCCGACGGCGTGGCCTGGTTCAACCCGGGCTGCCGGCAGCGCGTGATCCGCGGCGGCAACTGGGCCAATGCGCCGGCCCAGACCCGCGCCGCATGGCGGCAGTCGCAGGACTCGGACACCACCACCGCACGGATCGGCTTCCGGCTGGTGCGCGGGATCTGACCGATCGCCCGTGCGGCTGGATTTCACCCGGCCGCACGGCGCGCGTTCTAGGATTGGCACAGCGTCGGGCAGGGTGCCACGGCCATCTCAGGAACCAAGCGCATGCGCAACGATCCATTCGGCGGTCAGCAGCAGGGCCGCGCCCGGCGGCCGGGCCTGTTCGGCAACATCCGCTGGTGGGTGCTGCTGGCGTTTGCCGGCTATGCGGCGTTCTATTGGTTCTCCAACCGCGCCGTGGATCCGTATACCGGCGAGAGCGTGCTGATCGACAGCTCGCTGGATGCCACCCAGGAAAAGGCGCTGGGCCTGCAGGCCTACCAGGAGATCCTGGCGCAGGAGCGGCCGCTGGATCCCAACGCGCCGCAGTCGCGCGAGATCCAGGCGATCGCCCAGCGCCTGATCGCCAAGGTGGACGTGGTGGAAACCGCCCTCGCCGAAGAACATGGGCTGAAGCCGGCGCATTTCGCGCGTGATTTCGAGTGGGAGGTCAACGTGATTCCCTCCGAGCAGGCCAATGCGTTCTGCCTGCCGGGCGGCAAGATGGCGGTGTACACGGGGCTGATCCCGGTGGCGCGCACGGTGGATGCGATGGCCGTGGTGATGGGCCATGAGATCGCGCATGCGTTGCTGCGCCATGGTGCCCAGCGCATGGCCCAGCAGAAGATGACCCAGATCGGGCAGATGGCCGGGGCCGCCAGCGGCATGGACCCGCAACAGCAGCAGATGATGATGTCGGCGATGGGCTACGGCTACCTGCTGCCGTACGCGCGCAGCCACGAAACCCAGGCCGATGAAGTGGGCCTGATGCTGGCCGCGGCGGCCTGTTTCGATCCGCAGGAGGCGATCCCGTTGTGGGAACGGATGGGGCAGGCCAGCGGCGGGCAGTCGACCTCGGAATTCGCGTCCACGCATCCCAATCCCGGCACGCGCATCCAGAACCTGCAGGCGTTGATGCCCAAGGCGATGGAGTACCGGCAGACGTTCTGCGAGAGCGCGGGGCGCTGACCGCCAACGCTTGATCGGCGATGCGCTGGATCAGCGCGCCGGTTCGTTGACCGTTACGTCGATCACGCCGTCCTGCACGCGCGCCTTGAGCGTATCGCCCGGGCGCACCTGCAAGGGCGAGCGCACCAGGCTGCCATCGTCGTCACGGGTCAGGATCGCGTAGCCACGCGCAACCGTGGCCAGCGGACTGACCGCTTCCATGGAGCGGGCGAGGGCACGCAGGCGCAGGCCGTCGCGCTGCAGCTGGCGGCCGATCGCACTGTCCGCGCGCGGCTGCAGGCGCTGCAGGCGCTCACGCAGGGCGTCCAGCCGGCGCTGCGGATGGCCGCTGCGCAGTACGGCCGCGGCGTGGCGCAGGTGGGCAAGACGGTTCTGATGCTGCGTGGTCCAGGCCGCGTGCAGGCGGCGCGCAACGTCCTGCTGCCGGCGCTGCAGCAGCTGCAGGCGCGACTGCGGGCTCTGCGCGTTGAGGCGGAGCAGGGCACGGTCGGCGCGCTGCATGGCCTGCCCCAGGCTGTGCCGCTGCAATTGCGCCAGGCGTGCATCGAGGCGACGCACGCGCAGCAACAGATCGCGCTGGTCGGGGACCAGCAGTTCGGCAGCGACCGAGGGCGTCGGCGCGCGCAGGTCGGCGGCGAAGTCGGCCAGGCTGAAGTCGGTTTCGTGACCCACCGCAGACACCACCGGGGTCTGGCTGGCCGCGATCGCGCGGGTCAGCTGCTCATCGTTGAAGGCCCAGAGATCCTCCATCGAGCCGCCACCGCGGGTCAGCAGGATCACGTCGTAACGGCCGCTGGCATCGGCCGAGCGCAGCAGCGCCGTGAGCTGCGCGGCAGCGCTGTCGCCCTGCACCAGGCTGGGCAGCAGATCGACCTCGAGCATCGGGAAACGGCGCTCCAGCACGCTCAGCACGTCGCGTACCGCCGCGCCGGTCGGCGAGGTGATCACCGCCAGGCGACGCACATGCGCCGGCAGCGGCCGCTTGCGCTCGGGGGCGAACAGGCCTTCGGCCTCCAGACGTGCCTTGAGCTGCTCGAAGGCGCGGCGCAGGGCGCCTTCGCCGGCTTCTTCCATGTGGTCGAGCACCATCTGGTACTCGCCGCGGGCTTCGTACAGGGTCAGCCGGCCACGCGCGAGCACGCGCATGCCTTCGCGCGGCACGAACTTCAGCCACTGGCTCTTGGGCTTGAACAACGCCGCGCGGATCTGCGAGCGCGCGTCCTTCAGCGTGAAGTACATATGGCCCGAGGCCGGGCGCGTCACGCTGCCCAGCTCGGCCTCCACCCAGATCAGCGGAAAGGCGCCTTCCAGCAGGTCGCGGGCCAGGATGTTGAGCTGGCTGGGCGTGAGAATCTGCGCGCTGCGGTCCATGGAGGGATCAGGCCAAACGGTACGGACGGGACGCCATGGTCGCACGTCGGCGGGGATGCTTCATCCCGCCGTGGCGCGCGCGGCGTGCTGCTGCAGGGCCCAGGCCACATGCTCGCGCACGAGCGCCGAGGGATGCGCGTGCCGCGCGTGCAGCGCGGCCAGTGTTTCGGCGTGGCTCGGCGCATTGCCCAGCGCCACGGCGATGTTGCGCAGCCACCGCTCATGCCCGCTGCGGCGGATCGGGCTGCCTTCGGTGCGGCGCAGGAACTCGTCTTCCTCCCAGGCGAACAGCTGGGCGAGCGAGGCGGTGTCCAGGTCGTTGCGCGCACGGAAATCCGGCTCGTCGGTGCGCTTGGCGAACTTGTTCCAGGGGCAGACCAGCTGGCAGTCGTCGCAGCCGTAGATGCGGTTGCCCATCGCGGTGCGCATCTCTTCGGGAATCGCACCGTCGTGTTCGATGGTGAGATAGGAGATGCAGCGGCGTGCATCCAGGCGGTGCGGGGCGATGATCGCCTGGGTCGGGCAGACATCGATGCAGCGCGTGCAGGTGCCGCAGTGCGCACTGGCCGGCGTATCCACCGGCAGCGGCAGGTCGATGTAGATTTCGCCGATGAAGAACCACGAGCCGCCCTGCTTGTCGATCAGGCAGGTGTGCTTGCCGATCCAGCCCAGCCCCGCGTTGCGGGCGAGTGCGCGCTCCAGTACCGGGGCCGAATCGACGAAGACGCGGTAGCCGAACGGTCCGATCTCGGCGGCGATGCTGTCGGCGAATTTCTGCAGCCGGTTGCGCATCAGCTTGTGGTAATCGCGGCCCAGCGCATAACGCGCCACGTAGGCGCGGTCGCCATCGTGCAGGGTGTTCCAGGCCTCGGCGTCGTCCTTGTGGCCGTAATCCATGCCGACCGAGATCACCCGCACGGTGCCCGGCAGCAGTTCGTCCGGCCGCGCGCGCAGCGTGCCGTGCCGCGCCATCCACTCCATCGTGCCGTACAGGCCCTTGCCCAGCCAGTCGGCCAGGTGCGCTTCGTCCTCGCGCAGATCGATGCCGGACACGCCGCAGCGCTGGAAGCCGTGCACGCGCGCGATCGCACGGATGCGTTCGGCGGCGCGGGCCAGATGGACGGGGGCGGGCAGGGGGACGGCGGACATGGCCTGGGCGGAAACGGAGCCTGGGAAGGGCGCGGCAAGGCTGCGCCTGGGCGACAAGTATAGAATCCCGGCATGCCCGAGCTTGCTGAACTGTTCGATATCGCCGCCGCGCGTCGCCTGGATGCGCAGGCCAGTGCCCTGCGGGGCGATGGCGGTGCCTCACTGATGGAGCAGGCCGGCCAGGCCGCCTGGCACTGCCTGCTGGAGCGCTGGCCGCAGGCGCAGCGGATCGGGGTGGTGGCCGGTGCCGGCAACAATGGCGGCGATGGCTACGTAGTGGCGCGCCTGGCCCGCGAGGCCGGCCGCCCGGTGACGGTGCTGCGGCTGGACACCGATGCCCCGGCGACGCCGTTGTCCCGGCAGGCCGAGCAGGCCTTCATCGCCGCCGGCGGTGGGGTGGAGCGCTTCGATGGCCGCGTGCCGGCGGTGGACCTGCTGGTGGACGCGCTGTTCGGCATCGGCCTGAACCGTGCCCCGGCCGGTGCGGCGGCCGATCTGATCACGGCCATCAACGCGGCGGGCGTGCCGGTGTTGTCGCTGGACGTCCCCAGCGGCGTGGATGCGCAGACCGGCAACGTGCCGGGCGTCGCGGTCCGCGCCACGCTCACGCTGCAGTTCATCGTGCGCCACCAGGGCCTTTACACCGGCGCGGCGCTGGAACATGTCGGCGGACGTCGCCTGGCACCGCTGGAGCTGCCTCAAACCGCTGCGGCAGGTGTGCAGTGCAGCGCCGAATGCTGGCAGCCATCGCGCCTGCGTGCGCAGCTGCCGGCGCGCCGCGCCAACACCCACAAGGGCGAATCCGGCCACGTGCTGTGCGTGGGCGGCAATCTCGGCAGCGGTGGGGCGGTGATGCTGGCCAGTGAATCGGCGTTGCGCGCCGGCGCCGGGCTGGTCAGCGTGGCGACCCAGTCACCGCACGTCGCACCGCTGCTCGCGCGCCTGCCCGAAGCGATGGTGCATGCCGTGCAGGACGCGCAGGAGCTGCAGTCCCTGCTGCCCCGTGCCGGGGTGATCGCGATCGGGCCTGGCCTGGGCCAGGACGACTGGGCGCACGAACTCTGGCGGCAGGTGCTGGCCAGCGGCAAACCGCTGGTGATCGATGCCGACGCCCTGAATCTGCTGGCCAAGGCGCCACGGACACTCAGCGACGCGATACTGACCCCGCACCCGGGCGAGGCGGCGCGGCTGCTCGGGCTGACCACCGCGCAGGTGCAGGCCGACCGCTTCACGGCGGCGAACGCGCTGGCCGCGCGTTTCCACGCCGTGGTGGTGCTGAAGGGCGCCGGCACCGTGGTCGCCGCGCCCGACGCACTGCCGCGGGTGGTGCCCGCCGGCAACCCCGGCATGGCCGTGGGTGGCATGGGCGACCTGCTCACCGGCATCATTGCCGCCCTGCGCGCGCAGGGGCTGGGCGCCTTCGACGCCGCCAGCACCGGCGCGCTGCTGCACAGCCTGGCCGGCGATGCCGCCGCCAGTGACGGCCAGCGGGGCCTGCTTCCCACCGATCTGCTGGCGCCGCTGCGCCGGCTGGTCAATCCGGACGTTTGAACATGATCGAGTTTTTCCTCGCGCAGCCTGAAGACACCGACCTGCTCGGGCAATGGCTGGCCGCGACCCGGCCGCCGCAGGCGGTGATGCAGCTGCAGGGCGACCTGGGCGCCGGCAAATCCACCCTGGCCCGCGCACTGCTGCGCGCGCTGGGCGTGCAGGGCGCGATCCGCAGCCCCACCTACACCCTGGTGGAGCGCTATCCGCTGGCTGACGGCCATGAGGCCTGGCACCTGGACCTGTACCGCATCGGCCAGGCCGAAGAGCTGGATTTCCTCGGGCTGGACGAAGGCAGCGCCTCGCTGTGGCTGGTCGAATGGCCCGAACGCGGTGCCGGCGCGCTGCCGCCCACCGACCTGGAAGTGGCATTGGACATCCAGGGCCAAGGACGCCGTGCCCGGCTCACCGGGACCAGTCCGGCGGGTCGCGAATGGCTCCAACGGCTGCCTCAAGGGGGTGACTTGCAGGCCCTTTCTGTCGGCTGACACTAGGAAACACCGGCAGGTTACGGATTATTAAGGGAAAAGGAGTTGCATTTCATTCAGCGCGGTGATTGAATCCTGACCTATGCCAATGGGGAAATCTCTCGCTGCCCTCTGCACTGCCGTCGGACTCTGTCTGACGAGCGCGCTGTCGTGGGCGGGCGAAGTCCGCCAGGTGGCCGTGGAGACCGGTGCGACCGGGACCCGTGCGGAGATTTCGCTGGCCGGCAGCGGGGGGTACAAGACCCTGTCCCTGGCCGGTCCGAACCGCCTGGTGGTCGATTTCCCGGACTCCAGCGCGATCCGCAACCTCAAACTGCCTGCGCCGAAGGGCGTGGTCACCGCGGTCCGCACCGGGCAGCCGGTGCCGGGCACGTTCCGCGTGGTGTTCGACCTGGCCGAATCGGTGGCGCCGTTCCGTCCGCAGATGATCAAGCAGGGCGATCAGTCGCGGCTGGTGATCGAGTGGCCGGGCGATGCGCCGAGCGCGACCGCCGTTGCCACTGCGCCCGCGCCGATGCCTGCCGCTGCGCAGGCTGCGGTGCCTTCACCGGCGCCGACCGCTTCCGCGCCGGCACCGACCCCCGCGCAGACCGCCGCCCAGTCCGCACAGGCGCGCAGCGATGCCGCGCGCGCCACGGCCTTGCTGACGGCTTCGGTGCGCCAGCAGGCCAGTGCCACGGTCGCCACCTCGGCGCCTGCCCCGGGCCCGACGGCGACCACCGCGACCACCGTGAATGTCGCGGCCGCCGGCACCGCCAACGCCGCCAGCAACAGCGCCTCGCCGGCGGCGATCCTGGCCGGTCAGGCAACCGGCGCCGTCGTCGCCAGTACGCCGGTTCCCACGCCGGTGCCGACGCCGACCCCGGTCGCGCCGCAGGACAATCCGCGTCCGGCGATGCCCAGCGATGCCTCGCGGGTCAAGATGCGTGCGGGCATGCGGCCGCTGGTGATCGCGATCGATCCGGGCCATGGCGGCCAGGATCCCGGCGCGGTCGGCCCGACCGGCAAGCGCGAAAAAGACATCACCCTGGCGGTGGCGCGTGAACTGGCCCGCCAGGTCAACGCAACGCCCGGCCTGAAGGCCTACCTGACCCGCGACAGCGACGTGTTCATCCCGCTGCCGATGCGCGCGCAGAAGGCACGTGCGGCCAAGGCCGACATGTTCATTTCGATCCATGCCGATGCCGCAGAAAACCGTGCGGCGACCGGCTCGTCGGTGTATGTGCTCTCGACCAAGGGTGCCTCCTCGCAGCGCGCCCGCTGGCTGGCCGACAAGGAAAACGCCGCCGATCTGGTCGGTGGCGTACGCCTGCAGCAGACCGAAGGCACCCTGGCCAACGTGCTGCTCGATCTGGCCCAAAGCGGCTACATGAAGGCCTCCGAAGACGCGGCCGGGCACGTGCTCGGCGGCCTGAAGCGGATCGGCAAGAACCACAAGCCCAACATCGAACGCGCCAACTTCGCGGTGCTGCGTACCTCGGACATGCCGGCGATGCTGGTCGAAACCGCCTTCATCTCCAATCCGGATGAAGAGCGCCGGCTGATCGACCCGGCGTACCAGCGCCAGATTGCCGGTGCGGTGCTCGATGGCGTGCATACCTTCTTCAGCCGCCAGCCGCCGCCGGGCACCCTGTACGCCGCGCGCGCCCAGGCCGAAATCGACGCCGCCGGTACCGTGGCGGGTGGCAGCAAGTAACCCCTGCGGGTTGCATCGCCCGGCGCACGCTATCATCACGGGATGACGTCCGTTTCCCGCCTCCGCCTCGCCGCCCCGCCTGCCACCTCCGCTGCCGGGAGGTGCGCATGAGCATCCGTCAGCTCCCCGACATCCTGATCAACCAGATCGCCGCCGGCGAAGTGGTCGAACGCCCCGCGTCCGTGGTCAAGGAACTGGTCGAGAACGCGCTGGATGCGGGCGCCACCCGGGTCGATATCGACCTGGAAGAGGGCGGCGTGCGGCTGATCCGGATCCGCGACGACGGCGGTGGCATCGCACCGGAAGAACTCGCGCTGGCGGTGTCGCGACACGCCACGAGCAAGATCGCCAGCCTGGATGATCTGGAATCGGTGGCCACGCTCGGCTTCCGCGGCGAAGCGTTGCCGTCGATCGCCTCGGTGAGCCGTTTCACCCTGAGCTCGCGCCGCGCCATCGACGAGCACGGCTCCGCCTTGCAGATCGAAGGCGGCCGGCTCGGCGAAGTGACCCCACGCGCGCATGCGCCCGGCACCACGGTGGAAGTGCGCGAGCTGTTCTACAACGTGCCGGCGCGCCGCAAGTTCCTGCGTGCCGAGCGCACCGAGCTGGGCCATATCGAAGAGTGGCTGCGTTCGCTCGCGCTGGCGCGCCCGGATGTCGAGCTGCGCGTATCGCACAATGGCAAACCCTCGCGTCGCTACAAGCCCGGTGATCTGTATTCCGACGCGCGCCTCGGCGAGACGCTGGGCGAAGATTTCGCCAACCAGGCGCTGCGCGTGGACCACAGCGGTGCCGGCCTGCGCCTGCATGGCTGGATCGCGCAGCCGCATTATTCGCGGGCCAGCACCGATCAGCAGTACCTGTACGTCAACGGCCGCTCGGTGCGTGACCGCAGCGTCGCGCACGCGGTGAAGATGGCCTACGGCGACGTGCTGTTCCATGGCCGCCAGCCGGCGTATGTGCTGTTCCTGGAACTGGACCCGACCCGCGTCGACGTCAACGTGCATCCGGCCAAGCATGAAGTGCGTTTCCGCGATTCTCGGCTGATCCATGACTTCGTCTACCGCACGCTCAAGGAAGCCTTGGCTGAAACACGCGCTGGCATGACCGCGGCCGGTCCGCAGGTGCATGCCACCGAGAGTGTTGCCACTGCGGCGCCAGCCTATGGTCTGCCGCCTTCCGGCGGCAGCGGCTATGCACTCGCCGGTAATGGAGCAGGTGGTGGTGGTGGCATCGGTGGCGACTGGCGCCCGCAGCAATCACCGCTGGGGCTGCGCGTGGCGGATGCGCCGTCCGCCTATGCAGCGCTGTATGGCGCGCCCGGCGGAGCCTCCGCGGCGGGCACCTTGCCGCCGATGCCGACCGAAAACGGTCTGCCGGTGACCGCCGCCGACAGTGGCGTGCCACCGCTGGGCTATGCGATCGCGCAGCTGCATGGCATCTACATCCTGGCCGAGAACGCCGAAGGCCTGATCGTGGTGGACATGCATGCCGCGCACGAACGCATCGGCTACGAACGCCTGAAAACCGCGCACGATGGCATGGGCCTGCATGCGCAGCCGCTGCTGGTACCGATCACCCTGGCGGTCGGCGAACGCGATGCCGATACCGCCGAGCGCGAGGCCGAGACCTTGACCTCGCTGGGCTTTGAAATCACCCGCGCCGGCCCCGGCTCGCTGCACGTGCGCAGCATTCCGGCGCTGCTGGCCAATGCCGAACCCGAGGCGCTGCTGCGCGACGTGCTGACCGACCTGCGCGAACATGGCCAGAGCCGGCGCATCGCCAGTGCCCGCGACGAACTGTTGTCCACCATGGCCTGTCACGGTGCGGTGCGCGCCAACCGGCGCCTGACGGTGCCGGAGATGAACGGACTGTTGCGCGACATGGAAATCACCGAGCGCTCGGGTCAGTGCAATCACGGCCGACCGACCTGGGCGCGTTTTTCACTGGCGGAAATCGACCGCTGGTTCCTGCGCGGACGTTGAGGGGAAGGTCATGGGGAAGCACTGGGGAGTGTGGGCCGCCGCGTTGCTGCTGGCCGTGGGCGTGTCCGCGTGTGGCGGCAGGAACGAGGCGGCGCCGGCGAAGGTCGCCATCGATCCGGCCTTCGAAGCCGGACAGCAGCAGTGGCGGCAACAGCGCTACGAGGCGCTGCATGCCGCCGATGGCTGGACCAGCCTGGTCGGCCTGCATTGGCTGGAGCACAAAGCGCATTACATCGGTCGCGGGCCCGGCAGCGGCATCCGCCTCGCCGTGGGCCCGGACAAGCTCGGCATGGTCGCGCGTGAAGGCACGACTGTCTGGTTCACGCCGGAGCGTGGCGTGCCGATGCGCGTGGAGGGCAAACCGGTCACCGGCCGCATCCGCTTCTTCAGCGATCGTGATCCCACCCCGACGGTCATCGCCTTCGACGACGACAAGGGCCAGCTCAGCCTGATTCATCGGGGCGAGCGTTTCGCGCTGCGGGTCAAGCATGCCGATGCGCCGTCGCGGACGAACTTCACCGGCCTGACCTACTGGCCGGGCGGTCCCACCTGGCGCGTCACCGCGCGCTTCGTGCCGCATCCGGCCGGCAAGACGCTGCCGATCGTGGACATCACCGGGTTGACCACGAACATGCCCAATGCCGGCGCACTGGAATTCGAGCGCGACGGCCGCACCTGGCGGCTGGAAGCGATCGGCGAACCGGGCCGCGACCTGTTCGTCATCTTCGGCGACCGCACCAGCGGCCACGGCAGCTACCCGGCGGGTCGTTATCTGGATCTGCCCGCGCCCGATGACCAGGGCCGCGTGGTGATCGATTTCAATCACGCCTACAACCCACCGTGCGCGTTCACCCCGTTCGCGACCTGCCCGCTGACGCCCCCTGAAAACCGCCTGGACCTGCGCGTGGACGCAGGCGAGCAGGCGTACCACGCTCCCGAAGGAGAGGCTTGAACATGTCGATGTTGTCGCGCCTGTTGTCCCCGATGCTGATCGCCGCGGGCCTGTTGATCGGTGCCGGTGGTGCCGAGGCACGCCCGGCCGCGCCCGCCGCGCCCGTGGCCAAGGCCACGCCGCCGGTTCCCCTGCTGTGGAAAGTGACCGGCCCCGGCGACAGCCGCCTGTACCTGCTGGGCTCGTTCCACCTGCTGCAGCCCAGCGATTACCCGCTCTCGCCGGACGTCGACGCGGCGTTCGCGGCCTCGCAGCGCGTGGTGTTCGAGCTGTCCCCGCAGGACATGGAATCGCCGCAGCTGGCGCAGAAAATGGTCCAGGCCGCGGTGCGTACCGATGGTTCCGAGCTCAAGCGCGATCTGGATGCGGCGACCTGGACCAGGCTCCAGGCCTACGCACAGCAGAACAAGCTGCCGCTGGCCCAGTTGCAGGGCATGAAGCCGTGGTTCGTCGGCCTGACCATTACGCTGAGTCAGTTCACCAAGATGGGCCTGGACCCGGCGCTCGGCCTGGATCGTCATTTCATGACCCGCGCCGCGAGTGCAGGCAAGGCGACCGACGGGCTGGAGGACATCGATACCCAGGTCGCGGTGCTGTCGGGGATGTCGGCCAAGGAACAGCAGCAGATGGTGGCCGAGGCGCTGGAGCAGGCCGGCAAGGGCGACGAGATGGGCCGCAAGCTGCACGATGCCTGGCGCCGGGGCGACGACAAGCTGCTGTGGACCTCGATGGCCACTGAAATGCGCGGCCAGTACCCGCAGCTCTACAAGCGCATCAACAGCGACCGCAACGACGCCTGGGTGCCCAAGCTGCAGCAGCACCTGCAGGCCGGGCAGGGCGGCACGATGGTGGTGGTCGGCACCCTGCATCTGCTCGGCAACGATGGCGTGGTCGAAAAGCTGCGGGCCAAGGGCTACAAGGTCGAGCGCGTCTGCACCGGCTGCGCCAAGCCCAGGCGCTGATGCGCGCGGGCTGGACGGCGCCAGGGCTGGCCGGACGGCGACGCTGACGTCGCCCGGCCCCTGAACGAAAAAGGCGCGGCCCGTAGGCTGCGCCTTTTCTCTGTGTGCTGGGACCGCGGACTCAGCGGCGGGTCTTGCCCGCGCCCGGTGCCGGGGTTTCCGGCTTCTTGCCGGCACCGGTGCCGGTACCCGTGCCTGTGCCGGTACCCGTTCCGGTGCCACCCGGGCGGCCGCCGAAGCCGGCGCCCATGTTGCGCTGGAAGTCCTGCCACATTTCCATGTTGCGCTCGGTCAGCTGGTTCATCATCGCCCACGGGGTCTGGCCGAGGAGATTGCCCATCTGCTGGCGGAACTGCTGCTGCTGGTCCAGGAAGACCTGCATGCTGCGCTCCAGGTAGTTGCCCATGAAGCCCTGCAGCGAGTCGCCGTAGAAGCGGATCAACTGGCTGAGCAGCTGGGTGGACAGCATCGGTTCGCCGTCCTGCTCCTGGTCGGCGATGATCTGCAGCAGCACCGAGCGGGTCAGGTCATCGCCACTCTTGGCGTCACGCACCTCGAAGTCCTCGCCATCCAGGATCAGCTGGCGCACATCCTCTATGGTGATGTAGCTGGAGATTTCCGTGTCGTAGAGCCGGCGGTTCGGATACTTCTTGATAATGCGGGTCGCAGCCATGAAGCAGTCACTCATCACAGTAGGCGCGCAGCATGGCGCAGTGCAGCAGCCTATGCAACCGCCATAGGTAGCAAGGGGCCGCATTTATGTTGCGCAACATGGGGTGCAGCAAATTCGCCCTTCTCCGGGCCCTTACCACCCCATGTGGTGGCCGCCGTTGATGTCCAGGTTGGAGCCGGTGATCCAGGACGCTTCGTCGTTGACCAGGAAGGCCACCGCGTAGGCGATCTCTTCCGGCTTGCCGAGGCGGCCGGTGGGGATGTCGGCGATGATCTTGGCACGCACCTCGTCCGGCACGGCCATCACCATGTCGGTGGCCACATAGCCGGGCGAAATCGTGTTCACGGTGATGCCGAAGCCTGCATTCTCACGCGCCAGCGAAATGGTGAAGCCGTGCATGCCGGCTTTGGCGGCGGCGTAGTTGGCCTGGCCATACTGGCCCTTCAGGCCGTTGATCGAGCTGATCTGGATGACCCGGCCCCAGCCGCGGCGGCGCATGCCCTCGATGACCGGGCGGGTGACGTTGAACACCGAGTTGAGGTTGGTGTTGATCACATCGTGCCACTGGTCCGCGCGCATGCGGTGGAACGTGGTGTCGCGGGTGATGCCGGCGTTGTTGATCAGGATCTCGACCGGGCCCAGCGCCGCTTCGACGGCCTGCACCATGCTCTCGGCGGTGCCGGGGTCGGACACATCGCCCGGGAAGATCGCCACATCGCAGCCGCGGGCCAGCATCTTCTCGCGCCAGGCCTTGGCTTTTGCTTCGTCACGGTAGTTGGTGGCGACCCGATGGCCCTGGTCGGCCAGACGTTGGCAGATGGCAGTACCGATACCGCCGGTACCACCGGTGACCAGTGCGACGCGAGATGTCATGAGCAGCTACTCCGAAAGGCAGGGCCAACAAGGGGGAAAACGATTCTGCAACATCAGCGGGCAAAAGGGGCAGCCTCGCCAGCCGCATGCAGGGTTGAAATGTCGCCCGGTGGCAACCGTGCCGGATCGAAGCTGGCGGCGGCCTGCCGCAGCCAAAGGTCGACCTCGTCGACCGTCGCGCCGATCGCCGGATCCTGACCCAGCTGCCGCCACGCCTGGCGCAGGGCCGGCAGCGGTTGGGCGGGGTCGATCGGCCGCGCGGCCTCGGACTTGGACAGCTTGCGCCCGTCGGGGCCGAGCAGCAGTGGCAGATGCAGGTAGCGCGGTGTCGGCAACCCGAGCGCCTGCTGCAGCAGGATCTGGCGCGGGGTCGAGTCGAGCAGGTCGGCCCCGCGGACCACGTCGGTCACCTGCTGCGCACCATCATCGACCACCACCGCCAGTTGGTACGCCCAGTAGCCGTCGGCCCGGCGCAGCACCACATCGCCGACCTCGGCGTGCACGTCCTGGACGATCGTGCCCTGCAGGCCGTCATCCAAGCGGACCACGCTGCCCGGTGGCACCCGCAGCCGCACGGCAGGGTGCGCGCGTTCGGCGCGGGCCACGCAGCGGTGGTGGATGCCGCCCTGCGCGGCCAGCTCGCTGCGGCTGCAATGGCAGACAAACGCCTTGTCCTCGCGCAGCAGCCGCTCCAGCGCCGCCTCATACAGCGCATCGCGCTGGCTCTGATGCACCACCGGCCCGTCGCTGATGAGTCCGCAGGCGGCCAGCATGGCCAGCTGGCCGCTTGCGGCGCCGGGCACCGTTCGAGGAGGATCGACGTCCTCCACCCGCACCAGCCAGCGGCCGCCGGCGTGGCGCGCGAGCAGCCAGCTGCCCAGCGCCGCCAGCAGTGAGCCGGGGTGCAGGGGGCCGGTGGGCGAGGGCGCAAAGCGCCCGCAATAGGAGGGATCGGACATGGACTATGAATCGTCGGTCAGTTTGCGACTTGAATTCAAGCTGAAGTCACCGCAGATTTGCACTCATCAACCTCCCACGAGCGTCCTTTTCCCATGTTCAGTCGCATTGCTCTCTTCCTTCTGACCAACTTTGCGGTGCTGATCCTGGCCGGCATCGTGATGTCGGTACTGGGCGTCAATCCCAACCAGATGAGCGGTCTGCTGGTCTTTGCGGCCATCTTCGGCTTCGGGGGCTCGTTCATCTCCCTGCTGCTGTCCAAGTTCATGGCCAAGCGCTCCACCGGCGCGGTGGTGATCACCGAGCCGCGCAACCAGACCGAGCGCTGGCTGCTGGCCACCGTGGAACGCCAGGCCCGCGAGGCCGGCATCGGCATGCCCGAAGTGGCGGTGTATGAAGGCCCTGAAATCAACGCGTTCGCCACCGGCGCCAACCGCAACAAGGCCCTGGTCGCGGTCTCCACCGGCCTGCTGCACAACATGAGCGAAGACGAAGCCGAAGCCGTGCTCGGCCATGAAATCGCCCACGTCGCCAATGGCGACATGATCACCATGGCTCTGTTGCAGGGCGTGCTCAACACCTTCGTCATCGTCCTCGCCCGCATCGTGGGCGGCTTCATCGACAGCGCCCTGTCCGGCAACCGCGAAGGCGGCGGCCGCGGCTTTGCGTACTACATCATCGTGTTCGTGCTGGAAATGGTGTTCGGCCTGTTCGCCACCATGATCTCCATGTGGTTCTCCCGTCACCGCGAATTCCGCGCCGATGCCGGCGGTGCCCACCTGGCCGGCCGCCAGAAGATGATCGCCGCGCTGGAACGCCTCAAGGTCAACCACGGCCAGAGCACCCTGCCGACCCAGATCGCCGCCTTCGGCATCGCTGGCGGCGCTGCCAAGAAGCTGTTCATGAGCCACCCGCCGCTGGACGAGCGCATCGCCGCGCTTCGCGCCGCCAACAACACCGTGGTGTAACCCACACCGCAGTGCGCTGACCAGAACGCCCGGCTTTCGCCGGGCGTTTTTGTTGGACGCGGCCTCGGGCCCTCAGCAATGGAGGCGCTGCCGTTGCCGTTCGCAGCCGTTCAACAGCAGCCGACCAGCGGTCGGCACTACCGACGCACGACGAGCCAGGCACGCGTTGACCCGTCCAGCAGGGCGCACGATGACAGCCCCACAAACGCAGACGGCGCCCGAAGGCGCCGTCGTCATGCAGATCGCAACCCGCCCGATCAGAACTTCGCGTCGAACTCCGCCGCGTAGCCGGTATTGACCAGGACCTTCTGCAGCGCATCGCTGATCTTCACGTTGCCCGCCACGATCTGCTGGGTTTCCGGACCACGGCTGTCCATGCGGGCCGGGGTCGCGCCCTTGAAATCGCAGACCCGGCCACCGGCCTCACGGACCAGCAGCACGCCGGCTGCGATATCCCACGCCTTCACGCCGGCCTCGAAGTACGCATCGGCGCGGCCACAGGCGACATAGGCCAGATCCAGCGCCGCCGAACCGGTGCGGCGCACATCTTCGGCCTGCACCAGCAGCGCATCGACGGCCTTCAGCTGCGCACTCGTGCGCTGGCGCTCACGCGGGGCAAAGCCGGTATGGATCATCGCGCCGCCCAGATCCTTGCGCTCGGCAATACGGATACGGCGGTCGTTGAACACCGCGCCCGCGCCACGGCTGGCGGTAAACAGCTCATTGCGGAGCGGATCGAAGATCACCGCGTCGATCGGCTCACCGTTCTCGACCAGGGCGATGGACACGCAGTAATGGGGGAAGCCGCGCAGGTAGTTGCTGGTGCCGTCCAGCGGATCGATGACCCACATGTAACGGTTGACCGACTGCACGCCACCTTCCTCACCCATGATCCCGTACTCGGGATAGGCGCGCTTGAGTTCCTTGACGATGACCTTTTCCGCATCTGCATCGACTTCACTGGCATAGTCCATGCGGCCCTTCTGCACGACGTTCAACGCCTCGAGCTTGTTGATGTTGCGCAACAGGACGTTGCCGGCGAGGCGGGCGGCCTTGACCATGACGGTGACGGCGGGTTTCTGCATGGCGAAAAGCTCCCGTAAAGGCAGAGTAGGGGTTTGGCGGGGGAAAAGAGCGGTCCCGGCGCAGAGGCCGGTCGCACAGTTTACCATTTGTCGCTGTCCTGCTCCCATTTGGCCTGTTCATGTCCGTTGAAACCGCTCCCGCCCGCATCCGTTTCGTCCTGGTCGGCACCCAGCACCCGGGAAACATGGGGGCGGCCGCGCGGGCCATGAAAACCATGGGCCTGGGCCGCCTGGTCCTGGTGGCCCCGGAAAAACCGCTCGATGAAGAGGCCTTCCGCCGCTCCGCCGGCGCCGAAGATGTCCTCGGTGACGCCCCGGTCGTGGCGACCCTGGCCGAGGCCGTGGCCGATTGCCGCTTCGTGCTGGGCTGCACCGCCCGCTCGCGTCGGGTGCAGCTGGAAGAGCTACTGCCGGCCGTGGCTGCCCAGCGGGTGCTGGCCAAGGCCGCCGAGCCGGCCGAAGTCGCCTTCGTGTTCGGCCGCGAGCGCACCGGCCTGACCAATGAAGAGCTGCAGCTCTGCCATGCGGCCGTGCACATTCCCTCCAACCCGGAGTTCAGTTCCTTGAACCTGGCCGCCGCCGTCCAGGTGCTGGCCTATGAAGTGCGCATGGCGATCCTCGGCGCCGCCGAGGCCCCGGTCGCTGCCCCGGCCGACCCCGGTTTCGGCGAAGCGCCGGCCAGCCATGCCCAGGTCGAAGGCCTGTTCGGCCAGCTCGGCGATACCCTCGATGAGATCGATTTCCACAAGGGCCGTGCGCCCGAATCGGCGATGCGCAAGCTGCGCCGCCTGTTCCTGCGGACGGAACTGAGCGAACAGGAAGTGCGGCTGCTGCGCGGCATCCTGTCCGACGCTCAGCGGATGGCGCGGTTGGCGACGAATAAGCCCCTGTAAGCTGACGCAGTTCTCATTTTTTCGGGTAGTCTGTCTCGATTCCTTGGGGGGAGTGATGGGCTTGTCGAGACTGCGAAGGCTGCTGCAGAGCGTAATGCTGTGTCTGGCCATCGCCGCGATGACCGGTCCGGCTCTGGCCGGGCCCGCCCATGTCCTGGTGCTGGGCCGGATCAGCGACGACCCCAAGTCACACTATGCGCAACTGCAGCCCCTGCTCGATTACGTGATCCCCCGCATGCACGACGTCGGTATCACCGAAGGCCGCATCCTCATGGCGCGCGATGCCCAGCAGATGGGCAGCTACCTGCGCCGCGGCCGGGTCGACTGGGTGACCGAAACCTCCGGCACCGCCGTGGCCTTGGGATTGCGCAGCGGCGCCAGACCGCTGCTGTTGACCGAGCGCAGCGGCGTGCGCGACTACCACACCGTGTTCTTCGTGCGCCGCGAGAGTCCCATCCAGACCCTGGAAGACCTGCGCGGGCACACCCTGGCCCTGCAGAACGTGGCGTCCACCAGTGCGTATCTCGTGCCGGTCATGACCCTGCTGCAGCATGGCGAAACGCCGGAGATCCTGGCCTCGATCGGTGATGTCGCCGCGCCGGATACGGTGGGCTACGTGTTCGCACGGTCGGAGTCGAACATCGCCACGTTCGTGCACAAGGGGCTGGTCGACGCGGGGGCGGTGAGCAGCGTGGACTGGTCCGATGGCAAGCGCATTCCCGCCAATTTCCTGCGCGATTTCCGCGTCATCCATCGCACCGCGCCGTACCCGCGGGCGGTCGAGATGGTGCGCGAGGGCCTGGACCCGCAGGTGCGCGACCGCCTGCAGCAGGTGCTGCTGGACGCCGCGTCCGATCCGCAGGCACGGCCGGCATTGAAGACGTTTTTTGGTACTTCCGGGTTCCACCGGGTGGATGCGCAGATGCAGCACCGGCTGGATGAATTGAAACAAGGCTTGACGCGCGTGCGGATGGAAGTGGAATGAGTCGCTTGGGTTCCGGAATGCAGGCCCGCTTCGTGCTGGCGATGGGCGGCGCGATGCTGGTCGTGGTGGCGATCGTGGCCGTGGTGCTTGGGCGCCAGGCCACGATGCAGGAGGAGGTGCAGCACCTCAGTGGCACGGTCATCCATGACCTGTTCGACCGCAGCGTGCGCAGCCGGGGCGAAGCGCTGGCGCGTGAGCTGTCCGATGCGCTGGCCAACCCGCTGTACTACAACGACCTGGAGCAGGTCGGGGCGCTGGTGCGCAATACCTCCCGGCAGCAGGTGGTGCGTTATGTGCTGGTGTTCGACGACCGGGGCCGGCTGATCCACGATGGCACGGTGGACGTGCTGGAGTTCGGCCAGCCCATGACCGACCCGCTCGCTGCGGGCGCCGCCGGCGCGCGCGAGCTGGTGGTGCAGGCCTCGCCCAAGGTGCTCGACAACGCGATGCCGATCATGATCGGCAACCAGCGGATCGGCGGGGTGCGCGTGGGCATGGCGCTGGACGATGTGCAGGCGATGGAGCGGCAGGCCAACCAGACCCTGGGCGATCGCCTGCAGCAGGTCGGCAAGCGCCATCTGGGGTGGCTGCTGCTGATGCTCGGCCTGCTGATCGGGATCGGCGCGGTGGTGATCATCTACGTGCAGCGCACGCTGGTCACGCCGATCCGTTGGCTGGCCGGTGCTGCCCGCCAGATCGAGGCGGGCGATTACACCCTGCGGATGCCGGAGAGCCGCCGGCAGGACGAGGTCGGCGAGTTGATGCGTGCGTTCGACCGCATGAGCCAGGCGATCGCGCGGCATGACCGCGAAGTGCGGCACATGGCCTATACCGATGCGCTGACCGGCCTGACCAACCGGCTGGCGTTCCGCGAGGCGCTCGATCATCGCCTGATGGCGGCGCGCGCCTCCGGACACCGGCTGGGGCTGCTGTTCGCCGACATGGACGATTTCAAGCGGGTCAACGACACCCTGGGCCACGAGGCCGGCGACGAGGCGCTGCTGCAGTTCGCGCAGCGGATCAGCGCGGCGGTCGCCCAGGCCGGCGGCGACGAGGCGTTGTTGGCGCGCTTCGGCGGCGATGAGTTCGTGATCCTGATCGGTGAGGGAGATGTCGCCGCCGGGGCCCGCGAACTGGCCGAGATCCTCGTGCGCGAGCTGGGCAAGCCGCTCGTGGTGCAGGGCCGGGAGCTGTTCCTGGGCACCTCGATCGGCGTGACCCTGTTCCCCGACGATGCCGCCGATGCCACCACGCTGCTGAAGAACGGCGACATCGCGATGTACCAGGCCAAGATGGCCGGCAAGAACTGTTACCGCTATTACAGCCGGGCGATGGACCATGCGGTCGAGCGCCGGGTGCACATGGAGCAGGAGCTGCGCGGTGCCTGGGAGCGCGGCGAACTGCGGCTGGCCTACCAGCCGATCTTCCGCACCCGCGACCGTCGCATGGTCGGGGTGGAGGTGCTGCTGCGCTGGCAGCACCCGACCCTCGGCACGATTCCGCCCTCGGTGTTCATCGAAGTCGCCGAGCAGAGCGGCTTGATCGAGGTGATCGGCCCCAAGGTCCTGCGCGCGGCCTGCACCGAGGCGGTGCAATGGCCAGCCGGCGTGGACGGCGAGGGCCTGTTCGTGTCGGTCAACGTGTCACCGCGCCAGCTGCGGGGCGGGGAACTGCCGACCCTGGTCGCCGACTGCCTGCGCGATACCGGCCTGCCGGCCTCGCGCCTGCACCTGGAGCTGACCGAAACGGCGGTGATCGGCGATGAAATGCTGGCTGCGGCGCTGCTGGACAAGCTGCACCGGACCGGCGTCAAGGTCTGGCTGGATGATTTCGGGACCGGCTTCTCGGGCTTGAGCCACCTGCGCCAGGTGCCGGTGGACGGGGTCAAGATCGACAAGAGTTTCGTCGCCGACATGCAGCGCGACCCGGACGACCTGGCCCTGACCACGGCGATCATCGCCATGGCCCATGCGCTGGGGATCACCGTGGTCGCCGAAGGCATCGAGCAGGAAGTGCAGTTCGACCTGCTGGCCCAGCGCGGCTGCGACCTGGCCCAGGGCTACTGGCTCAGCCACCCGGTCAGCGCGACCGAGGTCGTGCAGCTCCTCGAATCGGGCCGCTGATTAACGGGGACGGAGGTAGTTAATAACTACCTCCGTCCCCGTTAATTACACCGGCCGCTTGCTGCTGTCGCCGGAGATCTCGCGGACCAGCTTCGGCACCAGGTAGCCGGACAGGCGCGCGGTCAGCTGCGCATGCAGGTCCTTGGCGGTGTCGTCGTCCACTTCGAAGTGGGCCACGCCTTCGACCCGATCCACCTGGTACAGGTAGTAGGGCAGTACACCGGCGGCGAAGCTGCGCTCGCTCAGTGCCTGCAGCGCCTCGATCGAATCGTTGACCCCGCGCAGCAGCACCGCCTGGTTGAGCAGGGTGGCGCCGGCCTCGCGCAGGCGCGCCATCGCGGCATCCACCGATGCGTCGAATTCGTTGGCATGGTTGGCATGGATCACGAACGCCACCGGCCACGGCAGGCTGCCCAGCCACTGCACCAGTTCGTCGTCCACCCGTTCGGGCAGCACCACCGGCAGCCGGCTGTGGATGCGCAGCCGACGCAGGTGCGGAATCTGCCTGAGCGCCTGGGTCAGCTCGACCAGCTTGTGCGTGGCCAGCGACAGCGGGTCGCCGCCGGACAGGATCACCTCGTCGATGTCCGGGTCCTGCGCGATCGCGTCCACCGCATCGCGCCAGCCCTCGCGGGCCGCGTTCTCGGTGCCGTAGTCGAAATGGCGGCGGAAACAGTAGCGGCAGTTGATCGCGCAGCTGCCGGTGGTGACCAGCAGGGCACGGCCGCGGTACTTCTGGATGACCCCCGTGGCCTTCTTGGCCGCGCCGTCACCGACCGCGTCCAGGCTGAAGCCGGGGACGATCCTGAGCTCGTCGGTGATCGGCAGCACCTGGCGGAGCAGGGGGTCGTGGCGGTCGCCGTGGCGCATCCGGGCCGCGAAGCCCTGCGGCACGCGCACCGCGAACTGGCCGGCCGCTTCGTCCGAGACGCCCAGCTCCACCGGATCCAGCCCCAGCTGCCGCAGCAGCTCGCGCGGGTCGCGGATCGCCTCGCGCCACCGTTGCTGCCAGCGGACGGGGGCGGCCAGGGGCGTGGCGGAAAGCTGCATGGAATGGGGGCCTGCGGTTATCATGTGGGTCAGAAATATCGAGTCACCCCACCGGTGTCGGTGGGATTTCCCATTCTATCCGGCTCGCCGCGCCTGCGCGGCGTTTGCCCATTCAGGAGTTTCAGCATGGCCACTGTTGGCATGAACGACGTCAAGAACGGGATGAAGATCCTGGTCAACAATGAACCAGCGGTCATCACCGAGACCGAATACGTCAAGCCGGGCAAGGGCCAGGCCTTCACCCGCATGAAGTACCGCTTCATCAAGTCGGGCCGCGTGGTCGAAATGACCATGAAGGCGACCGATGACGTGGAGAAGGCCGACGTCGTCGACACCAACATGGACTTCATGTACAGCGACGGCGAGTTCTGGCACTTCATGGACCCGGAATCCTTCGAGCAGGTCCAGGCCACCAAGGCCGGCATGGGCGGCGCGGAGAAGTGGCTGAAGGGCGAAGAGTCCTGCATCGTCACCCTGTGGAACGGTGAGCCGATCTTCGTGCAGCCGCCGAACTTCGTCGAGCTGAAGATCACCGAAACCGACCCGGGCGTCCGTGGCGATACCTCGGGCGGCGGCGGCAAGCCGGCCACCCTGGAAACCGGTGCGGTGGTCCGCGTGCCGCTGTTCGTCAACCAGGATGAAATCATCAAGGTCGACACCCGCTCGGGCGAGTACTCCGCGCGCGCAGGCAAGTAATCCGGAGAAGCCGGATTAGGGTAGAGCCGGCCGTTGGTCGGCTGCGCCACCCGGTAGCCGATCGTTGATCGGCCGGCCCCTGGCAGTACCGACCCTTGGTCGGCACCCAGGCGCAGCCCGGCGGCACTTCCCGACGTTCATGATGCCGACACCACGCGCAGCCGAGCATGGCTCGGCTCTACCTCCAGAGCGCCCCGGTCGCACACGCCTTCGGGGTCGCCGCCCAGCACAGTGAGTCCGCATGACCGACACCGCCCGCATTCCCGAAGCCTGTGACCTGTTGATCGAAGCCGGTTACGTGGTCCCGATCGAACCGCATGCGGTGGTGCTGGAAGACCATGCCGTGGCCGTGCGCGGTGGCGAGATCATCGCGATCCTGCCGCGTGCCGATGCGCGCGAGCGCTTTGCGCCCAAGCAGACGGTCTCGCGCCCGGAGGCGGCGCTGATGCCGGGCCTCGTCAACGCGCATACCCACAATCCTATGACCCTGCTGCGGGGCGTCGCCGACGACCTGCCGCTGATGGTCTGGCTGCAGCAGCACATCTGGCCGGTGGAAGCGGCGGTGATCGGGCCGGAGTTCGTGGCCGACGGCACCACCCTGGCGATCGCCGAGATGCTGCGCGGCGGCACCACCTGCGCCAACGAAAACTACTTCTTCTCCGACGTCCAGGCCGCCGTCTACAAGCAGCACGGGTTCCGTGCGCTGGTCGGCGCGGTGATCATCGATTTCCCGACCGCCTGGGCCAAGACCGACGACGAGTACTTCGCCAAGGCCGGCGAGCTGCACGACCAGTGGCGCAACGACCCGCTGATCGGCACCTCGTTCGCGCCGCATGCGCCGTACACCGTCAACGACGCGAACTTCGAACGCGTGCGCATGCTGTCCGATCAGCTGGACATGCAGGTGCACCTGCACACGCATGAGACCGCGCAGGAAATCAGCGACTCGATCAAGCTGCATGGCCAGCGTCCGCTGGCGCGGCTGGATCGGCTCGGCCTGGTCAACGACCGCCTGATCGCCGTGCACATGACCCAGCTGACCGAGGCGGAAATCCACCTGTGCGCCGAGCGCGGCGTCAGCGTGGTGCACTGCCCGGAATCCAACCTCAAACTGGCCTCCGGCTTCTGCCCGGCCTGCGCCCTGCAGCGCGCCGGCGTGAACCTGGCGATCGGCACCGACGGCTGCGCCAGCAACAACGATCTGGACATGTTCAGCGAGAACCGCACCGCGGCGATCCTGGCCAAGGCCGTGGCCAATGACGCGACCGCGCTGGACGCGGCCACCACGCTGCGCGCGGCCACGCTGGGCGGCGCCCGCGCGCTGGGCTTCGGCGACCGCATCGGCTCGATCGAGGTCGGCAAGCAGGCCGACCTGGTCTGCGTGGACCTGTCCGCGCTGGAAACCCAACCGCTGCACCATGTGCTTTCGCAGCTCGTCTACGCCGCCGGCCGCCATCAGGTCAGCGATGTCTGGATCGCCGGCCAGCCCAAGCTGGTCCAGCGCGAACTGATTGGCATGGACACCGCGGCGATCGTCGCCAACGCCCGCCAGTGGCGCGAGCGTATCCGACACATCCGTGCTTGATGCACCAAGGATCCCCATGAACACCCCTCCTGCTTCCACCAATTTCGATCAGGCCGAACTGGACAAGTTCGCCGCGCTCGCCAACCGCTGGTGGGACGTCGACGGCCCGCAGAAGCCGCTGCATGCGCTGAACCCGGTACGCCTGAAGTACGTCGCCCAGCGCGTCACGCTGCGTGGCGCCCGCGTGCTCGACATCGGCTGCGGCGGCGGCCTGCTCAGCGAGGCGCTGGCGAAGGAAGGGGCGGACGTCACCGCGATCGACCTGGCCCCGGAACTGGTCAAGGTCGCGCGCCTGCACGGGCTGGAGTCCGGCGTCAGCGTCGATTACCGCGTGCAGGCCGCTGAAGACCTGGCCGCCGAGCAGCCGGGCAGCTTCGACGTGGTCACCTGCATGGAAATGCTCGAGCACGTACCGGACCCGGGCGCGATCATCGCCGCCTGCCACCGTCTGCTGAAGCCGGGCGGCCAGCTGTTCCTGTCCACCGTCAACCGCACCCCGGCCGCGTTCGCCGTAGCGATCGTCGGTGCCGAGTACGTGGCGCGGCTGCTGCCCAAGGGCACGCACCACTACCAGGATTTCATCAAGCCGGCCGAGCTGGGCAAGTGGCTGCGCGAAGCGGATTTCAACCTGCGCGATGTCAGTGGCATGGCCTACGAGCCGTGGCGCAACCGGGCCCGCCTGAGCACGCGCACCGACATCAATTACCTGGCCCACGCGGTCAAGCCGGACGCCGCCGCCCGTGTCTGAGCTCGGTTTCCCGCCGGCGGTGCTGTTCGATCTGGACGGCACCCTGCTGGACAGCGCGCCGGACATGCTGGCCACCGCCAACGCGATGCTGGCCGAGCGCCGACGTGGGCCGATCACCCTGGGCGCGCTGCGCCCGGTGGTCTCCAAGGGTTCGCGCGCGATGATTTCGGTGGCCTTTCCCGAACTGGGGCAGGTCGAGCGTGATGCGCTGGTGCCGGAGTTCCTGGAACGCTACGAGGCTCTGATCGGCCAGCACGCGGCGCTGTTCGATGGCATCGCCGGCATGCTCGACGCACTTGATGCTGCCGGCTGTGCCTGGGGCATCGTGACCAACAAGCCCGAATACCTGGCCCGCCTGATCGTGCCGCAGCTGGGCTGGGAACAGCGCTGCAAGGTGCTGATCGGTGGCGACACCCTGGCCCAGCGCAAGCCGCATCCGCTGCCGCTGCTGGCCGCGGCTGAACGCATGGGGATCGTACCGGGCACCTGCGTTTACGTCGGCGATGACGAGCGCGACATCGTCGCCGCCAACGCCGCCGGCATGGCCTCCGTCGCCGCCCTGTGGGGCTATCGGCTCGATGCCGACGATCCGATGGCCTGGGGGGCCGACACCCTCGTCGATCTGCCCGAACACCTGCAGCATGCCAAGGCGTGGCCGCTTCCGCGCACGCTCTAGCCTTTCAAGGAATACACCGTGAGTACTTCCAGCGCCCTGGACAGCTTCCTGGACAAGTGGCGGACCCGCTGGCCCGAGTGGCAGGTGGCCGAACGCTTCGTTCCCGAGAACCAGCGTACCCTGGTGGTGGCGTGGTTCTCGCTGCTGCAGGAGTTCGACGACATCCTCAACACCGCCGGCGATCCGATGCCGTCGGACGCCAAACTGGCGTGGTGGGGGGAAGAGCTGCGCAGCTGGGCGGCGCAGCGTTCGCGCCATCCGCTGGGCCGGGTGCTCGAGCCGGTGCGTGCGCCGTGGGCACAGCTGGCCGAGACCCTGCCGGATCTGATCGACGCGCGTGCGATACCGGTCGATCCGGCGCAGGCGCTGCGCGCCTTGCAGGCCTATGCGGCCGCCGTGGCTGCGGTCGAAGCGGTGATGTTCGACAGCCCGGCGCGTGGCGATGTCGCCACCCCGGTGCTGGTGCAGACCCTGGCCCAGCGCCTGCACGAGAGTGGTGTCGCTGCCATTCCGCGTTCGCTGCTGGCCGAGGATGACACCGCCGCGCCGCGCAGGTGGGCGCAGCAGTTGCTGGCGAAGTGGCCGGCGCGGGTAGCCGGCCCGCGGCCCCGACGGCTGTACGCCGCGTTGGCCCGTGCCCGCCAGCAGACCTGGGCGCAGGATCGCCAGTACCAGGCCACGCCGATGCGCACGCTGTGGCTGACCTGGTGGGCTGCGCGCGGCTGAGTGTGCGTGCCGGCCAGCGGCCGGCACGCCGTTATTTCCCGCGTTCCAGCACGAGCAGCGGGTCGATACGGGTATCGAACCAGTTCATGCCCCAGTGCAGGTGCGGGCCCGTCGCGCGACCGGTCGCCCCGACTGCGGCGATCACCTGGCCCTGTTCCACGCGGTCGCCGACCTTCACGTCGATGCGCGACAGGTGCAGGAAGTTCGAACTGATCCCGAACCCGTGATCCAGCAGCAGCGTGCCGCCGGTCAGATACAGGTCCGGGCCGGCGAAGGTGACCACGCCGGCGGCCGGTGCTTTGACCTGCGTGCCGGTGGGGACCGCGATGTCCATGCCGGAGTGACCCGAACCGGGCTGCCCGTTGTAGACGCGCGCATTGCCGAAGCGGCCGCTGATGCGGCCCTGCACCGGCCAGATGAAGGCCTGCGCGAAGTCGGCGCGGTTGTCATCGCGGGCACGCGCGGCGGTGACCTGGGCCTGCTCGCGCTTGATCCGCTCGGCGATCGCCGGCGGCGGGTTGACCGTCTTCGGCGGTACGCCGTTGACACGCTCGGTCGGCCAGTCACGCGGGGTGACGGCGATGCTGACCGTTTCGTTGCCGCCGTCCGGCCGCTGCACCTGGACCTGCAGCGGGCCCTTTTCATCGCGGCCGATGCCGAACACCACGCTGCCGTACCCGCTCACGCGCAGGGTGCGGCCGCCGTACTGCACGACGCTGCCGGCGGGCACCTTGCCGATCACCATCGCGCCCTGCGAGGCGCTGGCCGGAAACACGACCCGCGCGTCGGCCTGGGCCATGACGGGCGAGGGCAGCAGGCTGCCCATCGCCGCGACGCCTGCGGCCGCCAGGGCCGCACTCAACAGCCGTGCCCGCATCAGCGGTCGAAGCTCATGCGCTGGCCGTTCGGCGAACCCACCAGCTTTTCGCCATCCCACGCCAGCTGCCCGTTGACCCAGGTCGAGGCGATGCGCGAGCGGAACGTGGTGCCTTCGAACGGCGACCAGCCGCACTTGGACAGCACGTCTTCGCGTTTGACGGTGAAGGGCACGTCCTCGACCAGCACCAGATCGGCGAAGTAGCCCTCGCGCAGGTATCCGCGCTGGCTGACGTCGAACAGCTGGGCCGGCGCGTGCGCGAACTTCTGCACGACCTGGGTGATCTCCAGCTTGCCTTCGTGCACCAGCTCCAGCGCGGCGACCAGTGCGTACTGGACCAGCGGCAGGCCGGACGGCGCCTGCGCATAGGGCTTCTGCTTCTCTTCCCAGGTGTGCGGCGCGTGATCGGTGGCGAGCACGTCGATCACGTCATCGGCCACCGCACGGGTGAGTGCCTCGCGGTCGCTGGCTTCCTTGATCGCCGGGTTGCACTTGATCAGGTTGCCCAGGCGCGCGTAATCGCTGCGGTCGAAACGCAGGAAGTGGATGCAGGTTTCGGCGGTGATCTGCTTGCGGCTGCCATCGGCGCGGATCAGCGGGCCACGTTCGAACAGGGCCAGCTCGTCGGCGGTGGAGATGTGCAGGACGTGCAGGCGGGTACCGTGCTTCTTCGCCAGCGACACGGCCAGCTGGGAGGACTTCAGGCAGGCCTCGCGCGAGCGGATGTCCGGGTGCTGTTCGGCACTGAGGGCATCGCCGTACTTCTCGGCGTACTCCTTGGCCTTGGCATCGATCATCGGGGTGTCTTCGCAGTGCGTGATGATCGGCGTGGGCGCGTCGCGGAAGATCGCGTCCAGCGTTTCGGGGTTGTCGACCAGCATGTTGCCGGTGGAAGCGCCCATGAACACCTTGATGCCCGGTGCGGTCTTGGGATCCAGCGACTGGATGTGGGCCAGGTTGTCGTTGCTGGCGCCCATGTAGAAGCCGTAATTGGCGCGCGCGCGGCCGGCGGCGGCGTCGTACTTGGACTGCAGGATCTCGGCGTTCAGCGTGGGCGGGTTGGTGTTGGGCATGTCCATGAAGCTGGTCAGGCCCCCGGCGACGGCCGCGGCGGATTCGGTCGCGATGTCACCCTTGTGGGTCAGGCCGGGCTCACGGAAGTGGACCTGGTCGTCGATCATGCCCGGCAGCAGCCAGCGGCCGGCGGCGTCGACGACGGTTTCGCCCGGACGTGCCTCCAGGCCAGGACCGATCTGCGCGATGCGGCCGTCTTCGATGCGCAGGTCGCCCTGGGTGATGGTGCCTTCATTGACGAGGCGGGCGTTGACGATGAGCGTGGAGGACATTCAGTGTTTTCCTGTGCAGCGGCAGGTGGCGTCATGCGCGGCGCGCGGGGGCACCTCGTCGATACCACCGGGATGGAAGGGATGGCAGCGGCCCAGCCGGCGCGCGGCCAGCCAGCTGCCGCGCGCGGGGCCATGGGTGGCGATGGCTTGCATGGCGTATTCAGAACAGCTGGGCATGAAGCGGCAACGCGGCCCCAGCAACGGGCTGATGAAGCGCTTGTAGAAGCGCAGCAGGGCGATGAGCAGGCGTGAGATCACCCCCCAATCTTATTCCAGTTGGCATGAAGGCCGCATTTGTCGCAGGATGGGGCGTTGGACCCGTCCGCACCCACGCGCGCGACGGGCCGCCCCGGCGGTGTCGCCGGGTCAGGTACCGAACTGCGCACGTTGGCCCGCCTGCCAGGCGGACCGGTCGCACGCCTTGCGACTCCGGGGCTGAACGGAGTAGGCGGTGTGGTTGCTGCTGCTGGTCGGGTAGGCTATAAAGGCCCGCTTTCCCGGGCCCCGGGGAATCCAAGGAAGAGCGTTTCGTGGCTGCTAAAAAAACTGCAAAGAAGGCCGTCAAGGCCGCCAAGAAAACCGCCAAGCCTGTTGTAAAGAAGTTGGCGGCCAAGACCGTTGCCAAGAAGCCGGCTGCCAAGCCGGTCGGCAAGCCTGCATCCAAACAACCGGCGGCCAGGACGGCACCCGTTAAGAAGGCGGCCAGCAAGTCGCCCGCCAAGGCCGTCAAGAAGGCTGTCGCCAAGAAGCCTGCTGCCAAGACGGTGGTGGCCAAGAAGACCGTCGCCAAGAAGGTCGTTGCCAAGAAGTCGGCGGTCGCCAAGCCGGTTGCCACGCCCGCCAAGCGCGCGGCAGGCAAGCCGGTAACCAAGGCGCCCGTCAAAAAAACCGCGGCCGGCAAGCCGGCGGCCAAAAAGACCGTGACGCCTGCCGCCGCCAAACCCGCGGCCAAGCCGGCCCCGGCGAAGAAGACCGCAGTCAAGCAGGCACCGGCCACGCCGGTGAAGGCCAGCAAGACCGCCAGCAAGCCCGTGGCATCCAAGCCGGCTGCCAAGCCGGTTGCAGCACCCGTAGTGAAGTCCGCACCGAAGCCGGCATCGCCGGCGCCGGCCAAGTCTGTCCCGGCCAAGAGCGCGGCCAAACCTGTCACCTCTCCGGCCTCCGCGCCGGCGCCGGTCGCAGCCGCCCCCGCCTCCAAGGCCCCGCAAAACAAGAATCCCGTGCCCGTTTCGAAATCGCCTGCAAAAACCCCCGCCAAGTCCGAGTCCGCCCCCAAGCCGGTGTCCCGTCCGGTCGGCAAGGTCGCCGTTGCCGTGGCAGCGCGTTCGGCCGCCCCGGCCCCGCGCACCAAGGTGAAGGTGGTGGAATACAAGACTGACGAAGCCACCGGTCGTCCGATCCTGCCCGACGGTTACAAGCCGAGCGCGGAAGAGGAATACATGAGCCCGCTGCAGCTGGAGTATTTCCGCCAGCGCCTGCAGCACTGGCGCAATGATCTGGTGGAAGAATCCAAGCAGACCATCGCGAATCTGCAGGAAGAAGTGCGTGATATCGGCGATGAGGCCGAGCGCGCCACCCGCGAGACCGAGAACTCGCTGGAACTGCGTACCCGTGATCGTTACCGCAAGCTGATCGGCAAGATCAACAGCACGCTGAAGCGTCTGGAAGACGGCGACTACGGTTTCTGTGTCGATACGGGCGAAGAAATCGGCCTGGATCGTCTGGAAGCCCGCCTGACCGCTGAGCGCACGATCGATGCGCAGGAGCGTTGGGAGCATCTGCAGAAGCAGCAGGGCGACTGATCGCGCTGTTGGTGTTGCTGTTCTACGGAAAACCCGGCTTCGGCCGGGTTTTTTGTGGCTGTTCGCTTTTGGATTGGCCGTTCGTGCAGAGCGCTGGCGCCTTGATGCCTCGTGCTTGGAGTGGGTCGGGCAGCCCTGTCCGGGACCCGCCGTGAACCCATCCATGGGGGCTCGTAGTGCGCCATCCATGGCGCACTACGGTCCCGGCCAGGGCCACCCGACCCACTCCCGACAGGTTCATGGGTCGGCGGAGGGAAGGGCTTGGACTCCCGCGTCCGACACGGTTTCGGCCGGCTGCCAGTGCCGGTTGGATCGTCGGGACATGCCGGGTGCTGGTCCGGATGTTTGTCCCGCGCTTTGCGCGGCATCCACGCATGGCGTGGATCTACAGGCGTAGCGGGTGCGGTCGATCTTCGCCGTCAATCCCGCGCAAGCAACTTACTGTCCATGGGTGGACGGGTAGCGCAGTGAAGGACCGTGTGCGGCATGGATGCCGCACTACGAGCCCCCATGGATGGGTTTACGGCGGGTCCTGCACTGCGCTGCCCGGCCGCCCAACCGCAGGATCAGGAAGGCGCCGAGCCGACAGCGCACGCAACCCAACCGCGCAGCGCCAGCCAACTTGCCAGCCAGCCCGGGCTCCAGCTGGGGAGCCCCAAGCGGCCAGCCGGCCAAATCCTCAATGCAGATCGCGCAGATTCAACCGCCGCAGCGTCGGATTCTTCCAGGCCGTGATGCCCGCCACGCTCAACACCGCAAAGCCACCCAGCACCACCGCCGGGACCAGCCCCAGCAGCTTCGCCATCGTGCCCGCATAGAACGCACCCAGCTCATTCGACGAACTGATGAAAATGCCATTGATCGACGACACCCGGCCGCGCATCTCCTCCGGCGTCGCCAACTGCAGAATCGTCGAACGCACCACCACCGACACCCCGTCGAACGCACCGTAGAACAGCAGGATCGCCGCCGACAGCCAGAAATTCGACGACAGCCCGAAGCCGATCACGCACAGACCGAACCCCGCCACCGCGAACAACAGCACGCGCCCCGCATTGCGCTGCAGCGGCCGCCGCGCCAGCCACAGGCCGACGCATACCGAGCCGAGCGCCGGTGCCGCACGCAGCACGCCCAGCCCCTCCGGGCCGTGGTGCAGGATCTCGTGCAGGAACGCCGGCAGCATCGCCACCACGCCGCCGAGCAGGACCGAGAACATGTCCAGCGCCATCGCCCCGACCATGATCCTGTTGCCCAGCACGAAACGACCGCCCTCGGCGATGCTCTTGAAGATCGGGGCCGCCGGGCCCGTGTGCACCGGCTCGGAGACCCGCAGCGCCGCCAGGCAGCCCAGCGCGATCAGCGACACGCCGACCGCTACGCCATAGGCCACGCCCTTGCCGCCCCAGGCCACCAGTGCGCCACCCAGTGCCGGGCCGAGCACCATGCCCGCCTGGAACACCACCGCGCCCAGGCCCGCACCGCGCGCGTACTGGGTGCGCTCGAGCACGCGCGCGAACAGCGCGTTGTAGATCGGCGACAGGAACGCGCGGACCATGCCGGTCAGCGCGATTGCCGCATAGATCGGCCATACCCCGTGGAAGGGCAGCCAGCCCTGGGCGACCGCAGTCAGCACCAGGGCCGTCATCACCAGCCCGCTGCACGCGACCATGCCCAGCCGGCGGCGCGGCAGGTGGTCGACAAGGTAGCCGGCAAACGGGGCCACGCAGAAGAACGGCAGCACCTCGGCCAAGCCGACCAGGCCCAGCGAGAACGGATTGCGGGTGACTTCGTAGATGTGCCAGCCGACCGTCACCGCGACGATCTGGTAGGAGAGCATCGCGAAGATGCGGTACGCCAGCACCAGCGAAAAACCCGGGCGGGCCAGCAGCTGCAGGGCGCTGTCGGGCTCCTGCGGATCGGCAGAGACCGTCACGACTGTGCTTGGGCGGTGTCGCGGATGAAGGCCAGCATCGCCGCCACGCCATTGCTGCGGGTTGGCGAGAGGTGGCGCGACAGCCCGATGTCCTGGATGTAGCTCGGTTCGGTGGCCAGGATTTCGGCCGCGGAACGGCCCGAGTACACGCGCAGGGCCAGGTAGATCAGCCCGGAGACGATCGCCGAGTCGCTGATCGCGTGGAAGCGCAGCGACGCGGCATTGCCCTCCGGCACGATCCAGACCATCGACTGGCAGCCGAGCAGACGATGCTCCTCGGTCTTCCACTCGTCCGGGAAGGTCGGCAGCTTGCGGCCGAGGTCGATCAAGTACTGGTAGCGCTCGGACCAGTCACCGAAGAAGGCGAATTCCTCGGCGATGGCGGCCTGGGCCTCGGCAGGGGTGGGTTCGAGCGGGAACGGGGATGCAGGGGTCATGGGGGTACTCCAGGCCGGTCATGCGCCTTCCGTGGTCTGGCCGTGATGGTTCGAAGGAGGCACCCGGCCATCCGTGGCCGGGTCTGTGTCGTGGCAACGCCCGATGGATCGGGCAGTATCTGGCAGCGCCCGGCGGTCAGTCGGGCGGTCTTTCAGCGCTTGCGCGACCAGCGTACGCCCTGGGCGGTGTCTTCCAGCACGATGCCTTCGGCGGCCAGCTGGTCGCGGATCGCATCGGCGCGGGCGAAATCGCGGGCCTGCTTGGCCGCCGCACGCGCGTCGATCAGGGCCTGGATGGCGGCGTCGTCATCGTGGCCGACCGCCGTGCCGAACCACGCGCCCGGATCCTGCTGCAGCAGCCCCAGCGCCAGGCCGGCGCCGAGCAGGGTGGACTTCCAGTGCGCCTTGTCGGCGTCGGCGGCCTTGCGCGCCTCGCCGGCGATGCGGGCCAGTTCGGCCAGCGCCTGCGGTGTATTGAGGTCGTCATCCAGCGCGGCCTCGATCTCGGCCGGGATCACTGCCGTGGCTTCCACGTCGACCAGGTCGCGCAGGGTGCCGTACAGACGGTCCAGGGTGCGCACCGACTGCTCGATCAGCGCATCGGACCAGTCCAGCGGCTGCCGGTAGTGGGCCGACAGCAGCGCGTAGCGCAGGGCCTCCGGGGCATGCTGGCGGACCAGGTCGTGCACCCGCTCGATGTTGCCGATCGACTTGCTCATCTTGGCGCCGCCGAAGTTGAGCATGCCGTTGTGCAGCCAGAACCGGGCGAAGGTCTGCCCACCGTGCGCACACTCGCTCTGCGCGATCTCGTTCTCGTGGTGCGGGAACTGCAGGTCCACGCCGCCGGCATGGATGTCGATGGTCGGACCCAGGTGGGCGGCGGCCATCGCCGAGCACTCGATGTGCCAGCCCGGGCGGCCGCGGCCCCAGGGCGATGCCCAGCCGGGCAGGTCGTCGCTGGAGGGCTTCCACAGCACGAAGTCGCCCGGGTCGCGCTTGTACGGGGCCACGTCCACGCGTGCACCGGCCAGCATCTCGTCCGGGTCGCGGCGCGAGAGCTTGCCGTAGTCGGCGTAGGAGCCCACCGAGAACAGCACATGGCCCTCGGCCGCGTAGGCGTGCCCGTTGGCGATCAACTGCTCGATCATCGTGACGATCTGGGGGATGTGCGCGGTGGCTTCCGGCTCGATGTCCGGCGGGACCACGCCCAGCGCTGCCATGTCCTCGCGGTAGGCGGCGGCGAAGCGGTCGGTGATCGTGCTGATCGGCACGCTCTGCTCGCGCGCGGCCGTGTTGATCTTGTCATCCACGTCGGTGATGTTGCGGGCATAGCGCAGGCCGCCGAAGCGGCGCCGCAGCAGATCGGCCAGCACCCCGAACACCACCGGGCCACGGGCATTGCCGATGTGGACGTAGTTGTAGACCGTGGGGCCACACACATACAGGGTCGGACAGGTCGGATCGAGCGGGGTGAACGGTTCGAGCTGGCGTGTCAGGTTGTTGTGCAGGCGCAGGGTCATGAGGGTCGGGAGCGGGGGTAAGCGGTCGATTTTAGAACGTGTCGGGGGCTTTGGGGGGATGCGGGGAAGGGCAGGTGGGCGGCGGGGCCGGCCGGCGGGATCGCTGAAGGCTTCAGCCGATCCGGCCCGTGGGGGCGGGTTCCGGGGCCGCGGGTGGGTCCGGCCTATGGGCAGAAACGTCGCGGAAGGGTAATGTTCAGCCCCTTGTGCTTGGCACTGCCTAAACTATCCCCCTTGTCCTTTTCCTTGTTGCCAATGAAATCCGCTTCGTTGTTGACGCTGGTCTGCCTGCTCGGAAGTGCCACCTTCGGGGCGTGCGCCCAGGACGGTGAGGTGCGCAACCGGGTGGTGATCGTGGAGAACGTCAAGTTCGACTACGCCCAGGTGCTCAACGTCGAGCCGGTGTTCCAGACCCTGCGCGCCACCCGCACCGAGGAGCACTGCGAGCCGATCTCGACCCGCACGCTGGCCCCGGTCAACGTTACGGGGGAGGAGCCGCAGGAAGACAAGGGTCGGTTCGGCCGCTTCATGGACTCGGTGCGCTCGATCTTCCGCCGCGAAGACGGCAGCACGGACGAGAACGGCTATTCCGAGACCGTGGTCGTCGAGACCGCGCCGGCCAATACCGGCCCGCTGCTGACCCGTGACTGCAAGATCATCCCGGTCGGCCGCGAGTTCCGCCGGCCGATCGCCTACGACGTGGACTACGTCTACAAGGGCACCAAGTACCGCTCCCGCCTGCCCGAAGATCCGGGCAACCGGCTCAAGATCCGGGTCTCGATCACCCCTTGGATCGGCAACGAGCAGGCTGGCGGCGCCAACCCGTGACCCCCGGCATCGCCCCGGGGGTGGATGGCTTCAACCTGAATTTTCATTCAGGCCTTGCACGCACTCCGGGTGCATGCAAAGATGGGCGGCCATGAAACTCACCGACTTCCAGCACGACACCAGCGCCGCCCGTATGGCTACGGGCATGACGTCGCGTGCCCGCCGACCGGAACCCCACATTTTCGCTGGGTAACCGGAGCTTCGTGCTGTCTGTTCGGAAAACCCAGCCCCCGCGCTGGGTTTTTTCGTTTCTGCGATCTGAAAAGTTTCATCTGTATACGTTTTGTTGAGCCCTGAACGCGCCCCGGCGCCCCCAACCTCCGCCGGAAACGGTGGAAAACCAGCCGCAAAGGATCGATCGATGTCCCTGAAGCACTTCCTGAACACCCAGGACTGGAGCCGCACCGACCTGGATGCCCTGCTGACCCAGGCCGCGCTGTTCAAGCGCAACAAGCTGGGCGACGAGCTCAAGGGCAAGTCGATTGCCCTGGTGTTCTTCAATCCCTCCATGCGGACCCGCACCAGCTTCGAGCTGGGCGCGTTCCAGCTGGGCGGCCATGCGATCGTGCTGCAGCCGGGCAAAGACGCCTGGCCGATCGAATTCAACCTGGGCTCGGTGATGGACGGGGACACCGAGGAGCACATCGCCGAAGTGGCCCGGGTGCTGGGTCGCTACGTCGACCTGATCGGCGTGCGCGCCTTCCCGAAATTCATCGACTGGACCAAGGACCGCGAGGACGAAGTGCTCAAGAGCTTCGCCAAGTACTCGCCGGTGCCGGTCATCAACATGGAAACCATCACCCACCCGTGCCAGGAACTGGCCCACGTGATGGCGCTGCAGGAGCACTTCGGTACCCAGGACCTGCGCGGCAAGAAGTATGTGCTGACCTGGACCTACCACCCCAAGCCGCTCAACACCGCCGTGGCCAACTCGGCGCTGACCATCGCCACCCGCATGGGCATGGACGTGACCCTGCTGTGCCCGACCCCGGATTACATCCTGGATGAGCGCTACATGGAGTGGGCCGAGCAGAACGTCGCCGAGAGCGGCGGTTCGCTGCAGGTCAGCCATGACATCGCCAGCGCCTACGCCGGCGCGGACGTGGTGTACGCCAAGAGCTGGGGCGCGCTGCCGTTCTTCGGCAACTGGGAACCGGAAAAGCCGATCCGCGACCAGTACAAGCACTTCATCGTCGACGAAGCCAAGATGGCGATGACCAACAACGGTGTCTTCAGCCACTGCCTGCCGCTGCGCCGCAACGTGAAGGCCACCGACGGCGTGATGGATTCGGCGCAGTGCATCGCGATCAACGAAGCCGAAAACCGCCTGCATGTGCAGAAGGCGATCATGTCGGCGCTGGCAGGACGATAAGCAGCACGGCGGCCGTAGAGCCACGCCATGCGTTGCTTCGCGGCGCCCAACGAAGAGCAGCCACGCATGGCGTGGCTCTACCGCCCCGAAAAACGCATTCCACATTGCATTCCACTTGGACCTGACCCCCATGAGCAAGAAAGACATCGTCCTGGCCTTCTCCGGCGGACTCGACACCAGCTTCTGCGTGCCTTACCTGCAGGAGCGCGGTTACAACGTGCACACCGTGTTCGCCGATACCGGCGGCGTGGATGACGAAGAGCGCGATTTCATCGAGAAGCGTGCCGCCGAGCTGGGCGTCGCCAGCCACGTCACCGTCGATGGTGGCCCGGCGATCTGGAGTGGCTTCGTCAAGCCGTTCGTGTGGGCCGGCGAAGGCTACCAGGGCCAGTACCCGCTGCTGGTCTCCGACCGTTACCTGATCGTGGATGCCGCGCTCAAGCGCGCCGCCGAACTGGGCACCAACATCATCGCCCACGGCTGCACCGGCATGGGCAACGACCAGGTCCGTTTCGATCTGGCCGTGAAGGCACTGGGCGATTACCAGATCGTCGCGCCAATCCGCGAAATCCAGAAGGAACACACCCAGACCCGCGCCTACGAGCAGAAGTACCTGGAAGAGCGCGGCTTCGGTGTGCGCGCCAAACAGCAGGCCTACACCATCAACGAGAACCTGCTCGGCCTGACCATGTCCGGCGGCGAGATCGACCGTTGGGAAGCGCCGGGTGAGGGTGCCCGCGGCTGGTGCGCCCCGCGCAGCGAATGGCCGGTCGAGCCGCTGACCGTGACCCTGAAGTTCGTCGAAGGCGAAGCCGTCGAGCTGGACGGCAAGGCGCTGCCGGGTGAGCAGATCCTGGCCAAGCTCAACAAGCTGTTCGCCGCGTACGGCGTGGGCCGTGGCGTCTACACCGGTGACACCGTGATCGGCCTGAAGGGCCGCATCGTGTTCGAAGCGCCGGGCCTGGTCTCGCTGCTGGCCGCGCACCGCGCGCTGGAAGATGCGGTGCTGACCAAGCAGCAGAACCGTTTCAAGCCGGACGTGGCGCGCAAGTGGGTGGAGCTGGTGTACGAAGGCTTCTACCACGACCCGCTGAAGACCGACATCGAGGCTTTCCTGAAGTCCTCGCAGACCAAGGTCAACGGTGAAGTGGTGCTGGAGACCCGCGGTGGCCGTGTGGATGCCGTGGCGGTGAAGTCGCCGCACCTGCTCAACACCAAGGGCGCTACGTATGCACAGTCGGCCGATTGGGGCGTGGAAGAGGCCGAGGGCTTCATCAAGCTGTTCGGCATGAGCTCCACGCTGTACGCGCAGGTAAACCGCTAAGGCGATTCACCGGGGTGCCGGCCGCTGGCCGGCGCCTCGCAAGGCCGATGGAGGGTAGTGCCGGCCGCTGGCCGGCTCGTGGCACGGCTGGATCATTGCAGAGCCGGCCAGCGGCCGGCACTACCGATTTTGAACCCTACGGATATCCAGAAACATGTTGGAACAGACACTCGATCACCTGCAGCAGCTCGTGTCCTTCGACACGCGCAATCCGCCGCGTGCGATCACCACCGGCGGCATCTTCGACTACCTGCGCGCGAACCTGCCCGGGTTCAACGTGGAGGTGATCGACCATGGCGACGGTGCAGTCAGCCTGTATGCGGTGCGTGGCACCCCGAAGTACCTGTTCAACGTGCACCTGGATACCGTGCCCGACTCGCCGCACTGGACGGCCGACCCGCACCTGATGCGGCGCACGGACGACCGCGTGATCGGCCTGGGCGTGTGCGACATCAAGGGCGCCGCGGCCGCCCTGGTGGCTGCTGCGAACGCCAGCGATGGCGACGCCGCGTTCCTGTTCTCCAGCGACGAGGAGGCCAACGATCCGCGTTGCATCGCAGCCTTCCTCGCCCGTGGCATTCCGTATGAAGCGGTGCTGGTGGCCGAGCCGACGATGAGCGAAGCGGTGCTCGCGCACCGTGGCATCAGCTCGGTGCTGATGCAGTTCAAAGGCCGCGCCGGGCATGCTTCAGGCAAGCAGGATGCGGCCGCCAGCGCCTTGCACCAGGCGATGCGCTGGGGCAACCGCGCGCTGGACCATGTGGACACCCTGGCCCATGCGCGCTTTGGCGGGCTGACCGGCCTGCGCTTCAACATCGGCCGGGTGGAAGGCGGGATCAAGGCCAACATGATCGCGCCCGCGGCCGAGGTGCGTTTCGGCTTCCGGCCGCTGCCATCGATGGACATCGATGCGCTGCTGGCCACGTTTGCCAGCTTCGCCGAACCGGAGGCCGCGGTGTTCACCGAGACCTTCCGCGGGCCGAGCTTCCCGGCCGGCGATATTGCCGAAGCAGAAAACCGCCGGCTGGCCGCGCGTGACGTGGCCGATGCGCTGGACATCCCGATCGGCAACGCGGTGGATTTCTGGACCGAGGCCTCGCTGTTCTCGGCCGGGGGTTACACCACCCTGGTGTACGGTCCGGGCGACATCGCCCAGGCCCACACCGCCGATGAGTTCGTGACGCTGGAGCAGCTGCAGCGTTACGCCGCGTCCGTGCACCGCATCATCGCGCGCGGCGCGTGATCCAATGACGCCGTCGTGGCTCTCCACTGACGGAACTCCCATCGCGGCCCCGGCCGCCTGCGACGATATCGAAATGCCTTCTTCCCAGCCCCACCGCCAGACCCGTCAGACCATCGTGCGCCTGCTCTCGAGCATGGCCAGCGCGAAGGAGATCAGCCAGTACCTCAAGCGTTTCTCGCAGCTGGACGCCAAACGCTTCGCCGTGGTCAAGGTCGGCGGTGCGGTGCTGCGTGATGATCTCGATGCGCTGACCTCCTCGCTGTCGTTCCTGCAGGAAGTCGGCCTGACCCCGATCGTGCTGCATGGCGCCGGCCCACAGCTGGACGCCGAACTATCGGCGGCCGGCATCGAGAAGCAGACCGTCAACGGCCTGCGCGTGACCTCGGCCGAAGGCCTGGCGATCGTGCGCCGGGTGTTCCAGGCCTCCAATCTGCAGCTGGTCGAAGCCCTGCAGCAGAATGGTGCGCGCGCGACCTCGATCACCGGCGGCGTGTTCGAAGCCGAGTACCTGGACCAGGACACCTACGGCCTGGTCGGTGAGGTCAAGAAGGTCAACCTGGCCCCGATCGAAGCCAGCCTGCGCGCCGGCTCGATCCCGGTGATCACCAGCCTGGGCGAAACCCGCTGCGGGCAGATCCTCAACGTCAACGCCGATTTCGCCGCCAACGAGCTGGTGCAGGAACTGCAGCCGTACAAGATCATCTTCCTGACCGGCACCGGCGGCCTGCTCGATGAAGAAGGCAAGGTGATCGACTCGATCAACCTCTCCACCGAGTACGACCAGCTGATGCAGCAGCCGTGGATCCATGGCGGCATGCGGGTCAAGATCGAACAGATCAAGGACCTGCTGGATCGCCTGCCGCTGGAGTCCTCGGTGTCGATCACCCGGCCGGCTGACCTGGCCAAGGAGCTGTTCACCCACAAGGGCTCCGGCACGCTGGTGCGCAAGGGCGAGAAAGTGCTGCGCGCCACCGCGTGGGACGAACTCGATCTGCCGCGCCTGAAGCAGCTGATCGAATCCAGCTTCGGCCGTACCCTGGTGCCGGACTACTTCCAGAAAACCAAGCTGCTGCGCGCCTATGTCAGCGAGAATTACCGCACCGCAGTGATCCTCACCGACGAAGCCGAAGGCGTATACCTGGACAAGTTCGCGGTGCTCGACGACGCGCAGGGCGAAGGCCTGGGCCGCGCGGTCTGGAATGTCATGCTGGACGAAACCCCGCAGCTGTTCTGGCGTTCGCGCAACGGCAACCCGATCAATCACTTCTACTACGCCGAATCCGATGGCTGCTACAAGCAGGGCCACTGGAAGGTGTTCTGGTTCGGCGCCGACGGCTTCGACCGCATCAAAGCGTACGTCGAGCATTGCGCCGCACGCACCCCCAGCCTGGAGGGCTGAACCTGATGAATCTTGCCGATTGGACCAAAGTCCCCACACTGGCCGGCGCACATGCCCGGCTGGAGCCGCTGCAGATGGCGCACATCGATGGCCTGCGCGGTGCACTGGGGGATGGCACTTTGTCCAAGCTCTGGTACACCCAGGTGCCCAGCGCGAAGACCATGACCGGCTACGTCCAGGCCGCGCTGCAGGCGCAGGCCGAAGGCAAGGTGCTGCCGTTCGTGGTCCTCAACGAGGCCGATGAGGTCGTCGGTACCACGCGCTACTACAGCCTGGAAGCCGAGGTGCCGCGCCTGAGCATTGGCTACACCTGGTACGGCGAGGCCGCCCAGCGCACCGGGATCAACACCGAAACCAAGCTGCTGCTGCTCACCCACGCCTTCGAGCGGCTGGAATGCCTGAGCGTGGTATTCGAGACCAGCTGGTTCAACTTCACCTCGCGCACCGCGATCGCGCGCCTGGGCGCCAAGCAGGATGGCGTGCTGCGCAACCACAAGCGCCACCCGGACGGCACCCCGCGCGACACCGTCATCTTTTCCATCATCGATGCGGAATGGCAGGGGGTGAAACGCCACCTGCAGCACCGCCTGGACGCACACGCATGAGCACCACGACCTTCACCGTCGGCATTGTCGGCGCCCGCGGCCATACCGGCGCGGAGCTGATCAAGCTGATTGCCGCACACCCCCACCTGCAGTTGGGCTTCGTCTCTTCGCGCGAGCTGGCCGGCCAGCGCGTGAGCGACCACCATAGCGACTGGCAGGGTGAACTGCAGTTCGAAAACCTGGATGCCGACGCGGTCGCCGCCAAAGGCATGGACGCGGTGATCCTGGCGCTGCCCAATGGCCTGTCCGCACCGTTCGTCACCGCGCTGGATGCGGCGAAGCCGGAGACGGTGATCGTCGACCTGTCGGCCGATCACCGCTTCGAGCCGAGCTGGTACTACGGCCTGCCCGAACTGACCCGTGGCGACTACCTGGGCCAGAAGCACATCAGCAACCCCGGCTGCTACGCCACCGCGATGCAGCTGGCGATCAGCCCGCTGCTGCAGCAGCTGGCCGGCCCGCCGCAGTGCTTCGGTGTCTCCGGTTACTCCGGTGCCGGCACCACGCCCTCGGACAAGAACAATCCCGAGCTGCTGCGCGACAACCTGATGCCGTATGCGCTGACCAACCATGTGCACGAGCGCGAAGTCACCGCGCACCTGCGCGTGCCGGTCGAGTTCATGCCGCATGTGGCGCCGCACTTCCGCGGCATCACCATGACGGTGAACCTGTGGCTCAATACGGTGGTCAAGCGTGAGGACGTGATCGCGCTGTACCAGAAGTACTACGCCAATGAAGCCCTGATCGAAGTGCTCGACGAAGCACCGTGGGTCAGCCGCATCGCCGGCCGGCATGGCGTGCAGATCGGCGGCTTCGACGTGGCCCCGGGCGGCAAGCGCGTGGTGGTCGTGGCGACCCTGGACAACCTGCTCAAGGGCGCGGCGACCCAGGCGATGCAGAACCTCAACCTGGCGCTGGGCCTGGACGAACTGGCCTCGATCCCGCACTGAATTCCCACGGCGCTGCGCGGCCCCTGCGCGCGCCCTGACAACCCGGCGGAGCGAATCCGCCTACGGAGCAAGACATGGCAGACCTTCTGTGGCAGAAGCCCGGCGTCGCGGTAGACGCCAAGATCCAGACCTTCCTGGCCGGCGATGATGTGATCCTGGACCGCGAGTTCTTCCTGTACGACGTGGCGGCCAGCAAGGCGCATGCGCAGGGCCTGGAGAACATCGGCATCCTCGGCAACGACGAGCGCGTCGGCCTGCAGCGCGAGCTGGACGTGCTTGCAGAGGATTTCCGCAGCGGCGCGTTCGTGCTGGATGAGCGCTTCGAGGATTGCCACTCGGCGATCGAAGCGCGCCTGACCGAGCGCCTCGGCGATGCCGGCCGCAAGATCCACACCGGCCGCAGCCGCAACGACCAGATCCTGGTCGCGACCCGGCTGTGGCTGAAGGACAAGCTGCTGCGCGTGGCCGAGTTGAGCCGCGAGATCGCCAAGGTCGCGCTCGACCGTGCCGAGGCCGAGAAGGACCTGCCGGTGCCGGGCTATACGCACATCCAGCGCGCCGTGGTGTCCTCGGCGGGCATGTGGTGGGCCGGCTGGGCCGAGGCCTTCATCGACAATGCGATCCGCGCGCACGACACCTTCAACCTGGTCGACGCCAATCCGCTTGGCACGGCCGCCGGCTACGGCGTGAACCTGCCGCTCGACCGCGCGCACACCACCGAGGCGCTCGGTTTCGCACGGATGCAGATCTCGCCAATCTACGCGCAGCTGTCGCGCGGCAAGTTCGAGCTGGCCGCACTGGAAGCGCTTGGCGGTGCCACCCTGGATCTGCGTCGCATTGCCTGGGACCTGTCGCTGTTCACCAGCGGCGAGTTTGGCTTCGTCGCGCTGCCGGCGCAGTACACCACCGGCAGTTCGATCATGCCGAACAAGCGCAACCCGGATGTGATCGAGCTCATGCGCGCTACCCACGCCAGTGTGGCCGCGGCACGGACCGAAATCGAGCAGCTGCTGTCGTTGCCGTCGGGCTACCACCGCGATCTGCAGAGCAGCAAGGGCGCGATCTTCCATGGTTTCGGCCGTGGCTTGGCCGCGCTGGAACTGCTGCCGGCGCTGCTGGCCAACCTGGAATGGCGCGACGACAAGCTGCGTGCGGCGATCGACTCGGGCATGTACGCCACTGATGTCGCCGTGGAAGCGGCGGTGGCCGGCGTGCCGTTCCGCGAGGCCTACAAGGCCGCGGCCGCCGCGGCGGATACGGCCGGGCAGGGGCGTACCCCCGAAGGCAGCCTGGCCGCGCGCGTGTCGCCCGGCGCGGCGGCCGACCTGCGGCTGGATGCGCTGCGCGCCCGCTGGGCCGCACTGGTGTAATCACGACGGCGGCCGCAAGGCCGCCGTTTTTGTAACGTCTTGCCGGGCACTGCCCGCGAAAAGGACTCACATGAAAACCTGTTACCTGGTAGTGGTCACCCGCACCCCCGACTTCCGCGATGAGGTCGGTGCCGAGCACGTGCGCTTCCTCGATGAGGTGCGGGCCCGCGGGCAGCTGCTGCTGACCGGTGGCTTCACCGACAAGAGTGGCGGCGCCTACGTGCTGCAGGACATCGCCGACCTGGCCGCAGCGCAGGCGCTGGTCGACACCGATCCGCTGCTGGTGCACGGCAGTGCCACCGCCCGCATCCACGAATGGAGCACGCGCTGAGCGCGCCGATCACATGAACCAGTCCGTGCTTTCGCCGTTCACCGAACAAGCCGTTCCGCAGTGGAAACGTGCCGTCCTCAAGGTGGGCAGCAGCCTGCTGGCGGCCGATGGCGGCGGCCTCTCGCCGCGCCACGCACTCGGCCTGGCCCAGTTCGTCTCGGCCAATGTGCTGGCCGGTCGGGAGGTGGTGATCGTGTCCTCCGGTGCGGTCGCGGCCGGCCGGGCGATCGTGCCCCGCGCGCTGGAAGCCGGGGCGGCGATGGCCGCGCGGCAAGCGCTTGCCGCGCTGGGCCAGGCGCAGCTGATCGGGCTGTGGCAGCGCTTCTTCGAGCGCCCGGTGGCCCAGGTACTGCTGACCCACGACGACCTGCGCAATCGCCGCCGTTACCTCAATGCCCGCGCCACGCTCAACGAGCTGCTGCGGCTGGGCGCGCTGCCGGTGGTCAACGAGAACGACACGGTCTCGGTGGATGAGCTCAAGCTGGGCGACAACGACAATCTGGCTGCCACCGTGGCCGCGTTGATCGACGCCGACGTGCTGTTCATCGCCACCGATATCGACGGCCTGTACAGCGCCGATCCGCGCCGCGATCCGCAGGCACGGCCGATCCACGATGTGCCTGAGCTGACCGTCGAGGTGCTGGCGATGGCCGGGGGGGCCGGCAGCGGTGCCGGCACCGGCGGCATGCATACCAAGCTGGAGGCGGCGGCCAAGGCGGGCCGCGTCGGCATCGAGACCTGCCTGTTCAACGGGCGCAGTGCCGAGGTCGTGCGTGCGCTCAGTCAGGGGCGCCTGTTCGGCACCCGCATCCACGCCGCGCAGACCCGCGTGGCGGCACGCAAGTACTGGCTGCGCCACGCACCGCTGGAGCCCGGCGCGATCCTGGTCGACGCGGGCGCCGCCGATGCGCTGCGTGGCAAGGGCGCCTCGCTGCTGCCGGGCGGTGTGGTCGGCGCGGAGGGTGACTTCCGCCGCGGCGACATGATCGAGATCCGGCAACGCACCGAGTCCGGCGAGGTCTGCCTGGCCCGTGGCGTCAGCCAGTACTCGGCCAGCGACATCCGCCGCGTCGCCGGGCGCCACTCGCGCGACATCGAAAGCGTGCTCGGCTACAACTACGGTGGCAACGTCATCCACCGCGACGATCTGGTGTTGCTGTAAAGCGTAAGAACATCCACGGTAGAGCCACGCCATGCGTGGCTGCGCAACCTGGGTCTGTTCGACATCCCCCAGCCACGCATGGCGTGGCTCTACCGTGTCTTTTCAAGGATATTGAGATGGTCGCCAGCTCCACTACCGACATCCGCACCCAGGCGCTGGCCTGCCGCGAGGCTACCCGGCACCTCGCCCAGCTGTCCTCCGCCGCCAAGGCCGCTCTGCTGGAGGCGATGGCTGCCGCGTTGGACGCCGATACCGATGCGATCCTCGCCGCCAACGCGCGCGATCTCGCCGCGGCGACGGAGAAGGGCGTCGGGACCGCGATGCTGGACCGCCTGGCCCTGAACCCGCAGCGGCTGGCCGGTATCGCCGCCGCGCTGCGCGAGGTGGCCGCGTTGCCCGATCCGGTCGGGCAGGTCACCCGCGACGATGTGCGCCCGAATGGCATCCGCGTGCAGAAGGTGCGCGTGCCGCTGGGCGTGATCGCGATGATCTACGAAGCGCGCCCGAACGTGACCGCCGATGCGGCCGCGCTGTGCATCAAGGCCGGCAACGGTGTGATCCTGCGCGGTGGTTCGGAAGCGATCCACTCCAATACCGCCATCGCGGCGTCGCTCAAGCGCGCGCTGCGCGAGGCCGGTGTCGCCGATGCCGCGCTGACCCTGGTCGAGGACCTGCGCCGCGAGACCATGCTGGCCCTGCTGCAGCTCAACGACCTGATCGATCTGGCGATCCCGCGTGGAGGGGAAGGCCTGATCCGCTTCGTGGCCGAGCACGCACGGGTGCCGGTGATCAAGCATTACAAGGGCGTCTGCCATCTGTACGTGGACCGTGCCGCCGATCCCGCGCGTGCACTGGGCCTGCTGGTGGACGGCAAGTGCAGCCGCCCCTCGGCCTGCAATTCGCTGGAGACGCTGCTGGTGCATGCCGACATCGCGCCGACCTTCCTGCCGTTGGTGGCGCAGGCACTGGCCGGGCAGGGCGTGCAGGTCCGTGCCGATGCGGTGGCGCGGCAGTGGTTGCCCGACGCCGGGCCGGCCAGCGACGACGATTACGCCGCCGAGTACCTGGACCTGATCATCGCGGTGCGCGTGGTGAAGGACCTCGATCAGGCACTGGCGCATATCCAGCAGTACAGCTCGGACCATACCGAAGTGATCGCCACCGAGGACGCGGTCGCCGCCGAACGCTTCGTGCAGGCGCTGCGGTCGGCCGTGGTCATGGTCAACGCCTCTTCGCGGTTCTCCGATGGTGGCGAGCTGGGCCTGGGCGCGGAGATCGGCATCTCCACCACCCGGCTGCACGCCTATGGCCCGATGGGACTGGAAGCACTGACCGTCGAGCGCTTCGTCGTCCGCGGCGAAGGCCAGACGCGCGCGTGACCCGGTAGAGCCGGCCGCTGGCCGGCTCCTCCTTCGCATCCTGGCAATCCGTGGAGCCGGCCAGCGGCCGGCATTACCGGTCCGCCAACGCCCGCGCGATTACCCGTACGCGACCGCCAATGCCTGCGCGGTGACCCGTACCGGCCGCGCGTGCTCATCCAGGTGCAGCGTCACCGACTTGCCATCGGCCAGCGACGCGGCCACGGAGGCACTCGCGCCGAGGTCGTGCGCGATCTCGGCGCGGGTCACATCGTCATGCGGCAGCCGACGTTCCTTGCCCGTGAAGCGCATGCGGTTGTACTCGGCCCAGGCGATCAGCAGCGCCGCGCAGCAGAGCAGCATCACCGGCAGCGCGATCACCACGAACGGGTCGATCGTCTGCTTCTGTTCGTACAGTTGCGCCCAGGCCATCTGCCCGCCCAGCAGCCACGAGATCAACGTCACCAGCGGTGCCCACAGGTAGAAGTAGAACGCCCAGAAGGCGATGGTGACAAAGCCCCAGGCAGTGCGCTGCAGGCGCGGCTGCTGGCGCGGTTTCTGGATCAGCCGCGAGTCGAAGCGGCGGGTGGATTTGACGGTGTTCATCGGATACCCCGGTCAGGACTGACCCAGACCGCGCGCTTGCCACGACGTTTGAAGATCGTCTTGGGGAACGCCACCAGGGTCGTGAACAGACTGATGAGCCAGTACGCCATCGGGTACCAGATCACCCAGAAGTAATTACGTCCTATATGCGTTTCGTAACGGCGGTCGATGATCAGACTGCTGGCGAACTGCAGCAGGCAGACCAGGGCCAGGATCACGCCATGCCACTGCGGCAGCAGCGTGGCGATATACAGATCAGGCGGCAGCTCCATGAACTTGCCCAGCGCCCACAGCACGATGATCGCCAGCATCGTGTACGCCCACAGCACGCTGAGGATGTACTCCATCAGCACCCCCCACATCCGCCGCTTGCGCCAATGGAACAGCGAGCCGCCATGCCGCAGCAGTACTTCCACGCCGCCCTGCGCCCAGCGCAGGCGCTGCCGCCACAGTCCCTTCAGCGTTTCCGGCATCAGGATGAAGCACAGCGCATTGGGCTCGTAGCGGATGTCCCAGTGGTCCAGCTGCAGCCGCCAGCTGATGTCGATGTCCTCGGTGACCATGTCATCGGACCAGTAACCGATGCGATGCAGGGCGGTACGACGGAACGCGGCGATCACGCCGGAGATGGTGAAGATGCGCCCGTACACCCGCTGCGCACGCTTGATCATGCCGATGATCGAGGAGAACTCGGCCACCTGCAGCCGGCCCAGCAGGGTGGACCGGTTGCGTATGCGCGGGTTGCCGGTGACGGCGCCCACGCGTGGGCCGGAGGTCAGGTGCCAGACCATCCAGTGGGTGGCGTACTCCTCCAGTATCGCATCGCCATCGATGCAGACCAGGAACTCCGAGCGCGCCGCCAGCGCCCCCATGCGCAGCGCGTTGGCCTTGCCCATGTTGCGGTCCAGGTGCACGACACGCAGCCGGGGATGCAGGGCGGCCAGGGCATCCAGGCGTGCTCCGGTGTCGTCGCTGCTGCCATCATTGATGGCGACCACTTCGAAGTCCGGATAGTTCTGCCTGAGTGCGGAGTCGAGCGTGTCCTGCAGGTTCTCCGCCTCGTTGTGGCAGGGGATCAGGATCGAGGCGGACGGGTAGGCGGCCATCGGCGGCGGATCATTGCGGTCGCGCGCCTTGCGTTCGCGCCGGAAGAAGTAGTACAGGCCGCCGGACATCCAGAAGAACGCCATCACCATCGGGTAGAAGAAGGCGAACTGGAACAGAATGTAGAGAAGAGGATGCATGGCGACCTCACTTTTCCTCGTACGGGAAGCTGCGGGCCGACATGGCCGCGCGGGCGTCATACGTGGAGGGACGTCCGGCGATGAAGTCATCCGGATACGAGGCGAAATGGCGCACGCCCTGCGCCTGCAGGCGACGGATCTGCGCGCGCAGGCGGTCGCCGGGGATCGGCTTGCCAGTGCGCCAGTCCAGCGTCTGCAGCTCGAACATCGTCTGCGACAACTGCGGATCGTGCTGCCTCACCGCCACCACCAGCCGGTCCAGCCAGCGTTCCGGGCTGCGGCTGCCTTCCATCCACGGCATCGCCATCAGCGCGGTGTGGTCGTAGGCCTTGTTGAACAGGTCCAGGCGCTGGGCGAACCAGCTCGCGCTCTGCGGTTCCAGCACGGGCTGGGCATACAGGTTGCGCACGGTGCCCAGCTTCGGCCGCCAGCGCTGGGCGGCATTGCGCAGCTCCAGGGTGAAATCGATCAGCGCCTGGGTACGTGCACCGTCATCGCCTTCCTGCGGCAGCCGGGTCAGCTCGGTGTCGCGCAGGTAGGCGTCATCGTGGAACAGCAGGCCCTCGAAGTACGCGTTGATCGCCAGGTCTTCGTAGATGTCATCGATGATCCGACGCACCTGCGGCCGGGTGAAGTCCAGCCGGAAGATGCCGTCGCTTTCCGGGCTCTCGATGGCCAGCGCCCTGCGGATGGCCGGATCCTTGAGCTCGTAGCCCAGTACCGGCAGCCAGGCGAACACCTTGACCCCGGCGCGTGTCTTGAGCTGCCACGCCACCCGGTTGAACAGGTCCGCGCGCATCGGCAGATGCCGGTTGGGGAAGTACAGCGCATCGGCCGACCCGTTGCCGTCGGGATCGGCGAACGCCTGAAGGAACACGTGGGTTGGGCCGATCTTCTTGACCCGGTCGATCAACGCATCCAGGTTTTTGCCCTGTTGCACCGGGTCGGCATCGTAGACCGCATCCAGGTCGATCTGCAGCGCACGCATCCCATCGCGTTCCACATCGCGACGCAGTTCGTAGGCCAGCTGCACCACGGTCGGGTTGTTGGTCACCAGCAGGCGCGCCAAGCCGTGCAGATCGCGCTTGACCGGGGTGCTGCGGCCTTCCAGATCGAACGAGACCGGCATGCCCAGCTGCTCGGCGATATCGTTGCTGAGCGCGTTGTACGCGGCGTACGGCCACACGATCGCCTTCGGGCTGACACCGACATTGCGCTGGATGCGTTCCACGCTGCGGCCCAGATCGGCGCGCAGGCGGGCCTCGTACTCGGCCGCGCTTTCATAGGTCCTGCGGGTCGGGTCGTAGATGCGCGTGATCACCGCCGGCGTCTGGTTGCCCTGCGGGTTGGACTGCACGCCGTGGTGCAGGTTGTCGGTGTGGCTGGCCAGTTCGATCAGCCCGCTTTTCTGCATCTCGCGCAGCTGCGCCCAGGTCAGGAAATCGTCGCGGGTGAAGGGGCGGTAGCCGTAGTCGATCTGGCGCCCGGCCGGCATGTCCACGTAGTCGGTGATCACCGCCACCAGCGCAGGATAGTTGTAGGCGCGCAGCAGCGGGAAGACCTTGCTGTACACGCTGCGCAACCCGTCATCGAAGGTCAGCAGCACCGGCTTGGGCGGCAGGGGCGTGCCCCCCTGTGAGGCGGAGATCAGCTGCGACAGCGAGACCGGGTGGTAGCCATGCGCGGACAACCAGTCCAGGTGCGCAGCAAAGTTCTGCGTGCTGACCGCATACGCATCCGGGTCCCCGCGCTCGGCCACCTCCTCGCGGACGTCGTGATAGCTCAGCACAAGCAGGCCGTTGTCGGCGGCATCGAGTGCGGCCGGTGTCTGCTGTGCCTGTGCCGGCAGCACCACGGCGAGCAGGGCCAGCAACAGCCAGTGGGACCAGCGCTTCATGTCGATGTGCCGCATCTCATTCTCCCCACCGCAGGCCGGCATCCAGGCCGATGTGTCGTTCCCGCTGTCCGTCATAGACCGGTCGCGACCAGCGGATGCCGTACTCGAAAATGCGGCCTTCGCCGAGCTGCCATTCGTGGCGGTACTCGGCCGAGGGCACGATCGCGCTGCCATAGCCCTGCTGCCAGTACTGCCCCACCGAAACGGTCAGGCGATGCCTGAAGTGGCGTTCGTAGTGGCGCCACAGCTGCTGGTCCACGCGCAGGCCGATCTCCACCGACCGATCCTCGGAGGGGTTGAAGTAGGGCACGTCGTCGCGGCTGCCGCGGCTGGCGTACAGACTGCCGAGACCGTCCACGAACACGGTCGGCCGGGTCATCAAGCGCTGTTCGATGGCGGTGCTGACGGTGTCGCGGCGGTTGCCGTCGTCGTAGCGGAACCGGCTGGCGCCCAGGCTCCAGTGGGTCCGCTCGTCGCGCCGGTAGTCGGCCGCGAGCGCGATGCTGTCGGCGGTGATGCCGGAGGCGCGCGCCTGCATCGAGGCCTCCGGGTCGTTGCGCGCGGCGGTGATGCCGGCATGCCACTGATCGCTGAACTGCCAGCCGAACCCGGCACTGAGACCGGTCTCGCCGATGTGGTCGTTGGCGCGGTTGACGAAGGCTTCCGCATCCGCGCGGCCGTAGCGGTAGCGCGTGCCCGCGCCGAGCCGCAGCGGGTCGATGGTCTGGTCCTGGAAATCCACGCTGCGCCGATCGGCGAACGCGACCAGGCGCCAGCGGTCGTCCAGCACCGGCGACTGCACTTCCACGCCGTAGCGGCCGTCATCGTTGCCCAGCGGCGAAGCACCGCCACCGCCGGAGCTGCGGCCACCTTCGGCGTAGGCATGCCACTGCCAGCCACGGTGCGCACGCCAACTGCGGTCCATGCGCTGCACGGACGGCTGGTTGGGGTAGGCGGCAAGCAGGGTGTCGTGGATCGGCCGCGCCAGATCATCGCGCTGTACCTGCACGTAGGCGTCGTACTGCCCAAGGCGCGCCGGCACATCGCGCGGGTCCAGCGTGTTGGCCATGCTGTAGCGCTCCAGCGCCCGCCGTGGCCAGCCGCGCATCAGGTAGACGTTGCCCAGCGAGGATTGCGTGCCGGTGTTGCCGGGCCCGATCTCGACCATCTTTTCCAGATCGCGCTGTGCGGTGGGCAGGTCGCCGCTGTAGGCGCGCACCATGGCCAGGTTGAGGTCGGCCTCGTAGCGCGGCCAGTTGGGGTACGGCGCCTTGGCCCCGTTGGCCCAGCGCCAGGCCGGCTCATCGGCCTGCCAGCGCTTCAGCAGGGCGATCGCGGTGTCGGCCTGCTCGTCTTCCAGGTACGCATACGCGAGCTCGGAGCGGGCCTGCGGCAGCGACGGATCGGCCTTGAGCGCGGCCTCCAGCACCGGGATCGCTTCGTCCGGATGCTGGGTGGCCATCAGCGAATCGCCGACCGCTGCCAGCAGATAGTTGGGGACGGGGTGACCCTCGGCGAGCAGGCCGCGGTACTCATCGCGCACCTGTGCATGGCGCCCCAGCCGGTTGAGCAGGATCAGACGGTCATGGCGGATCCGCAGCGGCGCCTGCTGCACCGTGGTGCCATCGCGTTCGAGATACTGCTGCATCTGCACCAGCGCGGCGTCGGCTTCGTCCAGGCGGGTGTCCTCGCTGGGGCCATAGGCCAGGCTCCAGCCCACCAGCTTGGCCAGGTAATTGCCTTCCAGCCGTTCTTTCTGGGCGGTGTCGAACAGGTCGGGGCGGGCCAGATACAGCTGCCACGCGCGGTACGCGTTGCCGATGTCCGAGAGGGTCAATACCTGAAGGCGATACAGCAGGGTGTCATCTGGTGACTGCACCCGGGCCCGCTCGATCGCCGCCAGCGCATCCAGCCATTGGGCGTGGTCCCGGAACTGGCCGATTTCGGCCAGGGCGTCGGCCCGCGGTTCGGCGGATGAGGCAGCCGGAGCGGAGAAAGCGAGTGCGGCACATGCCAGGCCGACGCCGAGCGCCAGCGGCCGATGGTCGTACATGGAACCCCCCTTGGAGCATCCTTTCGAATGGCATTAGCGTCATAAACTGTGACGCACATCACATGCCAGTCGTGCCTGACTGCGCGCTTGGTGCCAAATCGCCAAGAACCGGGTACGGCCGATCAGCCCCCGGGTGGCACCCGGAGGGGAGGAACAAGTCGTTGAAATACTGAAGATTCCCGCCATGTCGCCAGCATGGGGAACGCACTCCGTCGCGATGAAGCTGTTCATCCCGCTGGCGATGCCAGCGGACCCGAACATCACCCGTTGCCGCGCAGCGGGTCAGTTAGCGACACGCTACGTCAGCTGTTGCGCACAGCGCGTGTAGATGGACGCAGCGGGGCACTCACCACTGGTCTTCGAGCTTCTGCGGTTTGCAGGCAACCCAGGAGGCGCACAACAGGACTACCGCGCACACCACCAGGAAGCCGAACGGCAGGTGCCAGCCGCCGCTGACCGCATGCAGCCAGCCGAACAGGAACGGGCCCAGGCAGCTGAACGCATAGCCCACGCCCTGCATGAAGCCGGACAACGCGGCCGAACCGGCCGGGGTGCGGGTGCGCAGGTTGATCAGGGTCAACGCCAGCGGGAAGGTCGACGGCCCGATGCCGAGCAGCACCGCCCACAACCACGGTGCCTTCATCGGGGCGAACAACAGGCCGGCGAAGGCGATCAGGAAGGCGCTGAAGCCGATCAGCACCAGTCCGAAGGGATTGCGCAGGCGCACGGCCAGCGCCGGCATGGTCAGTGATGGCAGCAGGCCGCAGGCAGCGAAGATGGCGACCATGATGCCGCCGAAGGCCGGCGTGGCACCGGCTTCGACCACGATCCGCGGCAGCCAGGTGAACATCGAATAGGTCATCAGCGAGGTCATGCCGAACATCAGCGTCATGCCCCACGCCAGGGGCGTCTTCCAGACCTTGCCGTGCGGCGCACTGGACGGGTCGTTGGCGGCGCTGATGGTGTCCGGATGCGGGCGCGCACGCGAAAGCATCAGCCACGGCAGCGCGGCGGCGAGCGACATCAGCGCCCAGATGCCCAGCGACACGCGCCAGCCGGCCTGCTGCGCGACCGGCACCGCCAGCAGTGCCGGCATCATCGTGCCGATCTGCAGCACGGTGATGTAGAGCGTGCTCATGGTGCCCACGCGGTTGGCGAAGTAGCGCTTCACCAGCGGCGGTACCACCACGTTGCCGATGCCCATGCCGGCGAGCGCCACCACCGAACCGAACAGCAGGCTGCCCACGCCGCCGGCCATCGAGCGCAGCAGCAGGCCCACGGTGGCCAGGCTCATCGCCAGCAGCGCGGTGCGCTCCAGGCCCAGGCGGCGCGCCACGGCCGGGGTGGTGACGCCAAACAGCGCGAAGGCCGCGGTGGGCAGCATGCCGAGCACGCCGGTCATCGTGGTGCCGAAGCCGAACGTCTGGCCGAGCACATCCAGCAGCGGGGTCAGCGAGGTGACCGCAGTGCGCAGGTTCAAGGCGGCCAGCAGGATCGCGGCAAACGCCAGCAGGCGTCCGTGCAGCAGGGACTGGGACGGTGAGGTGGGGTGAGTCATCAGCATGTTTCCTGACAGGTGGCGCACCGCGGCCATGCCGGCGCGCGGGTGCAACGGCAGAGACCGGCCAGCGGCCGGCATCTGCGGGGTAGGGGACTGGGCCGGCGCCGAAGGCGAGGCCAGGACCGTCCATTGTACGGGTTCGATCCCGGCAGGTCGCGCCGGCAGCCGCCGGGGGGGCTGACATGAGTGGCGGGCAACGTGCAGGGTTGTACGATGAGCCGGGCAGTGCGCGTCGTGGCCGTACCATGAGTGTCCCGCGTGCAGGAAACAGGCTTCTACTGGCCGGTACGACGTTGATGCTCGCCAGTTGTGGCATCGGCGGCATGTGGATGGGGATATACGCAGTCGATATCCCGCATGCCAGAAGCAAGGCGGCTGCGGACAACCAGGACGAAATGCATGAGGCAGGTTCGGAGGCAAGGACATGCGAGGGGGTACACCTCGCTGCTGGTGGCGACTCTACTTCTTACGGTGGCAGGTTGCGCCACTGCTCCTGCCGTGCCTGACCAGGTAGCGACGGCGGACAGGGGACCCATTCCGGCGGGTTCCGTCCGGGTCATGCCCACCCGGCAGTACTGGCGCAAGGCCGGTACCAGCAAGGCCGACGCGGACCGGGTGCGGCAACGATGCAGTCAGGAGATGCGCAACGACGCAGAGTACGCGGGGCTGCTCAAGGAGGGTGCTGTGATCACGAAGGTCTGGCATGCCGAACGCACGGCTGCCCAGAAGAAGCGGTACAGACAGATCAACGCCCGGCTGGGCCAGCTTTACGACGCATGCATGATCGGCAACGGGTTCGAGTTTGTCCGTCGTGGATTCCCGGTGGAGTAGGAGCGATGTCAACGAGGCTGCTGTTCGTACGAAGGGGTTTCATTGGTGTGATGGCGGTACTGGGAGTGCTGCCTGGCCTGACCGCCTGTGGCGCAGGTGGCATGTGGATGAATGGACATCCCGCCGCGACCCGGCACCTGGTCCCGCCGGGCCACGACTGGAACAGGCCGGACGCGGGCACGCTGGTGCGTGACATGGATTGGCAGGCCTGCGGGGGCCAACGCAGTGGGAACATCTCGCCGGACCGGCAAGGTGCCACGGGCAGGGAAACGGCCGATCTTTCCCGCGACACGCTCTATACGGCACAGCGCTGCATGTTGGGGAAAGGCTACCGCTACACCGGTACCTGCGAAGGCGACATTCCGAGCCGCTATCCGGCGTGTCAGGCCCGCCCATCGTCCTGATTCCTGAAGTGGCTCAATCAACAGACACAAAAAAACCCGGAGGACACTGAAGTCTTCCAGGCTTGATTGTGACCATCAAATGGTCGGGGAGACAGGATTCGAACCTGCGACCTCTACGTCCCGAACGTAGCGCTCTACCAGACTGAGCTACACCCCGTAAGGAGCCGCCTATTGTATCGATCCCGCCGGTCGGCGGCAAGGGGGGATCGCGTTTTTCACCTTCGGTGCCGTGTTGCCACGACCCTTGATAAAGAAGCCTGGAAACGTGTTCCCAGGCTTCAATACGACCACCGAAGTGGTCGGGGAGACAGGATTCGAACCTGCGACCTCTACGTCCCGAACGTAGCGCTCTACCAGACTGAGCTACACCCCGAAGGAGCCGACAAGGATACGGTGTGAAGACCCGATCGGCAACCTTTTTTTAGCCTTCTTCGTGATCCGTACGGCTCTGCTCGCGGGCTTCGAACCACATGCCGTTGAGGATGGCCACGACCGAAGCCAGCCCTGCACCCAGAATCCAAGCGAAGTACCACATGGTAAGTCTCCTATCGCGCCGTGAGGCGCATCAGTAAGCGTTGGGGTTGTCGCCCATCTCTTCGGCCGTGGTCTTGCCCTTCATCACGCGGTAGACCCAGGAGGTGTAGGCGATGATGATCGGCAGGAAGATGGCCGTGGCGATCAGCATGATCCCCAGGGTCAGGTGGCTGGAGGAGCTGTCCCAGACCGTCAGGCTGGAGCCCGGCTGGCTGGAGGAGGGCAGCAGGAACGGGAAGATCGCAAAACCGACGGTCAGGATGATGCCGGCGATCGAAGCACCCGAGGCCAGGAAGGCCAGGCCACCCCGGCGGGCCCGCAGCAGTACCGCGCTGGCCAGCGCACCGACCAGCCCGAGGATCGGGGCCAGCAGGGTCAGCGGCATGCTCTGGTAGTTGCGCAGCCAGCCACCGGCCACCGCACCGACGGCAGCGGTCTTGAGCAGCGGGTTGGTCGGGCCATCGGTGACCACCTGCGAGGTGATCTGATAGCCCGGCAGGCCGAAGGCCACCCAGACGCCGGCCAGGGCGAACAGCACGAAGGTCAGCACCGCCGCGATGCTGCCGTAACGGGCCGAGCGCTCGGCCACCGGGCCATCGGTCTTGAGCACCAGCATCGCGGCACCGTGCGAGACCACCATCGCCACGCTCACCAGGCCGGCCACCAGGGCGAACGGGTTGAGCAGGCCGATCAGGGTGCCGGTGTAGAAGATGCGCATGCTGTCATCGAAGTGGAACGGCACGCCGACCAGCACGTTGCCCACCGCCACGCCAGCAATCAGTGCCGGCAGCAGGCCACCGACGAACAGCGCACGGTCCCAGTTCTCACGCCAGCGCTTGCCGGGCATCTTGCTGCGGTACTTGAAGGCGACCGGGCGCAGGATCAGCCCGAACAGCATCAGGAACACCGCCAGGTAGAAGCCGGAGAAGCTGACCGCGTACAGCGGCGGCCAGGCGGCGAAGATCGCACCGCCACCGAGCACCAGCCACACCTGGTTGCCTTCCCATACCGGGCCGACGGTGTTGATCACCAGCCGGCGTTCGTCATCGGTCCTGGCCACGAACGGCAGCAGGGTGCCGACGCCGAGGTCGAAACCGTCCATCACCGCCCAGGCGATCAGCAGGATGCCGAGCAGCAGCCACCAGATCACGCGGAGCGTGGTGTAATCGAGTCCAATGAATTCCATCTGGGTTCTCCTGCCTTACGCCCGACCGTGGGTCGGCGCAGCGGCATTGGGGGAAAGGGACGTGGCTGCAGCCTGCAGCGACGGCAGGATGTCGTCCGGGCCCTTGCGGATCGCCTTGAGCATCAGCTTCACTTCGATGACCAGCAGCACCGTGTACAGCGCGGTGAATACCGCCAGCGTGGTCAGGATTTCATGCAGGGCCAGGCCCGACGCGGCGTAGAAGGTCGGCAGCACGCCGTCCACCGCCCACGGCTGGCGACCGTACTCGGCCACGAACCAGCCGCATTCGATCGCGATCCACGGCGCCGGCAGCGACCACAGGGCGAGCTTGAGGAACCAGCGCTTGTCCTGGAAGTTGTGGCGGCACGAGTAGTAGAAGGCCAGCGCGAAGAAGGCGATCAGATAGAAGCCCAGGCCCGCCATGATGCGGAAGGTCCAGAACAGCGGGGCGACCCGCGGCACGGTATCCATCGCGGCCTTGGAGATTTCTTCCGGGGTCGCGTTGAGGATGTCCTCGCGATAGCGCTTGAGCAGCAGGCCGTGGCCCAGATCCTGCCAATGGCGGTCGAACATCTCGCGCGCTTCGACGTCGTTCTTGTCCTTGCGCACGCGTTCCAGCGCACCGTAGGCCAGCTGGCCACCGCGGATGCGGTTCTCGGCGCGCCCCACCAGCTCCAGGATGCCCGGGATCGGCTGGTCCAGCGAACGGGTGGCGATCAGGCCCATCAGGTACGGGATCTTGATCGCGTAGTCGTTGGTATGGGTGGTCTGGTTCGGAATGCCGAAGGCGGTGAAGTCGGCCGGGGCACGCTCGGTTTCCCACATCGCTTCGATCGCGGCCAGCTTCATCTTCTGGTGTTCGCTGGCGGCATAACCGCTTTCGTCACCCAGCACCACCACCGACAGCGAGGACAGCAGGCCGAAGGCCGCCGCCACCGCGAAGGAACGGCGGGCCATGTCCTTGTGCTTGTTGCGCAGCAGGAACAGGGCGCTGATCGACATCACGAACACCGCGCCGGTCACGTAGCCGGCACTGACCGTATGCACGAACTTGGCCTGCGCCACCGGGTTGAACAGCACGGCGGCGAAGTCCACCACCTCCATGCGCATCGTTTCCGGATTGAAGATCGCACCGGTCGGGTTCTGCATCCAGCCGTTGGCGATCAGGATCCACACCGCCGAGAGGTTGGTGCCCAGGGCCATCAGCCAGGTCACCGTGAGGTGCTTGACCGGGGTCAGCCGCTTCCAGCCGAAGAAGAACAGACCGATGAAGGTCGCTTCCAGGAAGAACGCCATCAGCCCTTCGATCGCCAGCGGTGCGCCGAAGATGTCGCCGACATAGTGGCTGTAGTACGACCAGTTCATGCCGAACTGGAATTCCATCACGATGCCGGTGGCGACGCCGATGGCGAAGTTGATGCCGAACAGCGTGCCCCAGAACAGCGTCATCTGGCGCCAGACCTGTTTCCGGGTCATGACGTAGACGCTCTCCATGATGGCCACCATGAACGACAGGCCAAGCGTGAGGGGAACGAAAAGGAAGTGGTACATCGCGGTCAGAGCGAATTGCAGCCGCGACAGTTCTACGACTGTCTGATCAATCATGGCCTGGCTACCTCGTTGGGTTTTGCCGTTTCAGGTGGCGGGAAGGGGGGTCTACGGGGTGAATTCTGTGACCAGCAACTTCAAACAGCCTTGATTCAGATCAATGTACAAAGACACTCACGCGGGGATCGTATGCGCTCCCACCCCTGCGACCGCTGGCCGCACGGGGACGGGGCCAGCACCTACTACAATCGACGGAACCTCCCTGTGGCCGCCAGTGACTTGTTTTGAGCATACCCCCCGACGCGCCCCTTGGTGAGACAACCGCCCTGCGCCGTCAGCGCCTGCACTGGCTGGGCGGGCTGGCAACGGCCGCGCGCGGCAAGCAGCGCCTCGCGGCGATCTGCATCTGCCTGTCCGGCGCGTTGCTGATCGCGCAGGCCGCCGCAATCGCCTGGCTGATCCAGGCGGTGCTGGTCGATCATCGCCCGTTGGCCGAGGCCACGCCGGTGCTGCTGGGACTGCTGGCGGTGCTGTGCATCCGCACGTTGCTCGGCAGTACGACCCAGGCCGCGGCCGGCGATGTCGCCGATGCGGCGCGGCTGGCCCTGCGTGAACGGGTTTATCAGCGACTGCTGGGGCGCGGTCCGCTGTGGCTGCGCCAGCAACGCACCGGTGAACTCGGCGAACTGATGCTCGCCCATGCCGATGCGATTGAGAATTATTACTCCGGCTATCAGCCGGTCCGCATCGAAGTGGTGGTGGTGCCGTTGCTGATCGCCGTCGCCGTGGCCTGGACCGATTGGGTGATCGCGCTGATCCTGTTGTTCACCGCGCCGCTGGTGCCGTTCTTCATGATGCTGGTCGGTTGGGGCGCTGAAGCCGCCGGCCGTGCGCAGCTGGGTGAGCTGGCGCGGATGAGCGGTCACTTCGCCGATCGGATCAAGGGACTTGGCCTGCTGCGTCTTTACGGGCGAGGGGAGGCCGAGCTGGACGGCGTGGCGAGCGCGGCCGAGGGCGTGCGCGAGCGCACCCTGAAAGTGCTGCGGATCGCCTTCCTCTCTTCGACGGTGCTGGAGTTCTTCGCCTCGGTCAGCGTCGCGATGGTCGCGCTGTATCTGGGCCTGAGCTATCTCGGCCTGATGTCGCTGCATGCGCAGGTGCCGACGCTGGGCGTGGGCATGTTCTGTCTGCTGCTGGCACCGGAGTTCTACGCGCCGCTGCGGCGATTGGCCGCGCACTATCACGACCGCGCCAATGCGCTGGCCGCCGCGGCGGAAGTGGAGCACCTGCTCGGCGAACTGCCTGCCGCCGCCGTTATCGATGACGCGCCGCCCGCCACCGCGCGCGTCCCGGAGCTGCTCGAACAGCACGCGCCGCCGGTGGTCGTACGCGACGTGAGCCTGCGTCCGCTCGGTGCGCACCACGATGTGGTGCAGCACCTTTCTTTCCAGATCGAGCCGGGGCAACGCGTGGCGCTGGTCGGCCCCAGTGGCAGCGGCAAGAGCACGTTGCTGGAAGCACTGGCCGGATGGTTGCCACCCCGCGAGGGCAGCATCGTGCTGCGCCCGGGGCTGGACGTGGGCTATGCCGGGCAGCGCCCGTATCTGTTCCACGGCACCATCGCCGACAACCTGCGCCTGGCCGCGCCCGGCGCGACCGATGCGCATCTGCGCGCCGTGGCTGAAGCCGCTCAGGTGATGCGCTTTGCGGCCGCACTGCCGCAGGGCCTGGACACGGTGATCGGTGAACGCGGCTTCGGCTTGTCCGGCGGCGAGGCGCGCCGCATTGGTCTGGCCCGGCTGCTGCTGCGCGATCCGCACCTGCTGCTGCTCGACGAGCCGACCGCCTTCCTCGATCCCGACACCGAAGCCGATCTGCTGCGCACCCTGGCGGCGTTCGCACGCGGGCGCAGCGTGGTGATCGCCACCCACAGCGAGACCGCGATGCGCTGGGCCGACACCCGCCTGACCCTGACCGCCGGCGGCGCGCGGCTGGCTTCGGAGGTGACGCCATGAAGGCCGCCCACATCGATTCGCTGAAAGGTGTGTTCGCCCGGCATCGCGGCCGCCTGCTGCTGACCGTGCTGCTGCTGTGGACCACGATGCTGGCCGGCACCGCGTTGCTCGGGCTGTCCGGTGGGTTCCTGACCGCCGCCGCCTTGGCTGGGGCGGCCGGGCTCGGCAATGGCTTCAACTTCTTCTCGCCCTCGGCGGGCATCCGCGGGCTGACCATGGCGCGGATCGTGTCGCGCTACTTCGAAAAGCTGGTGGGCCACGATGTCACCCTGCGCATCGCCCGCGATCTGCGCGTGTGGTTCTTCCGTCGCGCGCTGCCGCTGGCACCGGCGCGGTTGGCAGGGGTGCGCACCGGTGAGCTGCTGGCGCGGCTGATGTCCGATATCGGCGAGGTCGACGGTCTGCTGGTGCGCGCGATCGGCCCGCTGCTGGCGCTCGGTGGCATCTCGCTGGTCGCGGTGGTGTCGGCCGGCATCATCTATCCACCTGCGGCCGGTCTGCTGGCGGTGCTCGCAGTGCTGATCGGCATCGGCGTGCCGTGGTTGACCGTGCGTGGCGCCGCCGACCAGGAGCGCGACCGCGCGCTGCACCGCGCGCAGCTGCGCACCCAGTCGTTCGAAGGCCTGGAAGGCGCGGCCGACCTCGCCGCGCTGCAGGCACATGAGCATTGGAACCAGCGCGTGCTGGTGGCGGCCAAGCAGCTGAAGTCGCGTGACAAGCGTCGCCGCTGGCGGCTGATCAGTGGCAACGCACTGCATGGTCTGTGCGGCGCGGGTGGCCTGGTCGCGATGCTGTGGCTGGCCCTGCATGCCTTCGAACGCGGCAGTGTGGATGCCGCGCTGGCCGCTGCGCTGGTGTTCCTGACCGTTGCACTGCTGGAGCTGTGGGCCGGCATCGGTCTGGCCTGGCAGTCGTGGTTGTCGGGCCGCGTCGCCGCGGTGCGATTGGAAGCCATCGTGGACCAGGCGCCGGGCGTGGTGGAAGCCGACGCGCCCGTGGCCGTGCCGTCGGTGCCCGCGACGCTGCGGTTCGATCAGGTGGTGTTCCGCTGGCCCGGCCAGGCGCGCGTGCTGCTGGACCAGGTGCAGTTGCAGCTCGCCCCGGGCGAACGGATCGCGATCCGCGGTGACAGTGGCAGTGGCAAGACCACGCTGTCTTCGCTGCTGCTGCGGCTATGGGATCCGGAGGCCGGCAGCGTGCGTTATGGCGATACCGATATCCGCCGTTTCGCCCAGGCAGACTGGCATCGTCAGATCGCCTGGCTGCCGCAGAATGCGCCGGTGTTCGCCGGCACCGTCGCCGACAACCTGCGGCTCGGCGATGTACAGGCCAGCGACGCGCGCTTGTGGCAGGTGCTCGCGGAGGTTCGTCTGCACGCGTGGGCCGAGCAGATCGGCGGCTTGTCGGCGTGGGTCGGCGAGAACGGCGCGACCATGTCGGCCGGGCAGGCACGGCGCCTGGCGCTGGCGCGTGCGCTGCTGCGCGACGCACCGATCCTGGTGCTGGACGAGCCGACCGAAGGCCTGGATGTGGACACCGCGCATGCGTTGTTGCATGACATGGTGGATGCGCTGGGCAAGCGCAGTCTGTTGATGATCACCCACGACGAACTGCCGGAGGGCATCGTGCATCGCAGTCATCGTCTGCGGGAGGGGCGGTTGGAGTAGATCGGGGGGCGGCAGAAAGCACCTGCGGGCTGTCTGGCGGATGCAATGTGCTTGAACTAGGATCGTGTCTCAACGTGAACAAGGATGTTGAGCATGAAGTGCAGAGCAGCGTTCCTCCTGATGCTGGGGCTCCTCAGCGGCGGGGTCTCGGCCGACACGGTCTGGAAAGGCACCAGCGTCAACTCAATCACCTCGGGTACGGGAGACATTCTGGAGGACGGCGGAGCGGACCTGCGCTTGTCCGCCGAATCGACCGGCACGGAGAAATTCGTCGGCGCCATCACCTCGATGGACGCCCGTCCTTTCCAGGGGCGAGAGGTTCGTTTAGCTGGACGATTACGGGTCGAGGATGGCGCAGGCAGTGCCGCGCTGTGGGTGCGTGCGGACGGCGCCAACGGGCGATTGGCGTTTGCGAGTTCAGCTGGCGCGCCCGTGCGTGCCGGCGTGGGCGCGCAGGCGAGAGAGCTCCGTCTTTACATTCCGTCCGGAACGACCACCCTCAAGCTCGGTGTCACGCTCGACAGCGCCGGGCATGTCGCTGTGCAAGGGCTCGTGTTGACGGCCGAGGCTGCCACGTCGGGCGGCGTGTCCGCCTATGACATGGTCGAGTATGCCCTCACCACCATCCGCGCCAATGCGTTGAACGCCGGGAACGTTGACTGGTCCGCCGAGGAGAAGGCGCGCTTGGCGCCGGCACTGAAAAGCCTCCCCGCACAAGAGGCCTATGGCAGCATCAGAGCGGTTTTGGATCTGCTGGCAGATCGCCACAGCTTCCTGCAACACCCCAGGGAAGCCGCCGCGTACCGCCAGACCGCTGTTGCATCGAGAGACATCGAGGCCAGGCAGATGCAGGACATCGGTTACGTTCTGGTGCCGGGCCTGCGCGGGACCGAAGCAAGTGCTGGTGAAGCTTTTACCTCCCAGCTCTGTGAGCAGATCGAACGATTGGCGCCGACGTCAGCCAAGGGTTGGATCGTCGACCTGCGCCAGAACACGGGCGGCAACATGTGGCCGATGCTCAGCGGATTGCAACCGTTGCTGGGTAACGGAAATATTGGCGCATCCCGGGACCGCAACGGCACTGCCACCGCTTGGCGCCCAGAATCCCGCCGTGCATGCGGAGTCGACCTTTCCAGCAGCCGCGTGGCCGTTCTCGTCGGCCCGAAGACCGCAAGCTCTGGAGAAGCCGTTGCCGTCGCCTTCAGAGCCCGCCCGGGTACCCGGTTCTTCGGGCAGCCGACGGCAGGTCTCGCAACAGCCAACCGCTCCTATCCGCTGCCTGACGGTGGCGCGCTCCGGTTGACGAGGGCCGTGATGGTTGATCGCTCGGGTGAGGCCTATCCGGACGGGATAAAACCCGAGGAACGCGTTTCGAGCGATCAGGACGCCATCGACATGGCGGCCGCGTGGCTACGCTAGTCGCAGTGAAGCAGCGCCACATGCACTGAATACTCTTGGGCTCATGCCCGCAGCAGCACCGCAAGCGCCGAGACGTTGGCCAGCACGCACAGGGCGAACACCCACTGGAATGCGCTCTTGCGGTGTTTGTGGCGGAACACGGATTGGCCCAGCAACGCGCCAGGCCAACCACCCGCGAAGGCCAGCAGCTGCAGGGTGCGCTCGGGTGTGCGCCAGTTGCCCAGGCGTGCGGCGCGTTTGTCATGCCCGTAGAGCGCAAAGGCGACAGCACTGGTGAGTGCGTACCATGCGCCCAGCCACTGCGGTAACAACCCGGTAATCGCCATCGCGACCAACGCGCCTGCCGCCGCCAGCGCCAGGTACCAGCGCGCGTGCCTCACAGCGCCTGCAGGAAGCCGCTGACCGCCGGGCCAAACCGGGCGAAGTCGACCAGGAAGGCATCGTGGCCCTGCGGTGAATCCAGCCCGATGAACTGTGCGTCGGCGCCACCGGCGCGCAGGCCATCGGCGATCTGCTGTTGCTGCTGTACCGGGAACAGGATGTCGGTGTTCGCGCCGATCGCCAGCGCCTTGTCCACCTGGATCTTCGCCAGCCCGGCCATGACGTCGCCGTCGGCGTATTCGGCCAGGTCGAACCAATCCATCGAGCGGCTCAGGTACAGATAGCAGTTGGGATCGAAGAAGCGCACGAAGCGGCGGGCATGGCCTTCCAGGTAACTTTCGACCTGGAACTCCAGGCCGAACGGATCGTCAGCGGCCTGGTCCGAATCCAGGCGCACGCGGCCAAAGCGGCCATCCCATTCCAGTGCGGAGCGGTAGGTGATCACGCCGAGCTTGCGCGCCATGCGCATGCCCGATTCCGGATACGCCTGGTCGGTGTAGCGACCGCCATTCCACTGCGGGTCGAGCCGGATCGCCTCGCGTTGCAGCGAGCGGATCGCGATCGAGAACGGCAACGCCTGGGCACTGCCGGAAATATTGATATGGCTGCGCGCGATGCCCGGGTGCAGCAACAGCAGCGCCAGCGCGGTCATCCCGCCCATCGAGTTGCCGATCACGCAGGCCAGCTCGGCCACGCCCAATGCGCGCACCACCTCGACCGCTGCGCGTGCGCCATCTTCGATCGAGAGTTCGGGGAAGCGCAGGCCGTACAGCTCCCCGGTGGCCGGGTCGATGCTGGCCGGACCGGTCGAGCCCTTGCAGCTGCCCAGCGAGTTCACGCAGATCACGAACCAGCGATCCGTATCGATCGGCTTGCCCGGGCCGACCATCGCCTCCCACCAGCCGGCGGCCGGATTGTCGGCGTTGGCCGCGGCATGCGCGTCCGGCGACAGCCCGGTGACGATCAACACCGCATTGCCGGCGTCCGCGTCGAGCGTGCCCCAGGTCTCGTAGGCGACATGCGCCTCGCGCAGTGCACCGCCGCGCTTGAACGCGAACGGCGAGGGCAGGGCGTGGTAGCGGGTGCCGGGGGGAATGAATTCAGTCATGCGCGCATTTTAGCCGGGCGCCGCGATGGCGCCGTGGTGGTGGGCGGCACGCTGCGTCGCGGCCCCGCACCGGTCATGGGCGATCGAATACCAGGGACACCGGCCCGGCATGGGGCAGGCGCACCCGTACTGGCGAGGTTTCCATATCCTCCGGCTGGCGGTTGGCCTGGCCCGAGCGCGACAGCCGTGCCACTACCTCGACCTCCTGCAGCTGGGACAGCGTGCTGGTCGGCATCGGGCTGTCGCCATCGCCGAGCGTCACCAGCAGCGGCAGCCGGCTGGCCGGATGCTTCTGCACCGCGACCGGCATCGGCGGGCCGTCCGGCGCGCGTGCGATCACGAAGACCGTGGCGTTGGCCCAGGCCGGATCCATCGCGGTTCCGGGCGCGAAGCGCACCTGCACGGCGAGGGCGTGGTCGCCCGCCGCGGCAGGGGCAGGTGTTTCCACCCGCGGCGGCAGACCGGCAGCGCCGCGTGCGATGGCGATCTGCTCGCGCAATGCACGCGCCGCGCCGGGTTCCAGCGTCGGCAGCAGGGCTTCCCAGGCCTTCGCGGCCTCGGCGTCCTGGCCACGCTGGCGCAGGGCAATGCCGATCAGCCAGCCGGCGCGCTCGCTCTCCGGCGCAAGCGCGTTCGCATGACGCAGCCATTGCAGGGCCTGGTCGTCGAACTGTTTGCCCGGCGCGGCCTGCGCGCGCGCCTGCGCCGCTTCGACCAGGATGCCGGGATCGTCCGGCGCGAGCCGCACCGCGCGGTCGAACGCGGCCGTGGCCTCGGCCAGCTTGCCCAGTGCCAGTTGCGAGCGGCCGAGCAGGGCCCAGCCATCGGCGCGTTGTGGGTCTTTCGCCAGCGCCTGTTGCAGCGCCTGCACGCCATCTTCCAGCGTGGCGGGTTCGTCGCTGGCCGCCGTCCGCTCGGCCGCATCCGGCGTGCCGACCAGCAGGTACAGCGCGCCACCGGCCAACCCCAGCGCCAGCATGGCGATCACGAAGGGGCGGTGCGAACCGCCTGCACGCAGCGGCCGCAGTACGAGTGCAGCCAGGGTGGCCGCGAACACGGCGGCACTCAGGGCCATCCAAAGGCTCACCAGCGTTCCTCGCTCTTGTCCATCGGTTGGATCCCGCGGCTGCGGCGGCGCACCACCCAGATCAGCACGCCCGCGCCGATCAGCAGCGCCACCGGCGGGCCGAACCAGAGCAGTGCGTTGCGGGCCTCCATCGGCGGCCGGTACAGCACGAACTCGCCATAGCGGTCGACCAGGAACTGCTTGATCTGTGCATCGCTGTTGCCCTGCTGCATCAGTACCAGCACTTCACGGCGCAGGTCGTGCGCGATCTGTGCATTGGAGTCGGCCAGCGACTGGTTCTGGCATTGCACGCAGCGCAGCTCGGCGGCCAGCGCATGGAAGCGGGCTTCCTCGGCGGCATCGCGGTACTGCAACGGGGTCGGATCGGAGACGGCCTGCGCCATGACCGGCGAGGCCAATGCCAGCGCCAGCGCCAGCGCGATCAGCGCCACGCCGACCCGGCGGATCATCCGGTTACGGCGAGGCCGGCAGCTGCGGCTGGGCATTGGCATGGGCACGCTCCACCTTTTCCAGTTCCGGAATCAGCTGGGTATCGATGACGCGCTGGCTGAGCGCGCCGCTGTACTTCCAGCGCACCACGCCACTGGCGTCGACCAGGAAGGTCTCCGGCGCGGCGGTGACGCCCCAGTCGATCGCGGTGCGGCCTTCGATGTCGCTCAGCACCAGCACGAACGGATTGCCCAGCTGTTCCAGCCAGCGCAGCGCATCGGCCGGCTCGTCCTTCCAGTTGTAGCCGATCACGCGCACGCGCTTGGTTTCGGCGAACCTGGTCAGGATCGGGTGTTCGTCGCGGCAGGCCGCGCACCAGCTGCCCCACACATTGAGCACATAGGGCGCGCCGCGCAGTTCAGTACTGCTGACCTTGATGTGCGGATCGTGCAGCACCGGCAGCTCGAAGGCCGGTGCGGCCTTGCCGATCAGCGCCGAGGGCAGCACGTCGCGGTCCGGCGCGCCGGATTTCATCACCCCGTAGATCATCAGCCCCAGCAGCCCGAAGAAGAACAGCACCCCGATGACGATGGCCACGGGCGGCAGCGGACGGGAGGCAGGGCGGGGATCGGACACGGGGGACTCCTAGGGACGACGGAAACGACGATCGGCGGCGGTGACGAAGCCACCCAGTGCCATCAGCAGCGCGCCCAGCCAGATCCAGCGGACGAATGGTTTGATGTGCACGCGCACGGCCCATGCATTGTTGCCCAGCGACTCGCCGAGTGCCACGTAAACATCGCCGTTGAGGCGGGCGTGGATGCCGGCCTCGGTCATCACCTGTCCGCCACTGGCGTACAGGCGTTTTTCCGGATGCAGCAGGGCCAGTTCACGGTCGTGCTGGAGCACGCGCAGGTGGCCGCGATCGGCGACGTAGTTCGGGCCCTGTTGATGGTCCACGCCTTCGAAGCGCACTTCATACGTGCCTACCACCAGCGACTGTCCCGGTGCGAGCGCGACTTCGCGCTGCACGTTCAAGGCTTCGACCAGCAACGCACCGGCCAGGAACACGGCCACGCCACCATGGGCGAGCAGCATGCCGACCATCTCGGCGGTGAACCTGCCGTTGCCGCGCAGGCGGGTCCAGACGAAGCGCCCGGTACCGAACGCGACCCAGGCCGCCCCGGTGACGCCAGCGGCGGTCTTCAGCGCCCCCTGGGGCGCCATGAAGTAGGCGATCACGCCGAGCAGCAGGGCCAGCCCGGCCCACGGCGCGAGCATCGCCACGCGGCGCGAGGCCTGGTCGCGCTGCCAGTTGACCAGTGGCCCGAACGGCAGCAGCGCCACCAGCGGCGCCATCAGCACCACGAACAACGTGCCGAAGTAGGGCGGCCCGACCGAGACCTTGCCCAGCCCGAGCGCGTCGGCCAGCAACGGATACAGCGTGCCGAGCAGGACCATGCCGCAGGCCGCGGCGAGCAGCAGGTTGTTGGCCAGCAGCAGGGTTTCGCGCGAGGTCGGCAGGAAGCCGCGGCGCGGATCCTCGCTGGTCAGCGCGCCGGCCCGCAGCGCATACAGCAGCAGCGCGCCACCGATGACCAGGGCCAGGAAGATCAGGATGAAGGTGCCGCGCGAGGGATCGGCGGCAAACGAATGCACGCTGGTCAGCACGCCCGAGCGCACCAGGAAGGTGCCGAGCAGTGACAGCGCGAATGCGGCGATCGCCAGCAGCAGCGTCCAGCTGGCGAAGCTGCCGCGCTTTTCAGTGACGGCCTGCGAGTGGATCAGCGCGGCGCCGGCCAGCCACGGCATGAAGCTGGCGTTCTCGACCGGATCCCAGAACCACCAGCCGCCCCAGCCCAGTTCGTAATACGCCCACCAGCTGCCCAGCGCGATGCCGATGGTCAGGAAGCCCCAGGCCACGTTGGTCCATGGTCGCGTCCAGCGCAGCCAGCGCGCATCCACGCGGCCTTCCAGCAGGGCGGCGATCGCGAATGCGAACGGCACCGCAAAGCCCACGTACCCGATGTACAGCATCGGCGGATGGATGATCAGCCCGGGATCCTGCAGCAGCGGGTTGAGGTCGCGCCCTTCCAGCGGCGCCGGGATCAGCCGCGCGAACGGATTGGAGGTGAAGATCAGGAAGGCGAGGAAGCCGATGCTGATGATGCCGAGCACGCCGAGCACGCGCGCGGAGACGACGGCGGGCAGGCGCTTGGACCACCGTGCCACCGCGCCGCACCATATCGCCAGCACCAGCGCCCACAACAGCAGCGAGCCTTCGTGCGCGCCCCAGACCGCGGAATAGCGGTACGCCAGTGGCAGCAGCGAGTTCGAATTCTCCGCGACATAGCGCACCGAGAAATCCTGAGTCACGAAGGCCACCGTCAACACGCCGAACGCGCCCAGCAGCAACGCCAGCTGGGCATAGGCGGCCGGACGTGCCACCGCCATCCACGTGGCGCGGTCGCGATGGGCACCCCACAGCGGCAGCACCGTCTGCAGCAGTGCCATCAGCAGAGCGGTGACCAGCAGGATCTGCCCCAGTTCCGGCAGCACTCAGTACGTCTCCGGTGCCGGCACGGGCACATCGTGTTTGGTATGTGCCTGGCCCATCTTGTCGGCCACTTCCTTGGGCATGTAGGTCTCGTCGTGCTTGGCCAGCACTTCCTCGGCGACGAATCGACCGTCCTGCAGGCGTCCGGTGGCGACCACGGCGGTGCCCTCGGCGAACAGGTCCGGCAGGATCCGGGAGGTGATCACCGGCAGCGTGGCGTCACCATCGGTGACCACGAAGTGCGCATCCAGCGAACCGGGCGCGCGCTGCAGTGACCCTTTGACCACCATGCCGCCGAGGCGGAACCGGGCGTGATCGCCGGCATCGCCGCGCAGCACTTCGGAAGGGGTGTAGAGGTAGGCGATATTGCGCTGCAGGGCCATCGCCACCAGCGCGGTCGCCAGGCCGGAGGCGAGCACCAGCAGCATCACCCAGAGCAGGCGGCGACGCCGGACCGGATTCATCGGGTCAGCTCCGGCGCCACTGGCGGCGTGCTGCCCGCCGCCGCGCGGGCCTGTTGGCGCTGCTGGCGGCGTGCAGCCAGGCGGCGTGCCCAGCGCAGCCGCAGCCAGGAGCCGATGGCATCACTGCCCAGCACCAGCACGAACACCGCATAGGCGGCGATCACATAGGGAAGGTGGGTCATGCGCGGCTGTCCTCCAGGGGCGCGCGGGTCCCTGCGGCGACCCAGGCCTTGCCCGCCTCGCGCAGCAGGTTGTCGGCGCGGGCCTTGGCCAGCAGCGAGCCGGCGAACCACAGCTTGGTACCGATCACCATCAGCCACAGGGGCAGCGCCATGCTGGCATCCAGGGTGGAGTCGCCGAACAGGCGGATGGTCTGGCCTTGGTGCAGGCTGCCCCACCATTCCACCGAATAGCGGATCACCGGCAGCAGGCTCACCCCGACGATGGACAGCAGGCCGGCCGCGCGCGCGGCGCTGCGGCGGTCCTCGATGGCGTAATACAGGCCGATCACACCCAGGTACAGGAGCAGCAGGATCAGCTCGGTGGTCATGCGCGGGTCCCAGTCCCACCAGGTGCCCCAGGTCGGCTTGCCCCAGATGCTGCCGGTAAGCAGGGTGATCAGGGTGAAGCCGGCGCCGAGCGGGGCGCAGGCCATCGCCAGGATTTCGCAGGTCTTGATCCGCCAGATCAGCGCGATTGCCGCGTACAGCGCCATCAGTGCGAACACGAACAGGCTCATCCACGCGCTGGGCACGTGGATGTAGAGGATGCGGAAGCTGTCCAGCTGCTTGGAATCGGCCGGCACCACCGCCAGCGCCTGCCAGATGCCGACCAGCAGCACCGGCACCGCCGCCAGGTAGAACACACGCGACCAGCGCGCGGCAAAGCGGTCGAAGGTAGGCGGCGAACCGAGTTGGTGGAACCAGCGGACGATCGGGTGCATGCGGCAGTGGCTATCCAACGAAGGGCGACGATGGAACGGACGTGGAGTGGCTCGGCAACGGGTGACGCGGATGCAGGTGACGCTCACAACGCAGCTCACGCCACCGACAGTACGCCATACCGCTCAACTCAGCGAGATGCGGATCGCGGCGGCCGTGGCCAGCGGGGCCAGCACCAGCGCGACCACCAGCCCGGCGCCCAGCATCAGCAGCGCGCCGATCGGGTCCTGCCCGCGGGCGACCGCCGCCACGCTGCCTGCGCCGAACACCAGCACCGGCACGTAAAGCGGCAGCGCCAGCAGCGCCACGAGAATACCAGAGCGCCGGATGCCGACCGTCAGCGCGGCGACCACCCCGCCGATCAGGCTCAGCAACGGGGTGCCCAGCAGCAACGATGCCAGCAACATCGGCAACTGGTCATGCGGCAGATGCAGCATTTCCGCCAGCAGCGGCGACATCACGATCAGCGGCAGGGCGGTGGTGACCCAGTGCACCAGCACCCGCACCAGCACCAGCCAGGCCAGCGGCACCGGGGCCAGCAACCATTGCTCCAGCGAGCCGTCTTCGGCATCGCTGCGGAACAGCGAATCCATCGCCAGCTGGCCGGCCAGCAGCACCGCCAGCCACATCACCGCCGCGGCCACGCGCGCCATCGCCTCCGGATCGCGGCCCAGCGCCAGCGCGAACAGCACCACCACCAGCAGCGCGAACAGCAGCGGCTGCAGGGCATCGCCACGGCGCCGCCAGAGCAGGCGCATGTCGCGGGCGACCAGCGCCCGTGCGGTCTGCCACAGACCCGGTTCGGTACCCGGCGCGATCATGCCGCCACGCCCAGGGTCAGCAGGCGCGTGCGCACCGGCGGGGCGGCATAGGCACCGTGGGTGGTGACAAGCGCAGCGCCGCCGCTGCGCAGGTGCGCGGAAATCATGCGGTTCACCAGGTTGATGCCCTCCAGGTCGAGATTGGCGTAGGGCTCGTCGAGCAGCCACAGCGGCGCGGGCGAGAGCCAGATGCGGGCCAGTGCCAAGCGGCGCTTCTGGCCGGCCGACAGCTGCCGCACCAGCGTGTCCTCATACCCGGCCAGGCCGACGATCGCCAGCGCATTGCCGGGCATCTGGCGGGCGCGGCGACCGTGCAGGCCACACAGGAAATGCAGGTTCTCCAGCGTGTCCAGGTCCGGCTTCAACGCGGGCAGGTGGCTCAGGTAGGCCACGTAGTTCGCCCGTTCCTTGTGCCCGGCGCGCTTGCCATCGATCTCGACGTGCCCGCTCTCGGCACGCAGCAGGCCGGCCAGCACCCGCAGCAGGGTGGTCTTGCCGGCACCGTTGTCGCCCTGCACCAGCAGGGCTTCACCGGCATCGACGTGCAGGTCCAGCGGGCCGAAGACGGGTTCGTCGTTGCGACTGAAGCCAAGGCCATGCGCGGCCAGCAACGGAGGGGCGTTCAAAGGGCTCAGGCTTCACACCGGGAGGAGTGTTCATTGTATCGGGGACAGGCGACGTAGTGCCGGCCGCTGGCCGGCAACCTCGCATCGGGGGATTTCGTACACTTCGTCATCCACCCCCTCGATCCTGCCTGCCGATGCAACCGCAAACCAAGCTGCCCAAGGTGGGCACCACCATCTTCACCGTGATGTCCCAGCTCGCCGCCGAACACAGCGCGGTCAACCTGGGACAGGGGTTTCCGGATTTCTCCGCACCGCAGCGGCTGATCGATGAAACCATCGCCGCGATGCAGGGCGGGCTCAACCAGTACCCGCCGATGACCGGCGTGGCGCCGCTGCGCCTGGCCATCGCGCAGAAGTCGCTGGATCTGTACGGCGCGCAGGTGAATCCGGACACCGAGATCACCGTCACCAGTGGCGCCACCGAGGCGATCTTCAACGCCATCCACGCCGTGGTCCGCCCGGGCGAGGAGGTGATCGTGCTCGATCCGGCCTACGACTGCTACGAGCCGGCGATCGACCTGGCCGGTGCGCGTGCCGTGCACGTGCCGCTGGACCCGCAGACCTTCGCGGTCGACTGGGATCGCGTGCGTGCCGCGATCACCCCGCGCACCCGGCTGTTGATGGTCAACACGCCGCACAACCCGTCCGGCGCGATGCTGACCGCCGACGACATGCAGGCGCTGGCCGATGTGCTGCGCGGCACCGACATCTACCTGATTTCCGATGAGGTGTACGAGCACATCATCTATGACGGCCGCCGCCACGAATCCTCGCTGCGCCATCCGGAGCTGCGCGAGCGCGCGTTCGTGATTTCCAGCTTCGGCAAGACCTACCACTGCACCGGCTGGAAGATCGGCTACGCGATCGCGCCGCCGGCGATGACCGCCGAGTTCCGCAAGGTGCACCAGTACAACACCTTCACCAGCTTCGGCCCGGCGCAGTATGGTTTCGCCGCGATGATCCGTGACGAGCCCGAACACCACCTTGAACTGGGCGCGTTCTACCAGGCCAAGCGCGACCGCTTCCGCGAGCAGCTGCTGACCACGCGCCTGAAGCCTCTGCCGGTGCCCGGCGGTTACTTCCAGCTGGTGGACTACTCGGCCATCAGCGATCTGCCCGACCACGAGTTCGTGAAATGGCTGACGATCGAGAAGGGCGTGGCGGCGATCCCGCTGTCTCCGTTCTATGAGACCGCGCCCGCGGGCCAGCGTCTGGTCCGCCTGTGCTTCGCCAAGAACGACGCCACGATGGACGCGGCGATCGAACGACTGCGGGCCCTGTGATGCGCACCGCGACCGATCTTCAGGACCTGCGCATTTCCCTGGTCCAGGGCGATACCCGCTGGCACGACCCGGCCGGCAACCGCGCGCATTACGGCGCGCTGCTGGCGCCGCTGGCCGGGCAGACCGATCTGGTGATCCTGCCGGAGACCTTCACCAGTGGCTTCTCCAACGACGCCATCGACAAGGCCGAGGGCATGGACGGCCCGACCGTGGCCTGGATCCGCGAGCAGGCCGTGCGCCTGGGCGCGGCGGTCACCGGCAGCGTGCAGCTGCGGGTGGGCGAGGGCGTCTACAACCGCTTGCTATGGGCCACCCCGGATGGCGAGCTGCGGTATTACGACAAGCGCCACCTGTTCCGTTACGGTGGCGAGCACGAGCGCTATGCCGCCGGCAGCGAGCGCCTGAGCGTGGAGTGGAAGGGGTGGCGGATCAATCCGCAGGTCTGTTACGACCTGCGTTTCCCGGTGTTCTGCCGCAACCGCTACAACGTGGAGCGCGCCGACCAGCTGGATTTCGATCTGCAGATTTTCGTCGCCAACTGGCCGTCGGCACGCGCCTATGCGTGGAAGACGCTGCTGCGCGCGCGCGCGATCGAGAACCTCTGCTATGTGGCGGCGGTCAATCGGATCGGTGTCGACGGCAATGACCTGCACTACGCCGGCGACAGCGCCGTGATCGATTTCCTCGGCCAGCCGCAGGTGGAAGTGCGCGAACGCGAGCAGGTGGTCACCACCACCATCTCCGCCGCGGCGCTGGCCGCCCACCGTGCGCGCTTCCCGGCGATGCTGGATGCGGACAGTTTCAGCCTGCAGGAACGCAGCTGAAGCGGTCGTGCCGGCCGCCGGCCGGCTCTGCACGCTGCTGGCGGTGCGTACTGCCGGCCAGCGGCCGGCGCTCATGGGCGTTGCAGGATTGTCTGGAGCCGGCCAGCGGCCGGCACTACCCGGGCCGCTCGGGCTGAACGGACGCAGGATGCGTGCGATGCGCATCATCCGCGCCACACGCGCACGCTGCTAGATTCGGCGCGTTCCCACTGCGTACGAGCGGACCTGCATGAAAAAGTTCTCCCTGGCATTGATCGCACTGGCCGGCATCTCGGCCGTCCCGGCCGCGCAGGCCGCCGGCAATATTGATTGCGAGCTGCACTACAACCTGGCGGGCTGGTCGGTGCTGTACAAGACCGCTTCCGGTACCGGCACCATCCAGTGCGACAACGGCGCGCGCATTCCGGTCAAGATCACCGCCAAGGGCGGCGGCCTCACCGTAGGCAAGTCCAAGATCGTCGACGGCAAGGGCAAGTTCTCCGGCGCCTACTCGGTCAACGACCTGATCGGTTCCTATGCCTCCGTCGAAGCGCACGCGGGTGCCGACAAATCCAGCAATGCCCAGGTGATGACCAAGGGCGATATCTCGCTCGCCTTGGCGGGCACCGGCAAGGGCTGGGACCTGGGTGTGGGTGTGGGCCGCTTCACCATCGAACGACGCTGAAAGGTAGAGCCACCCCGTGACGCGCAGCCACCCATGAGGTGGCTCTACACGACCGGGTTGATCGCGGCCCGCGTGGACCCAACGAAAAACCCCGGCCTGAGCCGGGGTTTTTTGATCTCAGCGTATCAGCGATCAGCCGCCGCGCGGGCCGCCACCACGGTGACCGCCGCCACCCGGGCCGCGATTGCCACCGGGACGACCACCCGGGCCGCCGGGACCACGAGCACCGGGGCCACCCGGGCCACGGTTGCCGCCCGGACCACCCGGACCGCGGTTGCCACCGGGACCGCCGGGGCCGCGCGCACTGGCGCCACCCGGACCACGTGCGCCGGGACCACCCGGGCCACGGTTGCCACCCGGACCGCCCGGACCGCGGTTGCCCGCCGGACGCGCGCTGCCGTACGGGCTGGCGCCCGGGTTGGCGTGATCGGACGGGAAGCTCGGGGCATTGCCCGGATGGCCGTACGGATGGCGGGACGGACCCTGGCCACCCTGAGCGCCGCGGTTGCCACCGCCGCCCGGACCGGCCGGACGGCCCTGGCCGCCGTAACCGCCGCGGCTTTCGCCACCGCCGGCATAGCCGCCGCGACCTTCAGCGCCGCCGCCGTAGCTGCCACGCCCCGGGCCGCCTGCGCCACCCGGGCCCTTCGGCTTGCCATACGGACGGCCCTGGCCGCCGGCACCGGCGCCGGCACCCGGACCACGCGCGCCGGGACCACGGGCAGCACCCGGGCCGGCATTGCGATGGCCGCTCGGGCCGGTGCTGACACCGTCCGGCACGTACCAGCTGCGGAACGCGGCCGGGTTGCCTTCCGGAAGCGCGCGGTTGCCCTTGTCAGGGCGGGCCTTGAACGGGCGCTGCGACTGCTTGGCAGCGGCTTCGCCGCTGACCGTCAGGCCACCCTTGAAGCCGCCACCCTTGCCACCGCGGCCACGGCCGCGCTCTTCGCGCACGTTGTCGAAACGACGCAGTTCGCGGCCTTCATCGGCCGAGTTGTGGCCGTTGACGTAGGCGTTGCCACGGCCGCCGTCGCGCGAGACGCGCACGGTGGTCTTGGCGGCACGACGCTGGCCGATCACCGGCTGCAGGGTCAGCGCCGACGGCGCGCCTTCTTCCAGCTTCAGTTCGGCGCGCAGGGCTTCGACCTGCTTGGCCGGCAGCTCGACCGACTGGCCGCGCAGCAGTTCGCGCGGCAGGCTGACCTTGCCGTAGCGGGTGCGCTTCAGGCGGCTGACCTGGCAACCCTGCGATTCCCACAGGCGGCGGACTTCGCGGTTGCGGCCTTCCTTGACGACCACGCGGAACCAGTCGTGCGAATCCGTGCCGCCGATGCGTTCGATCTCGTCGAACTTGGCCGGGCCGTCTTCCAGCGCCACGCCGCGGGCGAGGCGGTCGACGATGCTGTCCGGCACTTTCTCTTCGCCTTCCGGTGCACGCACGCGCACGACGTACTCGCGCTCGACCTCGTAGGAGGGGTGCATCATCGCGTTGGCCAGCTCACCGTCGGTGGTCGCCAGCAGCAGGCCGGTGGTGTTGATGTCGAGGCGGCCGATCGCGATCCAGCGCGCGCCCTTGAGGGCAGGCAGCGCTTCGAACACGGTCGGGCGACCTTCGGGATCTTCGCGCGTGGTCACTTCGCCTTCCGGCTTGTTGTAGGCCAGCACGCGGGAGGTCTCGGTCAGCGCGGTGGCGACGAAGCCACGGCCGTCCAGCTCGACCTTGTCGCCGCTCTTGATCGACTGGCCGGTCTGCGCGACCTCACCGTTGACCTTGACCAGGCCATCGGCGATGCGCTGTTCCAGCGCGCGGCGCGAACCCAGGCCGGCCTGCGCCAGCACTTTATGCAGGCGCTCTTCGAGCTTGGGCTGTTCGGAGGCGGTTTCGCGCTTGAGCGAAAGCTTGTTCAACGATGGCTTGCGGGGGGTGTCACTCATTTACTTGGCTCCGGCCGGCAACGGGTGCGTCGGCCTCTGGTTCGGGATCGGCTTCGTCAACAGCCACGGTCGTCTTCGCGACGGCGTTGTTTTCGGTTTCGTTCTGGGGCGCCGCGCGCTCTCCCGGCGCGGTATCGGGTTCGCCATCGCTGGCGGTCGTATCCGCGTCGTCGTCGGCAAGCGACAACGGCGCATGGGATGGGGTGTCGAAGGCGTCCGCATCGGCGGAAGCCTCGTTATTGTCCGGTTCTGCCGGTTGCTCCGCCAGTCGCGCCGAGGCCAGCGCCACGCGGGCAGCCAGCCGGGCGGCGCCCGGGTCCACCGGGTCTGCAGGATCTGCAGGGTCCACCGGGCCTGCAGGATCTACCGGCTCCGCCGGCGCCGGAGTGGCATCGTCATTGGCCGCGTCGCTGTCCAGCTCGGCATCCGGTGCCGCAGCGCCGGCCGCCAGGCGACCGGCCAGTTGACCTTCGTTGTCCAGCGGCAGCTGCGGCTCCAGCTCACCCAGGTCGCGCAGCTCGGACAGCGGCGGCAGTTCGTCCAGGCGCTTGAGCCCGAAATAATCCAGGAAGCCCTTGGTGGTGCCGAACAGCGCCGGCTTGCCGGGCACGTCGCGGTGGCCGATCACGCGGATCCATTCGCGCTCTTCCAGTGCCTGGATGATGTTGCTGCTGACCGCCACGCCGCGCACCTGCTCGATCTCGCCGCGGGTGATCGGCTGGCGGTAGGCGATCAGCGCCAGCGTTTCCAGGGTGGCACGGGTGTAGCGGGTCTTGCGTTCGGTCCACAGCCGGGTGATGTAGCCATGCACTTCGCTGGTGACCTGGAAGCGGAAGCCGGAGGCCACCTCGACCAGTTCAACGCCACGGTCCTGGCAGCCGTCGCGCAGCAGTTCCAGCGCGCGTTCGATGCTGCCCGGCGGGGCCGGTTCCTCTTCCGGGAACAGGCCCTGCAGCTGCGCCAGCGTCAACGGCTCGCTGGCCGCCAGCAGGGCGCCTTCGACAATACGGTTGATCAGCGGTTGATCCATGCGTGGGTCGGGTGCTCAGTCGGATTCGTTGGCGGCGTCGTTGTCGTCGAACTCGCTGTTGAATTGCAGCGGTTCGTTGGTGTTGCCGGCGGCCAGGGACTTGACGTAGATCGGCGCCAGCGGAGCTTCCTGGACGATGTCCAGCAGCTGTTCCTTGGCCAGTTCGAGCAGGGCGAGGAAGGTGACCAGCACCCCCAGCTTGCCTTCTTCGGCGGTGAACAGCGTTTCAAACCGGTAGAACCTGCCGTCTTCCAGACGACCCAGCACATCGCCCATCCGCTGGCGCACGCTCAGCGCCTCGCGTTTGATCGCGTGGCCGGTGAACAGCTCGGCGCGCTTGAGCACGTCGTGCAGCGCCATCAGCATTTCCTTCAGGTCCACCGGCGGCGGCAGCTTGACGGCCGCGCGGTCGGGGACGAAGGCGTGGACCACGGTGGTGTCGCGGTCCTGGCGGGGCAGGCTGTCGATGTCTTCGGCGGCCTGCTTGAAACGTTCGTACTCCTGCAGCCGGCGCACCAGCTCGGCACGCGGATCGGCTTCCTCGCCCTCGATGCTGGGCGGCCGCGGCAACAGCATCCGCGATTTCACTTCGGCCAGGATCGCCGCCATCACCAGGTACTCGGCCGCCAGTTCGAAGCGCAGCTCCTGCATGACGTTGATGTACTCGACGTACTGGCGGGTGATCTCGGCGACCGGGATGTCCAGGATGTCGAGGTTCTGCCGGCGGATCAGGTACAGCAGCAGGTCCAGTGGACCCTCGAAGGCATCCAGGATGACTTCCAGCGCGTCCGGCGGGATGTACAGGTCCTGCGGAATCTGCAGGACCGGCTGTCCATGCACCACGGCCAGCGGCATTTCCTGCTGCTGTGGGGCGGGCACTCGGGTTGGCGGGTTCGCGTCGAGCGCGAGTTCGGCAGTCATCAAATAGACGTCAGTATTGCAACGGACCGGTCGCCGCACCATGCCAGCGTCCGGAACGGTGCCGGGCGGCAGGATGGCAAGCCATGACACGCCTGGTCGGCGCGATTCCACACTTCAAACAGCAAGGCGCGCCGCGATGGGCAGCGACAGAACTACGGGGAGGTCGTCTACGTGTGCTGGTCTGGGGCAGTGGGTCGGTCGTCGGCTGGCGGTGGAGCCGGGTGCCGACGGGGCGCTGCGTCCAGCCACGTGCAATGGACATAAGACTACGGGGTTGCCGCGCCAGTGTCCAGCCAGCCCCGCTAGAATGCCCGGGTTCGATTCAACAAGACCTCGGAGTTGCCCGTGTGGTATGTGATTGAAGGCTATGACGGCACCGATGTGCTGGCCGCCCGTCTGGCGTCGCGCCCGGCCCATCTGGCCCGGCTGCAGGCCCTGCAGGATGAAGGCCGGCTGCTGCTGGCCGGCCCGTGCCCGGCCATCGACAGTGAAGACCCCGGCCCGGCCGGCTTCAGCGGCAGCGTGGTCATCGCCGCGTTCGATTCGCTGACCCAGGCCCAGGACTGGGCCGCCGCCGATCCCTATGTAGAGGCGGGCGTCTACGTGCGCGTCCAGGTCCGCCCGTTCCGCAAGGTCCTGCCATGAACCGGGTCGAGCGCATCCGCGAGGCGCTGCAGCAGGCGCTGGATCCGGAACTGCTGGAGGTCAAGGACGACAGCCACCGCCACGCCGGCCATGAGGGCGCACGTGACGGCCGGGGGCACTTCAAGGTGCACGTGGTCAGCGCGGCCTTCGAAGGAAAGCTGCCGCTGGCGCGCCATCGGGCCGTCTATGCGGCCCTGGGGACGATGATGGAGACCGATATCCACGCGTTGTCCATCCGTGCCGAGACACCGGTCAAAAACCGCTGAAACCCTTGTCCCGCCTTGTCCTGGCCAGTCCCGAAAGGGGCCGCCATGGACAGCTTTTGGTTACCGCCGTACGACATGAGGCTAACGTAGTGTTTACATCCGGGTTTGAAAACGCTTACATTCCGCGCCAAGCCCAGATCTCTAAGCCGTGGAGGGCGGCGAAGTGAACAAGGCAGCGATCACTATCAAAGATGTCGCCCGTGAGGCCCGTGTCTCTGTTGCCACGGTCTCGCGCGCACTCAATGGCCATGAAAATGTTGCCGAGCCCGTGCGCAAGCTGGTGCTGGAGGTAGCGGCGCGACTGCGCTACACCCCGCACGCAGCGGCCCGGAGCCTGAGCAGCCGACGGACCAACACCATTGGCGTGGTGTTGCCCGATCTCTATGGCGAATTCTTCTCCGAACTGATGCGCGGCATCGACGGGGTGGCCCGCGAGCGTCGCCAGCATCTGCTCGTCTCCAGTTACCACGGTGACCAGGAGCAGCAGGGCGCGGCCCTGCGTGCCATGCGCGGTCGTGTCGATGGGTTGCTGGTGCTCTCGCCGTATGCCGAGAGCCCGGGCTTCCTCACCGACAACCTGCCGCAGTCGCTGCCCACGGTGCTGATCAACACCTATCTGCCCGAGCAGGATCATCCGGTGCTGAGCATCGATGATCATGCCGGTGCGATGACGATGACCCGCCACCTGCTGGATGTCGGGCATCGGCGCATCGCCTTCATTTCCGGTCCGGACCTCAACTACGACGCCCGTGAGCGCCTGCGCGGTTTCCGCGATGCGCTGGCGGCCTTCGGCGATGCTGCCCAAGGTATCGAGTTGCCCGGTGACTTTGACGAAGCTTCCGGCCATCGCGCCGGACAGGAGTTGCTGGCAGCCGGCACGCTGCCCGATGCGGTGTTCGCCGCCAACGACATGATGGCGCTGGGGTGTCTGTATGCGTTCGCGCAGGCAGGTGTCCGTGTGCCGACCGATGTCGCCTTGGCGGGTTTCGATGACATTCCGCTGGCACGTTTCGTTCACCCGTCGTTGACGACGATGCAGGTGAGTATCGCCGACCTCGGCGATAAGGCCGCGACGCGCCTGTTGCAGTTGATGGATGGCAACAACACAGAAGGGGCCGGCGACAAGCAGACGCTCGTGCCGACCCTGATCGTGCGTGATTCAAGCAAGCCCAGAAGCGAGCTGTAGGTCACGACCGTTGGTCGTGACGCATTCAAACCACGCTGTAAAAAAACAATGACAGGGGCCGCAAAGACGGCCACCACCACCCGGAGAGTTACATGACGTATTCCAATCACCGCAACCGCGCGCCCGCACGCAGTCTGTTGTCCAGCGCGCTGGTCACCTGCCTGATGCTGGGCGCCGCCCCGACCGTGATGGCGCAGTCGGCCACCTCGTCGCTGCGCGGCCAGGTCGCCGAGGCTGCCGCCGGCACCGAAGTCACCGCCACCAACGTGGCCAGCGGCAGCGTGCGCCGCGCCACCACCCGTGCCGATGGCAGCTACTCGCTGATGGGTCTGGACCCGGGCACCTACAACGTCGTGGCCAATGGCCAGACGCAAAAGGTGACGGTCACCGTGGCCTCGACCGCGACCCTGAACTTCAGCGGCGCGCCGGCCAACGGCAGCACCGCCAACGCCACCAACCTGGACACGGTCAACGTCATCGCGCCGACCCTGCTGCAGGAAGTGCGCACCTCCGAAGTGGGCAAGACCGTCAGCCTGCAGCAGATCCAGACCACCCCGCAGGTGTCGCGCAACTTCCTGGAATTCGCCGACGCGGTTCCGGGCCTGATCTTCACCCGTGATGCCAAGGGCAACACCTCCCTGCGTGGCGGTGCCACCAACTCCGACGGCACCAACGTCTACATCGACGGCGTGGGCCAGAAGAGCTATGTCAAGGGCGGCGGCGTCGCCGGCCAGTCCGGCAGCGCCGGCAACCCGTTCCCGCAGCTGGCGATCGGTGAATACAAGGTCATCAGCGGCAACTACAAGGCCGAGTACGGCCAGGTGTCGAGCGCGGCCGTGACCGCGGCCACCAAGTCCGGTACCAACGAGTTCAAGGGTGAAACCTTCTACCGTTACACCAACGAAGACATGCGTGCCAAGACCCCGGCCGAGCGCCAGGGCGGCAAGGACAAGATGGTCTCGGCCGAGAAGGAATACGGCTTCGCACTGGGTGGTCCGATCATCCAGGACAAGGCGCACTTCTTTGTGACCTATGAAGCCAAGCGCTTCGACCTGCCGGTCACCATCGCGCCGGACGGCGCGGTGACCAGTGCCGCCGGCCTGCTGCCGGCCGACGGCGCCGCAGGCCTCGGCCCGGCCAGCCAGCCGTTCCAGCAGGATCTGATCTTCGGCAAGATCGACTTCGAGCCGACCGACAACGATCGCATCGAGCTGACCTTCCAGGACCGCGATGAAACCCAGTCGCAGTTCAGTGGCCAGACCGCGCCGGAAGCCGGCCGTGAAGTGGTCAACACCGACCGTCGTTACGCCCTGCGCTGGAACCACAGCGGCGAGCGTTACTACAACGAACTGATGGTCACCCACGAAGATTCGTTCAACAACCCGACCCCGCTGACCCTGGCCAACGGCATCACCTACACCGCACCGGACGGCACCGAAGACCGCACCGTGGTGAAGATCGGTGGCGCATCGGCGCTGGATTCGCAGGTGAAGGGCCAGAAGGGCTGGTCGATCGAAGACAACCTGACCCTGGACGGCATCGAGTGGCAGGGCGACCACACCATCAAGATGGGTGCCAAGTACAAGCAGATTGATCTGTACGCATCCGATGCCGCGCAGATCAACCCGACCTTCACCTACAGCCTGGGTGATCCGGACTTCCCGTCTTCCATTCCGTACAAGGCGCAGTTCGTCAAGCCGGTGACCGGCGTGTCGGGCGTGTCGGGCGAAGTGCGCTCGAAGTCCAAGCAGATCGGCCTGTTCATCCAGGACGATTGGCAGGTCAACGACCATCTGCAGCTGAACCTCGGCCTGCGTTGGGATTACGAGAAGACTCCGTCCTACCTGGACTTCGTGACCCCGCAGCAGGTGGTCGACGCGATCTACTCGCAGGATCCGCGTGCGGCCGCTGGCCAGACCTACGCCGATTCGCTGGCGCTGGGTGGCCTGAACATCGGCGATTACATCAGCAACGGCCACAACCGCAAGGCGTTCAAGGATGCCTGGCAGCCGCGCCTGGGCTTCTCGTATGACATCAACGCCGACGAGCAGCACGTGTTCCACGGTGGCGCCGGTCGTTCGTATGACCGCGATCTGTTCGACAACCTGCAGCTGGAAACCACCAAGCTGGCCCTGCCGCAGCCGACCATCTACTTCCGCAACCCGGGCACCGGCACCTGCATCGACGGCCAGGCCGCCTGCTATGACTGGAACCCGAACCTGCTCAACGGCATCGGCAACCTGCAGGCCCTGGTCGGTTCGACCAGCAATGCCGGCCTGGAAGTCGACCTGCTGAACAACAACCTCAAGGTGCCGTACTCGGATCAGTTCAGCTTCGGTATGAGCAACCAGGTCGGTGACTGGCTGACCGATGCGACCATTTCCCGCACCCTGAGCTACGACGGCTTCGCCTTCACCCTGGGCAACCGTTACCCGACCGGCCAGTTCTTCGATGACCCGCGCCTGTGCGGCGGCACCGAGCCGGGCCTGGGCCAGGCCTGGAGCTGCAACGTGCCGGGCTTCGGCAGCCTGATCATCGGCCAGCAGGGCATCAAGACCCGTGCGACCCAGGTCCTGCTGTCGGCGCAGAAGCCGTTCACCCAGGAAAGCGGCTGGGGCACCTCGGTGGCCTACACCTGGACCACCGCGCGCCACAACCGTGACATCAACGAGAAGTACGCGTTCGACCGCGGCCTGATCGAAGACTATCCGACCATCCGCTCCAACGGCGCGCCGCGCCACCGCCTGGTGGTCACCGGTTCGTACGCGGGCTTCTGGGGCATCACCTTCGGTGGCAAGCTCACCCTGGCCACCCCGACCGCCGTCAACGACTGGTACCCGGTGCCGCAGGCCAGTGGCTACAACCTGCCGACCCCGCAGGCCGCGGTGCCCAACGCCAATGGCAAGTTCCTGCTGGGTGGCAAGATCTTCGGCTACCGTTCGGTCGATCTGCAGGCGACGAAGACGTTCAAGATGCCGGGCGAGACCGAGCTGTACGCGCGCATCGACATCATCAACGTGTTCAACTTCGACAACTTCTCGACCTACAACTACGTGAAGACCAACGGCAAGCTGCAGGCCAGCTACAACGAGACCGGCGACATCATCGGTACGCCGCGTCAGGTCAAGGCCGAAGTCGGCTTCCGCTTCTGATGCAGCAACGGCCCCGTCCTCGGACGGGGCCGGTTTCATGGCAATGGCTGGCCCTCGGGCCAGTCCATTGTCCAGGCCGGTGCCACGGAGGGTGGCAGCGGCCTGGGCAATGACCCGCCGCTTTCGACCACGCATGCGTGGTTTTTTAAAGCGGCGTTCTGTAAACGATTTCAGGTCATTGGACGTTATGCTTCCCAGTCACGAACACCGCACAAGGAGTTGGCCCATGCAGGCACGCCACCTGTTGACCGCTGCGACGATCAGTCTCGCCGCCGCTGCCTGTCAGCCGCAGGCCCAGCAGGAGCCGGCCAAGCCGAAGCCGCCCGTGATCCTGGTCGAGGCGGATGTGCCGCCGCGGCCGATGAAGCCGGAGCTGCCGCCGCTGTTCGACGATATCGAACGCCGCACCTTCCAGTTCTTCTGGGATACCACCAACGAGGTCAACGGGCTCAGCCCGGACCGTTACCCGTCGCGTCCGTTCGCCAGCATCGCCTCGGTGGGCTACGCGCTGACCGCCTATCCGATCGGCATCGAGAACGGCTGGGTCAGCCGCAACCAGGCGATCGACCGCACCCTGCTGACGCTGAAGTTCTTCCGCGACCTGCCGATGGGCCCGCAGCGCACCGGCAAGGGCGGCTACAAAGGCTTCTACTACCACTTCCTGGACATGCAGGAAGGCCGCCGCTACGACAGCTGGGTGGAACTCTCCAGCGTGGATACCGCGCTGCTGATGATGGGCGTGCTGTTCGCGCAGTCCTATTACGACGGTGACGACGCGCGCGAAAAAGAGATCCGCGAGATCGCCGACACGCTGTACAAGCGCGTGGACTGGCCGTGGCTGCAGCAGCGTGCGCCGCTGATCTCGATGGGCTGGTTCCCCGAGAGCGGCTTCATCGATCACGACTGGATGGGCTACAACGAGGCGATGATGGTCTACATCCTCGCGCTCGGCTCGCCGACCCATCCGGTCAGCCCGGACGCCTGGACGGTCTGGACACGTACCTACGACAACGACTGGGGCGTCTACCAGGGCCAGGAATACCTGTCCTTCGGTCCGCTGTTCGGCCACCAGTACACGCATGTGTGGGTCGACTTCCGCGACATCCAGGATGCCTACATGCGCGAGCGGGGCAGCACCTACTTCCTCAACAGCCGCTCGGCCGCCCTGGCGCAGCGCGAATACGCGATCGCCAACCCGATGAACTGGAAGGATTACGGCCAGAACGTGTGGGGGCTGACCGCCAGCGATGGCCCGCAGAACACCACCCAGGAATACCGCGGCGAGCAGCGCCAGTTCCGCCATTACTCTTCGCGCGGCGCCGGCCTGCGCGAGAACTTCGATGACGGCACCATCGCGCCGACCGCCGCGATCTCCTCGATCGTGTTCGCCCCGGAAGAGGTGATCCCGGCCGCGGTGGAGATGCACAAGCGCTACGGCGACTACATCTATTCCAGTTACGGCTTCCTGGATTCGTTCAATCCCAGCTTCAACTACGACATCCCGATCAAGACCGGTCGCCTGGTCCCGGATCGCGGCTGGGTGGCCAGTGATTACATCGGCATCGACCAGGGCCCGATCCTGACCATGATCGCCAACTACCGGAATGATTTCGTCTGGGATGTGATGAAGAAGAATCCGCACATCCGCAAGGGCCTGGAACGCGCCGGCTTCACCGGTGGCTGGCTGACGCCGGAAGGCGAGGATCAGCCGATGGAACTGCAGAAAGATGAAAAGGCGGCTTCGGCGCGCTCGGTGGGCATCGCCGAATCGCGCGCGGCAGCAGCCCAGGAACAGAAGAACAATTCCAATTCGAACCGCAACCAGCAGCAGGGGAAGTAAGCAGTGCCATCGTCGTCGCGCCCGAAGCTGGGGTTGAGTCTGTTGCTGCTGATCGTCGGCAGCCTGTTGTTGAGTGCCTGCCGGAAAGAACCGGAAGGGGTCACCGTGCGTTTCTGGGCGATGGGCCGCGAGGCTGAAGTCGTCACCGGTCTGGTTCGCGAGTTCGAGGCTGAAAACCCCGGCATCCATGTCGATGTGCAGAACATCCCGTGGACGGCCGCGCATGAAAAGCTGCTGACCGCGTTCGCCGCCGAAGGGCTGCCGGACGTGTGCCAGCTGGGCAATACCTGGATTCCCGAGTTCGCCGAACTCAACACCCTGACGCCGCTGCAGCCCTACGTGGCGCAGTCGAAGGTGGTGGACCCGGCCGACTACTTCCAGGGCATCTGGGATACCAACGTGATCCATGGCGAGCTGGTCGGCGTGCCGTGGTACGTGGATACGCGCCTGCTGTACTACCGCAAGGACCTGCTGGCCAAGGCCGGCTATGACCACCCGCCGCGCAGCTGGGACGAGTGGAACGACATGATGGCGGCGATCAAGAAGATGCAGGGTCCGAGCCGCTACGCGGTGCTGATGCCGATCAACGAGTTCGAACAGCAGCTGTCCTTCGCCCTGCAGCAGCCCGATCCGCTGCTGCGCGATGAGGACACCCGCGGCAACTTCAGCAGCCCGGGCTTCCGCAGGACGCTGGGCTTCTACGAGAACATGTTCGCGCAGGGCTGGGCCCCGCGCATGTCCGAGACGCAGATCTCCAACGTCTGGGACGAGTTCTTCCGGGGCTTCAACGTGTTCTACGTGTCCGGCCCCTGGAACATCCGCGAGTTCAAGAAGCTGCAGCCCAAGGAGCTGGAAGGGCAGTGGGGCACGGCCGCGCTGCCGGGTCCGGATGGCCCGGGTGCGGGCATCGCCGGCGGGACCAGCCTGGTGATCTTCCGCAATTCGAAGCAGAAGGAAGCCTCGTGGAAGCTGATCGAGTTCCTGTCGCGCCCGGCGATCCAGGAGCGCTTCCATTCGATCATCGGCGATCTGCCGCCGCGGCGCAGCACCTGGGAGTATCCCTCGCTGGCCAACGATCCACTGGCGCAGCCGTTCCGCGACCAGCTCGAGCGGGTCAAGCCGACCCCGAAGGTGCTGGAGTGGGAGCGGATCGCCCAGGAAATGCGGATCACCACCGAACAGGTGGTGCGTGGTGGCCTGGACCAGGATCAAGCAGTGAAAGAGCTGGACGCACGCGTGGACAAGGTCCTCGCCAAACGCCGCTGGATGCATGAGCAGCACCGCCAGGAATCGTCCGGGGTGAGCGACAAGCAGCACTCCAGTGCAGTGGCCACGGAGGTGGCACCATGAAGCAGCGTTCGCTTGCCGGCTGGATGTTCGCCGGTCCGGCCATCCTGGTCATCGCGGTGTTCTTCGGCCTGCCGGTGTTCTCGGCGCTGGCCCTGAGCATCACCGATTTCGACCTGTATGCATTGGCCGATGGGGACAACCTGCGCTTCGTCGGCCTGGGCAATTACATCGATCTGCTGCAGACCCCGATGTTCTGGAAGTCGCTGTGGAACACGACGTATTTCGTGATCGTCGGCGTGCCGCTGTCGATCGCGGTGTCGCTGGGCGCGGCGATCCTGCTCAACGCTCCGGCCGCACGCTTCAAGGCGCTGTTCCGGACCGCGCTGTTCGCCCCGGTGGTGACCACCCTGGTGGCGGTGGCGGTGATCTGGCGCTACCTGTTCCATACCAGCTACGGCCTGGTGAACTACGGCCTGGGCCATCTGGGCATCAGCCCGATCGATTGGCTCGGCGACCCGAACTGGGCGATGCCGACCATCATGCTGTTCGCGGTGTGGAAGAACTTCGGCTACAACATGGTGATCTTCCTGGCCGGCCTGCAGGCGATCCCGCATGACCTGTACGAGGCCGCCCGCATTGATGGCGCCTCGCGCTGGAAGCAGTTCCTGCACATCACCCTGCCGATGCTCGGCCCGGTGCTGCTGGTGGTCGGCGTGATCACCGTGTCCGGCTACTTCCAGCTGTTCGCCGAGCCTTACGTGATGACGCGTGGCGACCCACTGCAGAGCACCGTCAGCGTGCTGTACTTCATGTTTGAAGAAGGCTTCAAGTGGTGGAACCTGGGCCGCGCCTCCGCGGTGGCGTTCCTGCTGTTCCTGATCATCCTGGGCGTCACCAGCATCATGCTGCGTTTCGGCCGCAAGAGGCAGTTGGTATGAGTCGTGAAATCGGTCAATCGCGCTGGCATGCCTGGTGGGTCAATGGCGGCCTGCTGGTGCTCGCGGTCCTGAGCCTGGCGCCGTTGCTGTGGATGCTGTCGGTGTCGTTCATGCCGACCGGCGAGGCGGCGCATTTCCCGCCGCCGCTGCTGCCGTCCTCGCTGACGACCGCGAACTACCATGAGTTGTTCGCGCGTACCGGCATGGCCAACAACTTCGTCAACAGCCTGATGGTCTCGCTGGCGATCACCTTCGGCTCGCTGCTGCTCAACACCATGGCCGGCTATGCCTTCGCCAAGCTGCGCTTCGCCGGCCGCGAGCGCATCTTCCAGCTGCTGCTGGCCGCGCTGGTGATCCCGGCGCAGGTGGCGATGCTGCCGCTGTTCCTGCTGATGAAGCAGCTGGGCCTGGTCAACAACTTCGGTGGCGTGATCGTGCCGGCGCTGGCGACGGTGTTCGGCATCTTCCTGGTCCGCCAGTACGCGCGTTCGATCCCGGACGAGCTGCTCGAAGCGGCCCGCATCGACGGGGCAGGGGAGCTGCGGATCTTCTTCCAGATCGTGCTGCCGATGCTCAAGCCGGTGCTGGTGACGCTGTCGATCTTCACCTTCATGGCCGCCTGGAACGATTTCATGTGGCCGTTGATCGTGCTGACCGACCAGGAGCACTACACTCTCCCGGTGGCCCTGGCCACGCTGTCGCGCGAGCACATCATGGACGTTGAAATGATGATGGCCGGCGCGGTGGTCACGGTGGTTCCGGTGCTGCTGCTGTTCCTGGCATTGCAGCGTTATTACATCCAAGGTCTGCTGCTGGGGAGTGTCAAAGGGTGAAGCATGCCGTCGTCGCGGTGGGTCTGGGTCTGGTCTGGTCACTGGCGGCCTCGGCCGCACCGCCGGCGACGCCGGTGTTGCCGGCACCCAAGGTGCTGGACAGCTTCGACGACATGAGTCCGTGGAAGCTGGTCGTCTCCGACCAGGTCAGCGGTTCGCTGCGCAGCGTCGCCGGGAGTGGCGGCGGCCGCGCGCTCTGCCTGGACTACGACTTCCACAACGTCTCCGGCTACGTCGGCATCCGACGCGAGCTGGGCATCCAGTACCCGGAGAACTACCAGTTCGGCTTCCAGCTGCGCGGTGATTCCCCCGCCAACGACCTGCAGTTCAAGCTGATCGACGCCAGTGGCGACAACGTGTGGTGGGTCAACCGGCCCGGCTACGCGTTCCCCAAGGCGTGGGCGCCGGTGCAGTACCGCAAGCGCCAGATCGACAAGGCCTGGGGCCCGGAGAAGGACAAGACGCTCAAGCGCAGCGCTGCGATGGAGTTCACGATCTACAGCAAGGTGGGCGGCAAGGGCACGGTCTGTTTCGACCGGCTCACGCTGCAGGGCCTGCCGCCGGCCGATACCTCCTCGCTGAGCCCGTCGGTGATCGCCGATACCGCCACCGCGCTGCAGAACCGCATCGTCGATGGCAAGCCGGACACGGTGTGGATCAGCGGCGGCGTGGCCGAGCAGACGATCAGCCTGGACCTGCACAAGGTGCGCGAGTTCGGTGGGGCGGTGATCGAATGGCTGCCCGGGCTGGAGGCCACGCGCTACGTGGTGCGTTCCTCGGCCGACGGTCGCGCCTGGAACACGGTGCGCGAGGTGACCGCCGGCGGCGGTGGCCGTGACTGGCTGGCCCTGCCCGATACCGAAGCGCGCTACCTGCGCTTCGACCTGAAAGGCGGCCCGAGCTGGCGCTACGGCATCCGCGACATCACGCTGAAACCGCTCGAGTTCGCCGCGACCCCGAATGATTTCGTCCGCTCGGTCGGCGCGGAGCTGCCGCGCGGCTCGGTGCCGCGCGGTTTCACCGGTGAACAGCCGTACTGGACGCTGCTCGGCCTGGATGGCGGCCGCGAGCAGGCCTTGATCGGTGAAGACGGCGCGCTGGAAGTGGCCAAATCCAGCTTCAGCGTCGAGCCGTTCGTGCTGGTCGACAACAAGCTGCTGAGCTGGGCCGACGTCACCACCAGCCAGTCGCTGCAGGACGACTACCTGCCGATCGCCAACGTCGGCTGGACCCACGACAAGGCCGGCCTGCAGGTAACCGGCTTCGTGCAGGGCACGCCGGACAACGCGCAGCTGGTCGGGCGCTACACCCTGCGCAACCCGGACAAGGTCGCCCACGAGTACACGCTGGCCCTGGCCGTGCGCCCCTGGCAGGTGAATCCGCCGACCCAGTTCCTCAACACCGTCGGCGGCGTCAGCCGGATCGACAATCTGTCGTTCGACCCGACCCACGTGGATGTCAACGGCAAGCCGCGTCTGTACCCGGCGCAGTCACCCGATGCCGCCTTCGCCACCGCCTTCGACAGCAAGCTCGACGTGGTCCACCTGGCCAGCGGCAAGCTGCCGGGCACCACCGAGGTCAAGGACGGCACGGGCCTGGCCTCGGGCGCACTGCTCTACCGCTGGAAGCTGGAGCCGGGCCAGAGCCGCGAGGTGGCCATCGTGCTGCCGCAGACCGGCAACTGGACCATGCCCTCGGCCTTCGACGCGGCCAAGGCGCAGCAGCAGGTCGCCTCGATGTGGCGGACCAAGCTGGACCAGGTGACGCTGCAGGTTCCCGCCGCCGGCAAGCCGCTGGCCGACACGCTGCGCACTTCGCTGGCGCACATGCTGATCTCGCGCATCGGGCCCAGCCTGCAGCCGGGCACGCGCTCGTATTCGCGCAGCTGGATCCGCGATGGCGCGATGATTTCCGAAGGCCTGCTGCGCATGGGCCGCAGCGATGCGGTGCGCCAGTACGTGAACTGGTATGCGCCGTATCAGTTCGACAACGGCAAGGTGCCGTGCTGCGTGGATTCGCGCGGCAGCGACCCGGTGCCGGAGAACGACAGCCACGGCGAGTTGATCTTCAACATCGCCGAGTACTGGCGCTACACCGGCGACACCACCTTCCTGGAGGTGATGTGGCCGCATGTGCAGGGCGCCTACCAGTACATGGAGCAGCTGCGCCTGAGCGAGCGCACCGAGGAGAACCGCGCCCGCAACCCGGCCTTCTACGGGATGATGCCGGTCTCGATCAGCCACGAGGGCTATTCGGCCAAGCCGATGCATTCGTACTGGGACAACTTCTGGGCGCTGCGGGGCTACAAGGATGCGGCGATCATCGCCAGCACGCTGGGCAAGGCGGAGGCGATGCAGATCAGCGAATCGCGCGACCAGTTCCGTGACGACCTGCAGGCCTCGCTGCTGGCCGCGACCGCACAGCACAGGATCGACTATCTGCCGGGCTCGGCCGAGCTCGGCGATTTCGATGCAACCTCGACCACCATCGCGCTGGCGCCGGCCGGTGAGCAGGGTCGCCTGCCCCAGCCTTACTTGAACAACACCTTCGAGCGGTACTGGAAAGAGTTCGAAGCGCGTCGGGATGGCAAGCGCGAGTGGAAGGACTACACCCCCTACGAGTGGCGCAACGTGGCCGCCTTCGTACGCCTGGGCTGGCGTGACCGCGCCTGGCAGGCGACCGAGTTCTTCTTCAAGGACCGCGCGCCGCAGCCCTGGAACCAGTGGGCCGAAGTGGTCTCGCGCACGCCGCGCAAACCGTTCTTCCTGGGCGACCTGCCGCATGCGTGGGTGGCCTCGGACTTCGTGCGCTCGGCCTTGGACATGTTCGCGTACAACCGCGACATCGACGACAGCCTGGTGCTGGCCGCCGGCGTGCCGTCGCGCTGGCTGGAAGGCAAGGGGGTCGGTGTACAAGGCCTGCGCACGCCGAACGGGCAGCTGAACTACGCGCTGGTCCGCAACGACAAGCAGCTCACCCTGACCGTGTCGGCCGGGCTGATTCCGCCGGCCGGCGGCGTGGTGCTGCCGTGGCCGTACAGCGGCGAGCCGGGCGCCACCACCATCAATGGGGAGCCGGCGGAATGGGTGGGCGGCGAGCTGCGCGTGATGCAGGTGCCGGCCAAGGTCGAGATCGAGATTCCGGCGTCGGTACGCCGGGCAGAGCGCAAGGCACCGTAATGCGGCAGATGACGAAGATGATGGGCGGCCTGATGGCCGCCGCGCTGGCGTTGGCGTTGGCGCCACTGCCTGCGTGGGCGCAGGGCACCGGGGCAGGGCAGGAGATGACCATGGTCACCTTCAACCTGCACCACGACCGCGAAGACTGGCCGGCCCGCCGCCAGGTGATCCTGCGCGAACTGCAGGCACTCAAGCCTGACGCGATCGCGCTGCAGGAAGTGATCCAGAAGCCCCACGTGCGCAACCAGGCCGCGTGGCTGGCGCGCAAGCTCGGCTACGACTACCAGTTCGTCTCCACCGATCCGCCGGGGCGTTTCAAGCGCTACGGCAATGCTTTGCTGACCCGTCGCCCGGTGTTGTCGCGCAACGACCACCTGCTGGCACCGATCAACGACTACCGCACCGTGGCGCATCTGCGCATCGATGTGGACGGCCGCCCGGTGAATGTCTACGCCACGCACTTGAACGAGCGATCGGATGCGGCAGGCAGCCGTATCCGCGGCGAGCAGGTCGCGGATCTGCTGGCGTTCATCGCGAAGACCGCGGGCGACGCACCGGTGGTGGTGGCCGGTGACTTCAATGCGCTGGTGGATGCCGGTGACCTGAGCGAGCTGCGCAATCATTACGGCGACAGCTACGGCAGCGTGCACGTCAACAACGAACTGGCCCAGGTCAGTACGCTCAACCGGCACTACTACGAAGCACCCTCGCGCATCGACCACATTTTCTTCCAGCAGGACCGGTTGCTCGCCCGCGAGGCGAAGATCCTGTTCGACCAGCCGTATGCCGATGGTCGCTGGGCCTCGGATCATTACGGTGTGTGGACCCGCCTGCAGTTTGCGCCGGGCACCGGAAACGCCGGGGCGACGACGCCCTGAGGCACGCGCTGCGTCGTCGGTGACGGCGTAGCGCGCGAATGGCCGCATCCACGCATGGCGTGGATCTACCCTTGATGTATCCCGTGCAGGATCCATGCATGGCGTGGGTCCATCCTTGATGCGTCCGATGGCATGGGTAGATCCACGCCATGCGTGGATGCTCTCAGCGCCGCCATCATGACCGCCGTCTGACGCACGCCGCTTGCTGCGCCATTCAATACCCCAAACGCAGACAGCGGCCCGAAGGCCGCTGTCTGTTTGTTGCGTCACTCACCCAGGATCAGGGCGTGTCGTTCTTTTCCTGCTTTTCCTGGTCAGCCTTGTCGCCTTCGTCGGCCTGCGGGGCATCGGTCGGGATGTCCTCGCGGGCTTCGGCCTGCGCAGCCTGTTCGGCAGCGTTGGTGGCGGCCGGGGTGTCGCTGGCGGCCGAACCGAACAGCTGACCGTTGTGCACAACCGGGCCGGCCGAGGCCGATTCGGTACGGGCCTGCGGGGCTGCCGACTGTGCCGGGGCCTGAGTCGCGTCGACGGCATCCAGCATGCTGGTCTGCACCGGCGCGGCGGTCGGCTCCTTCACTTCCTGCGCAGCGGTCTCAATGACCGGAGCGGCCGGAGCTGCCGGAGCGGCCACCGGAGCCGGAGCCGCCGGAGCAGCGACCGGAGCAGCGACCGGAGCCGGAGCCACCGGAGCAGCAACCGGAGCCGGAGCCGCCGGAGCAGCGACCGGAGCCGGAGCCGTCGGAGCAGCGACCGGAGTCGAAGCCACCGGAGCAGCGGCCGGAGCCGGAGCCGTGGGAGCAGCTGCCGGGGCCGGAGCCGCCGGAGCAGCGACCGGAGCCGGAGCAGCTACCGGGGCCGAAACCACCGGAGCAGCCACCGGCTCAACCGGACGCGCAGCTTCCACCGGCGCGGCCGGCTGAGCAGCAACCGGGGTCGGCTTCGGGCTCTCCACGAACGGCACCGGGTCGTTGTAGGAAGCCGGCGCCTTCTCGGTGATCGGCTCGACTGCCGGGGCAGACGCCTTTTCAACGACCGGGGTCGGAGCCTTCTCGGCAACCGGTGCAGCCACCGGGGCCGGGGTCGGCTCGGCGTGACCGGCGGTCACGACCGGGCTGCTGACCACGGCGACCGGCGCCGCGGCAGCGACGGCCGCCACGGGGGCCGGGCGCGGGGCCTGGACCGGTGCGGGCGCAGCGGCCGGCGCGTTGCCGGATTCGTCGTCGAACTCGAACTCGGGCTGCGGCTGACCGTTGTTGGCCACCTGACGCTCCGCCGGGGCGGCGGTGCCGCCGTCCTGATCGCCGTCCTGGTCGTCGCCATCGTCATCCAGACCGTTGTCGTCACCGTTCAGGCCATCGCTGCCGGCAGCCTGCTCACCATTGCCACGACGACGGCGACGGCCACCGCGACGACCACGACGACGGCGCGAGGCGCCTTCACCGGTACCGTCTTCGGCATTGGCCGGCGCGTCACCCTGTTCGATGGCGTCGGTGTCGCTCAGCTGTGCATCCTCGGCCGGGGCGGCCTTGGCCGTTTCCTGGACGTGGGCGGCCGGCGCGGCGGCATCGGTGGCCACGACGGCAGCTGCAGCGATCACGGCGGCGTCGGCAGCGACCGGTGCAGTGCTGGTCGGCTTCGGTGCATCGGCCTGCGGCTGGCGCGCGGGCTTTTCGCTCACGGCCGGCTTCTCACCCTCGTTCTGCTGCGGCTTGGCCTGGCCGTTCTGGCCCTGCTTCTGCTTCAGCTTCGGCTGCTGCTGGTCATTGCGCGGTTCATTGCGCGGCTTGGCCGGCTGCTGCTCGTTGCGCGGCTTGCCCTGGCCGGGTGCCTGCACTTGCGCGGCGTTGCCATTGGCCGGTGCGGCGGCGGTGTCCTGACGGCGCTCGTCCCGACGCTCGCCCTTCGGGCCGCGTTCGCCACGCTCACCACGGTCCTTGCCACGGCCCTGCGCCTGCGCATTGCCGTTGCCACCGCGTTCGCCACGCTCATCACGACGGCCATTGCGGTCCTTGCCGTTGCGATCCTTGTTGCGACCATTGCGGTTGCCGTCCTGGCCCGGGCGGTTGCTCGGCTGCGGTGTGGCGGCCGGGGCCGGTTCGCCACCGAAGATGCGCTTCAGCCAACCCACCACGCCGGTTGCAGCCGGGGCGGCAACGGGGGCGGCGACCGGGGCCGGTGCGGCTTCCGGTTCCGGGGCTTCACGCACCGGGGCCGGCTGGCTGTGCTTGACCTGGGTCACCACCGGGGCGACCGGGATGTTCAGCTGGGCCTTGGTCAGCGCGTGCACCGGCAACTTGCGCGGGGTGCCGCGCTGGTAGCTCGGCTTGCCGCTTTCTTCGCCCAGCTCGTTCTCGCGCAGGCGGGTCACTTCGTAATGCGGGGTGTGCAGCTGCTCATCGGCGACGATCACGATCGGCGCGTCATGGCGCTGCTCGATCTCACGCAGCGCGCTGCGCTTCTCGTTGAGCAGGTAGTTGGCGATCTCAACCGGGGCCTGGACCAGCACCTGCCCGGTGTTCTCCTTCATCGCATGCTCTTCAGCCACGCGGATGATGGACAGCGACAGCGACTCGACGCTGCGCATGCGGCCATGGCCGTCGCAACGCGGGCAGACGATCTGGCTGGATTCGCCCAGGCTCGGACGCAGGCGCTGGCGGCTCATTTCCATCAGGCCGAAGCGCGAGATGCGGCCCAGCTGCACGCGCGCACGGTCGTACTTGAGTGCGTTCTGCAGGCGGTTCTCGACTTCGCGCTGGTGCTTGTTGGAGGCCATGTCGATGAAATCGATGACCACCAGGCCGCCCAGGTCGCGCAGGCGCAGCTGGCGTGCCACTTCGTCGGCTGCTTCCAGGTTGGTCTGGAAAGCGGTGTCCTCGATGTCGCTGCCCTTGGTGGCGCGCGAGGAGTTGACGTCGATGGCGGTCAGCGCTTCGGTCTGGTCGACCACGATCGAGCCGCCGGACGGCAGGCGGACGTTGCGTTCATACGCGCCTTCGATCTGCGATTCGATCTGGAAGCGGTTGAACAGCGGGATGTCGTCCTTGTAATGCTTGAGCTTGCGCAGGGTCTGCGGCATCACCTGCTGCATGAATTCCTGGGCGGTCTCGTACAGCTCTTCGGTGTCCACCAGGATCTCGCCGACATCGGCGCGCAGGTAGTCACGCAGGGCGCGCACGATCAGGCGCGATTCCTGGTAGATCAGGAACGAGGCCGGCTTGGTCAGCGCCGCTTCGGCGATCGACTTCCAGACCTGCAGCAGGTAGTCCAGATCCCACTGCAGCTCTTCGGCATCGCGGCCGACGCCGGCGGTGCGGATGATCACGCCCATGTCGTCGGGGATGTTCAGCTTGTCCAGCGCTTCTTTCAGCGCGGCGCGGTCTTCGCCCTCGATGCGACGCGAGACGCCACCGGCGCTCGGCGAGTTCGGCATCAGGACCATGTAGCGGCCGGCCAGCGAGATGAACGTGGTCAGGGCAGCGCCCTTGTTGCCGCGCTCTTCCTTGTCCACCTGGACCACGACTTCCTGGCCCTCGCGCAGCAGCTCGCGGATGCCGGCCTTGTTGTGGTCGACGCCCGCCTGGAAGTAATCGCGGGAGATTTCCTTCAGCGGCAGGAAGCCATGGCGCTCGCCGCCGTATTCGACGAAAGCGGCCTCCAGCGAAGGCTCAAGGCGCGTGATGCGGCCTTTGTAGATGTTCGACTTCTTCTGTTCCTTGGACGGCTGTTCGATGTCGATGTCGTACAGCGTCTGGCCATCCACGATGGCTACCCGCAGCTCTTCAGCCTGCGTGGCATTGATCAGCATTCGCTTCATTCTTGCGTTCCTCGCGCGCTGCTACCGCGCGGAACGCCATGGGGTTTCGCTTCTGGTCACGCTTCACCGCCCATCGCGCATGCGCGGGGAGGGCAGTTTGGGTTTCCAGCGCTACGACACCACGGCAGGCCGCGGGAGCGCTTCATTTGTTTTGGTTTGGGTGTTACTGGGCCGGAGGCAGCTTTCAGCCAGGCTGGAGCGCCACAGGGACATGTTCAGCGCGAATGCGTGTCAGACATCCGGCGATGGCCGGGACCGCCGGTGAGCCGCTAACATGGCCGCCCCGGGGGCGGTGGCTGCGCACTGTGCCGGAATCGAGGGAAGTCGGGCTTCTGGCCCAGAGCAACTTCCAACGAAATCAATCCCTTATCTCGCCCGCCGAGTGTAACAGAATAAAAGGCCAATGACCGTTACCGAGCCCACCCCCAAAGCCGCTGAAGCCATGACCAGCGTACGTATCATCACTGTCCCGGCCGACCGCGCCGGGCAACGCCTGGACAACTTCCTGCTCGGCCAGCTCAAGGGTGCACCGCGCAGCCTGATCTACAAGCTCGTCCGCAGTGGCCAGGTCCGCGTCAACGGCGGCCGCGCCAAGGCCGAGCGCAAGCTCGAGGGCGGCGACGAAGTGCGGGTTCCGCCCGTCCGTCTCAACGAGGAGGGCGACAAAGCCGGCCCCCCCGCCGCGTTCATGAAACGACTGGAGGATGCCATCGTGTTCGAAGACGATCGGCTGCTGGCGCTGAACAAGCCGTCGGGCGTAGCCAGCCACGGCGGCAGCGGCATCAGCTTCGGCGCGATCGAAACCCTGCGCGCGCTGCGCCCGGGCAAGACCCTGGAGCTGGTCCATCGGCTGGACCGCGACACCTCGGGCCTGCTGATCGTGGCCAAGAAGCGCTCCGCCCTGAGCGAGCTGCAGGCGCTGCTGCGGGAAGACCATGGCGCCGGCATCCGCAAGCGCTACCTGACCCTGCTGGCGGGCCGCATGCCCGATGGCACCATGACCGTGGACGCCCCGCTGCACGTGGGCCTGCGCCAGGGCGGCGAGCGCCATGTCCAGGTCAACCCGATCGGCAAGGAGTCGATCAGCCACTTCAAGGTGCTGGAGCGCAAGGGCGGGCATTCGTACTGCGAGGTGCGGATCGAAACCGGCCGCACCCACCAGATCCGCGTCCACGCCCAGCATCTGGGGCATCCGGTGGCCGGTGACGACAAGTACGGCGATCCGGACGTCAACAAGCGGCTTCGTGAGCAGATCGGGCTGAAGCGCCTGTTCCTGCACGCCGCCTCGCTGGAGTTCGCGCTGGACGCGGGCAAGACGCCGTACCTGATCAATGCACCGCTGGCCGAGGAGCTGGTCGAGGTGTTGAACCGGTTGAAATAGTGTCGGCGTAGGCCGCAGCGACGGGGTAGGTACCGACCGTTGGTCGGTACGCGCCCACGCCAATCACCCCAGGCCGGCATGACCAACGGTCATGCCCTACCGCTTCCCGCCCACACGGGCCGGCCTCACCACTTGAACAGCACCAGGCTGATCGCCAGGCTGCCCATGCCGGCCACCAGGCCGTACACGGTCTCGTGGCCCTTGGCGTAGCGCTTGGCCGCGGGCAGCAGCTCATCCAGGGCCAGGAACACCATCACGCCCGAAATGATCCCGAACACCCAGCCGAAGGTGGCGTGGTTGAGCACCCCGGACAACAGGACATAGCCGATGGCCGCGCCGATCGGTTCGGCCAGGCCGGACAGCAGGCTGGCGCCGAACGCGTAGAACTTGTTCTGCGTGGCGAAGTACACCGGCACCGCGATCGCGATGCCCTCGGGGATGTTGTGGATGGCGATGGCGAAGGCCAGTGGCATGCCCACCGACGGGCTCTCCAGCGTGGCGAAGAACGTCGCCAGGCCCTCCGGGAAATTGTGCGCGGTGATCGCCACGGCGGTCAGCAGGCCGACCCGTTTGATGTAGGCCTTGTTGTTGTCGCGGAACAGCGGATCCTGCTTGTCCAGGCTCTCGTGCGGGTTCGGGATCAGGTGGTCGATCACCACGATCAGCAGCACGCCGACCAGGAAGGCCGCAGTGCCGTAGGCGAAGCCCAGCCGGGCGTCATAGGCCTGGGTAAACGAGTCGATCGCCTTGTTGAGGATCTCGGTCAGCGAGACGAAAACCATCGCGCCGCCGGCAAAGGCCAGCCCGAACGCCAGCAGGCGCGGGTTGGGCCGGCGTGAGAACAGCACCATCAGGCTGCCTAGCGCGGTGGCCAGGCCGGCGGCCAGGGTCACCGCCAGGGCGATCCATACGTTTTCACTGGAAATATCAGGCATCCGCCGACGCGTCCTTGTAAAAGTGCAACGCGCCCCGGGCAGCAACACCGGGGCGCGGATCAGGGGGCACGAGGCTTGTGGCGGCTGACCTCAAGACAACGCGGCGATCAACCGCCGCGACGCAGCCGTTCTTCGACCGCGAAGCACTGGTCGGGCTTGGGCTGCGGCGGATTGAAGCTGACCGGCACCTGGATCGTGGTCGAGACCGTCTGCCCAGCGCGGGTAGCGGCCTTGAACTGCCAGGCCTGCACGGCTTTCTGTGCCTGCTCGTCGAGCTGGGCGTTGCCGCTGCCGCTGGCGAGCTGGACCTGGCTGGGCTGGCCGTCGGCCGCGATGGTCACCTTGAAGGTGCTGGTGCCGCCGATCCCCTGGCAGGCCAGTTCGATCGGGTACTCCGGTGGCGGCGTCTTGACCGCCGCGACCTCGGTGGGGGCGGCGACCGGGGCGGCCGGTTCGGCGGGCGTCTTGTTGCAGCCCGCCAGAGCGACCAGGGCAAGGCTGGACAGTGCGATGTACGGCAGTTTCATGGGCTTACTCCGTCAGGGCCGAGGCTTTCGCCGCGCAGATGAAGTCGTTCTCGCTCAGGCCACCCACGTCATGGGTGGAGAAGCGCACCACGGCGCGGTCGTAATGCACGCCCAGGTCCGGGTGGTGGTCTTCGCGATGGGCCACCCAGGCGAGCGCGTTCACGAAGGCCATGGTGCCGTGGTAGTTGTCGAAGCGGAAGGTACGGGTCAGCGCCTGGCCGGCCTCGGCCAGCTCCCAGCCCGGGACCTGGGCCAGCAGCTCGGTGACCCGGGCGGCGCCGAGCTTGTGGTCGCTGCCTTTGCGCGGCACGCAATGGGCTTGGGCCAGCGGAATCAGGTCGGCCATGGGTTCCTCCACATCTGGATGACTGAACAATGCGCGGTCGGGTGTATAAACCGAATGAGCGCATAACAAGGGATTGGCTAGAATAGCCCGATGATCCAGATATCCGACACTGCCCAATCCTATTTCCGCAAACTGATCGAGCGTGAGGCCGTGCCCGGCATGGGCGTGCGCCTGACCGCCGTCGATGCGGGCACCCCGCGCGCCGATGCCCGCCTGGAGTTCGCCGATCCGAGCGAACTGCTCGGTGATGAGTGGGCGGTGGACTGCGATGGCTTCACCCTCTACGTGGCCGCCACCAGCGTGGCCTGGGTCGATGGCGCCGAGATCGATTTCGTCACCAATGCGACCGGCAGCCAGCAGCTGACCATCAAGGCGCCCAAGATCAAGGGCGAGGCGCCGACGGAAGGTTCCTCGCTGGTCGAACGCGTGCGCTGGGTGGTGGAGAACGAAGTCAATCCCCAGCTGGCCTCGCATGGCGGAAAGGTCGCGGTGCAGGAAGTCTCGGCCGAGGGCGTGGTGCTGCTGCGCTTCGGTGGCGGCTGCCAGGGCTGCGGCATGGCCGACGTCACGCTCAAGCAGGGCATCGAAAAGACGCTGATGGGCCGCGTGCCCGGCATCACCGCGGTGCGCGACGCGACCGACCACGACAGTGGCGACGCGCCGTACATTCCCCGCGGCACGGCTGCCTGATCGCACTGCGTGCCACTGCGCCGGGCTGACGACATCCTCGATTGGCTGCTGGCTCGCCAGCCGGACAAGCGCATTCTCGAAAAAACCACGGGCCTCCCTTACGGGTGGGGCCTGTGGCTGCGTGCGTTGTCGCCGCTGCCGCGGCCGTTCCGCGCCAGCGAGGTGCTGGCCGAGCTGGCCCAGCGTGCGCCAGTTCCACACGGCGGACGCCTGCCGGCCCTGAGTTTCGCCCAGGCGATGCGTCGCCTGCTCTGGCAGGGCTGGGATCCGGCGCCGCGCGACCAGCGATGGATGCGCTGGACCTCGGCGGTGATCAGCGCATTGCTGCATTTGATGTTCGCCCTGTTGCTGCTGTGGGTCGCCTTGATCCGGCCGCCGAGCGAACCGGAGCAGGGTGGCGAGAGCGGGCGCGTGCAGGTGGCCTTCGTGGGCCGCGGCACCCCGCAACAGGAGGAAGGCGGCCAGCCGGCCGCCGAACCGGCGACCGCGGAGGCCGCCCGTGCCGCAGCGACCGACAGCGCCCAGGCGGTGGCTTCGGCCGGTGCCGACGCGCGTGAGCCGTCTGCCTCGGCGCCGCAGCCCGTCGCCGCGCCTGCACCGCCCAGTGAACCGCAGCCGGCGCCTCCCGCGCCGTCGACACCCGCGGTGGAGCAGCCTGTGCAGGCGACCGAGGTCGCCCAGGCCACGACTGATTTCGTGGTGCCGCCGACCAGCGTGCCGCGCACCGAAGTGCGTGTGGTGCCACGCGACCCGCAGGACATCGCCGTGCGCGAGCGCACCGTGGTGACCGTGGAAGCACCGACGCCGCGCAGCACCGTACCCACGCTGCGCCCGGCCGAACCGCAACTGCGGACACCCGACGTCACCGTCCAGGAGCGCCAGGTCACCGTGGTCGAAGCAGCCGCTCCGGCCGTTAGGGTGCCCGGCCCGCGGGTGGATGCCACGCTCCCGCAACGCGAACTGCAGGTGCGTGAGCGCGAGATCCGGCCAGTGACCGCACCTGCGGTGACGGTGGCGACGCTGCCCGCGCGCGAGGTCACCGTGCCGGGCCGATCACCGGAGGTCGCCGTGCGCGAACGCGCGGTGCCCAATGCCGCGCCACGCCCGGAACCCCCTTCGCCGACCGCGGCAAGCACTACCGCGACGGCCCCGGCAGCGTCCCGTGCCAATACCGCCGCCAGTCCTGCCGCCAGCGCGTCGAGCACCAGCGCGGCCAATGCGACGCGTGCGCCGGCCCGGCAGACGGCAGCAGCGCCGGGCAGCTGGGCCACGCCGAACCGCGCGGACGACTGGGGTGCGGCCAACCATCCGCAGGATGCCGATCTCAACGGCAGGGCCGTGAGTGCGACCCAGGGCAACGGCGGCAGCCTGTTCAAGGCCGATGGCAGTGTGCGCGTCCCGGGCCAGGCCGGCGCCGGCAATACCGAGCGCGGCGCGCCCGGTGGCGACAAGGACGGCTGGAGCAAGGAGCGCATCGCGCAGTCCGGTACCTGGCTCAAGCGCCCGCCGTACGACTACACCCCGACCTCGTTCGACAAGTACTGGGCACCCAACGAATCGCTGCTGGCCGAATGGGTCCGCAAGGGCATCAAGGCGGTCGAGATCCCGATCCCCGGCACGAGCTCGTCGATCTCGTGCGTGATTTCCGTCCTGCAGTTCGGCGGTGGTTGCGGCCTGAGTGATCCGAACATGCAGGACCAGCCCGCCATCGCGCGGCCGCCGCCGGACATCCCGTTCAAGAAAGAACTGCAGGAAGACAACGGCAGCCGCTGAGGCGTGGCTCTACCGGATGCTGGGCGTTACGGTGCGGCGTCCGCGTCCGCGTCCAGTTCCACGTCCGCATCCTGCAATGCGACGAAGGCCCAGAACGGCACGTTGCTGTCGCTCCAGTAGCGGCTGGCTTCGTCGAGCACCTCCAGCAGCGTGTCGAACTCCGCGCCGGCCTCGCTGCGCAGCGCATCGGCATCACTGAAGAACAGCGCGTAGCCGTTGGCCGGCAGCCAGGCCAGGTCGCGCAGGTTGTCGGTCAGCGCATCCCAGTTGCCGCCGAAGCCGGTCGGGAAGTCCAGGCGCGCGGCCAGTCGCATCAGCAGCGTGCGCTTGTCCTGGCAGCCGGCCAGGTCGATCTGGATCACGCGCAGGCCGGCATCGCGCATCGCCGCCGACAAGGGGGCGACATCGTCATTGCCGATCGCATAGATGCCGGCGTTGTTGATGTCGTGCAGGCCCAACTCGAATCCGTCATGCGTCATTGCCAGCTCCCGGCAGGTGGAACGTCGAAACTGCGGAACGTTTCATAGTGATCATCGGTATAGAACCAGCCAGTAGGGGGTGTGCCGCCGGTGACGATGCGCCGCGCGCCGCGATTGCCGGCGCCGGGCGTGTCCACCGTGTATTCGTGGTAGTAACCGCGCGGCCGCTGCGGCAGGCGTTGTTCGCGGTTGCTGAAAATGCTGCCGTCCTGCCGGTGCGGGAATGGGCCGCCGCGCTGGATCAGCGCGATGGTGTCGCGCGCTTCGGTGGGCAGGAACGGGGGCAGCGGATCGCGTGCCGCCTCGGGCGCCGCTTTCGATGACGCCGCTGCACCGGCGGCCGGCGCACTCTCCGGCTGGGTCAGCGACGGGGCGAACTGCGGCGCGGGCGGGCGCTGGGCCAGCTTGATGGCGGCCAGGCCACCGACCAGCAGCACGATGGCGATCAACAACAGCAGCGGCTTGCGCATGAGGGGCCAGGGACGATGGGCGAGGGGTCTACTCTACTGCGATCATCGGCCTGCACGGTGAGGCCCAGCCGAACAGGCGTGTTGCACTGCGATCGACGCCGTGCCGCCTGCGTGTGCCGTCACTTTCGCGTAACGATCCCGACACGCGATCGACCGCGCAGGACGAAGTTTCCTTTACATGGCCCTTGGTAAGCTTGTTGGCCATCCCCATCATCGACACCGCAACGCCCGGTCTTTGCCGGGCGAGTGAGCTACCAGGAGAACCACATGGCCTATACCCTCCCCAAGCTGTCCTACGCCTACGACGCGCTCGAGCCGCATATCGACGCAGCGACGATGGAAATCCACCACACCAAGCATCACCAGACGTACATCAACAACGTCAACGCAGCGCTGGAAGGCACCGAGTTCGCCGACCTGCCGGTGGAAGAACTGGTCAAGAAGACCAAGTCGCTGCCGGAGAACCTGCAGGGCGTCGTGCGCAACAACGGCGGCGGCCACGCCAACCACACCCTGTTCTGGACCGTGATGTCGCCCAACGGCGGCGGCGCTCCGGTGGGCGATGTGGCCAAGGCCATCGATTCGCAGCTGGGCGGCCTCGAGAAGTTCAAGGAAGCCTTCACCAAGGCGGCCCTGACCCGCTTCGGCAGCGGCTGGGCCTGGCTGAGCGTCACCCCCGACAAGAAGGTCGTGGTGGAAAGCAGCGCCAACCAGGACAGCCCGCTGATGGACGGCAACACGCCGATCCTGGCGCTGGACGTGTGGGAACACGCGTACTACCTGAAGTACCAGAACCGTCGCCCGGAATACATCGGCGCGTTCTTCAACGTCGTCGACTGGAATGAAGTCGAGCGTCGTTACCAGGAAGCCATCGCCTGATCGGCACGGTCACCTGACACACGAACGGCCAGGCAGCGATGCCTGGCCGTTTTTCGTTGGGACGCCGCCCGGCTCAGGGCGCGCCGGTGCTCTCCGGGGTCTGCAGGCGCAGGGTGGCCATCGTGCCCAGGCGCATCGCCGTGGGGTCACCTTCGCTGGCCGGCAGCTTGATGCTGTCCTGGCGGATGCCGCCGAAGTGCTTGACCTGGAACAGCACATCCAGCCCGTGGCCCCGTGCCGCGCCGGCCAACGAGGGTGGGTCCACGCGTTCGCCCGGGTTCTTGCGGGCCGGCTGGAAGCCCGGCGTGCTGCCCACCAGTTCGGTGATCTCGGCTGAAAAATCGCCCGCGATCAGCGAGGGCAGGCCGTCGGCGGTCGCGCCGATCCAGGTCATCAGGTCGCTGGTCTGGTGCCGGCGGATCTGTGCATCGTCCGGCTCCGGCCGCAGCCGGGCGACATAGATGTTGATCAGTTCTTCGTGCAGCTTGACCCGCAGCATGCCCGCCGCGCTGAACTGCCCGGGCGGATGCAGCAGGGTGACCGCGTCATCGGTCACGGGCAGACGGGTGAGCATGGCACTGCCGTGCCGCAGCGGCTGGCTGGGCGGGTCGGCGGTGACGAAATCGCAGCTGTAGCGCAGCCGGCTGGCCAGCCAGCAGGCCGGGTTGCGGCCCTGGGTCTGCTGTACACGCTGCACCGCGATCACGTCCGGCTGCATCGATTCGAGCAGTTGCAGCACCTGGTCACGGCGTTGCTGCCACTGCGCATCGTCCAGGGTCGGCAGCTCCAGCGTCGCGATCTTCAGCGAAGGCAGGGCGTCTTCGGCCTGGCGCGCATGTGCCAGGGCGGCGGGGGCTGTCATCAACAGCAGCAGGATCCAGCCTGGCCAACGTCGGGTCCCACCGGTGATGTGCGTGCGCATAACGATAAGTTTACGCTTCCGCCGTCGACGATCCGTGACATGTGCCCACCCGGGCGGCGGTCGCTGATCGGCCTGCCATGTCCGGCAGCGGCTGTCATGCAGCTGTGCAGCGTGCGCTGGGGTAGGGCGTTCCGGTAATCTTGGTCCTTTCGTGTTCGCAGGACAGCCCCACAGGATGAGCAATATCGCAGCCGCCAGCGCCGGCAAAGGCAAGATGCCGCGCCAGATTCCCTACATCATCGGCAATGAGGCCTGCGAACGCTTCAGCTTCTACGGGATGCGCAACATCCTGGTGCAGTTCCTGATCACCTCGCTGCTGCTGCAGGAGATCACCGCCGATGGCCGCGCCGGCGAGGCGAAGGACATCATGCACAGCTTCATGATCGGCGTGTATTTCTTCCCGCTGCTCGGCGGCTGGCTGGCCGACAAATTCTTCGGCAAGTACCACACCATCCTGTGGTTCAGCCTGATCTACTGCGCCGGCCACGCCTGCCTGGCCATCTTCGAAGACAGCCGCCAGGGCTTCTTCGTCGGCCTGGGCCTGATCGCGCTGGGCGCCGGTGGCATCAAGCCGCTGGTCGCCTCGTTCATGGGCGACCAGTTCGACCAGAGCAACAAGCACCTGGCCAAGGTCGTCTTCGATGCCTTCTACTGGATCATCAACTTCGGCTCGCTGTTCGCCTCGCTGCTGATTCCGCTGGCACTGAAGAACCTCGGCCCGGCGTGGGCGTTCGGCATCCCGGGCATCCTGATGTTCGTGGCGACCTTCGTGTTCTGGATGGGCCGCAAGCGCTATGTACTGGTGCCGCTGCCGCCGAAAGACCCGCATTCGTTCGGCAATGTCGTGCGCACCGCGCTGTCGGCGCAGGTGCCGGGCAAGGGCCGTCCGGGCCGTACGCTGGCGATCCTCGGTGCCGTGCTGGCAGTGGCCTCGATGGGGCTGGTCGGCAGCCTGGGCATCGTGATCTGCCTGTGCATCGCGCTGGTCCTGCTGCTGGCCGGTATCGGTGGTGGTACCTGGATGCAGCTGGACCGCGCGCGCGCGGTGCATCCGGCCGAGGCGGTCGAGGGCGTGCGCTCGGTGCTGCGCGTGCTGGTGATCTTCGCGCTGACCACCCCGTTCTTCTCGCTGTTCGACCAGAAGGCCTCGACCTGGGTCCTGCAGGGCCAGCAGATGGCCATGCCGAGCTGGTTCACCGCTTCGCAGATGCAGGCGCTGAACCCGCTGCTGGTGATGATCCTGATCCCGTTCAACAACCTGGTGCTGTACCCGATGCTGCGCCGCTTCGGCTTCGAGCCGACCGCGCTGCGCCGGATGACCGCCGGTATCGCCTTCAGCGGGCTGGCCTGGATCGTGGTCGGCGGCATCCAGGTGATGATGGACGGCGGCAACGTCATGTCGATCTTCTGGCAGATGCTGCCCTACGCGTTGCTGACCTTCGGTGAGGTGCTGGTCTCGGCCACCGGCCTGGAGTTCGCCTACAGCCAGGCGCCGCAGGCGATGAAGGGCGTGGTGATGAGCTTCTGGAACCTGACCACCACCATTGGCAACCTGTGGGTGCTGCTGTCCAACGCGGCGGTGCGCAACGATACGGTGACCCACCAGATCGCCAGTACGGGATTGAGCGAGGCGGCGTTCCTGATGTTCTTCTTCGCCGGCTTCGCGTTCCTGGCGGCGTTGGCCTTCGGTTGGTACGCCAAGCGCTATCGTATGGTCGACAACTACCGCACCGCCTGAGCCTGACATGACCCCAGTCAACCTGCTGCTGATCGCCATCACCGTCATCGTGTCGTGGATGGCGTTCAAGAACCGCGCGCTGGCCGACCGCCTGATCCTGTGGCCGCCCGCGGTGGACCGCAACCGTCAGTACGACCGCCTGATCACGTATGGCTTCATCCATGCCGATCTGTCGCACCTGGCGTTCAACATGATCACGCTGTTCTTCTTCGGCGGCTTCATCGAACAGGTGATGCTGCAGTTGAGCGGCAGCTACCTGACCTATCCGGCGTTCTACCTGGGGGCGTTGCTGGTCTCGATCCTGCCGAGCTACCTGAAGAACCAGAAGAACCCGAACTACCTCAGCCTGGGGGCGTCGGGTGCGGTCTCGGCGGTGCTGTTCGCCTTCATCCTGATCAAGCCGTGGTCGATCATCCTGGTGCTGTTCATTCCGGCCCCGGCGATCATCTATGCCGTGTTCTACGTGGGCTACAGCATCTGGATGGACCGCCGCGGTGGCGATCGCATCAACCACAGCGCGCACCTGGCCGGTGCAGCCTTCGGCGTGCTGTTCATGCTGGCCATGCAGCCGAGCATCTTCAGCCACTTCCTGCGTGAGCTGAGCAACCCGACTTTCAGCCTCGGCGGGTGAGTCGGGGATCTACCGACCAACGGTCGGTACCTACGTCGTGGCGCCGGGGGCGGTTGTACCGACCAACGGTCGGTACCTACCGACGGTGGGTCGATGCGTCGTCGCGCCGGGGGGGTAGCTCACGACCGTTGGTCGTGAGCACGTCTACCGGTCGTGAGCACGTCCACCGTCAGGCGGCCTTCTTGCCGTCCACGCCATAGGTGCTGAGCAGCCGGGCATAGACCTCTTGGTTGATCTGGTCGAATTCCCAGCCCTGGGTCTGGCCGTTCACGGCCAGCTGGAACAGGCCTTCGAGCAGGGAGCTGTCGGCATCGCCGTGGGCGGCGGGGGCGGGTGCGGTGTTGTCCATGCGGACCTCCGGAGAGCGGGTACGTACAGGCAGGTCTTCGCAAAAGCCATGCCAGCTTTCACGCCCTGTCCGAATCCGATATCGGCTTGAGTCGCGCAAGCTTTAGGGCGGCAAGTGACGCGCCGCGTCGCTGCTTGCCCCTGTTCAGGCTTCACGCGATCATGGCGGCCGGCTGCGCACTATCGCTGCAGTCGCCGCAGGAGACACCGCTCATGGCTTCGGTCACGCCGCCCGGACTGGCTTACGAGGTGGAGCACGATCTGGCCAATCACCGGTTCCAGGCTCGGGTCAAAGGGCATCTGGCACTGCTGGATTACCAGATCAAGCGCAAGCGGATGGTCATCACCCACACCGAGGTGCCCGAGCCGATCGCCGGGCGCGGGGTCGCGGGCGAACTGACCAAGGTGGCGCTGCGCTATGCGCGCGACAACAAGTTCAAGGTCGTGCCGGCCTGCGCATACGCCGAGGCGTTCCTGCAGCGGCATGAGGAGTACGACGACCTGCTGGTCCGATGAGGGCAGCGGGTCATGCTTCAGGGATGGCTGATCATGATGGTGGGTTACAACAAGGGGATTTCAGGATGAACATCGCAGGAAACCGTCGCGCGCTGCGCGCCAGCGCGTTGGCTTTGGCTATGGGCGTGGTGCTGGTGGCAGGCTGCAAGCGCGACGGCGACACACAGGCCCCGGCGACGCCGGCCGACACCGCTGCCGAGCCGGCCGCGCCCGCGGTGGCGCCCGAGGCGCCGCTCGAGCTGCGCGACGTGATTGAAACCTCGCCGCAGGCCGTGGTCGGGATCACCTACCCGCCGGACATCGCCCGTTATCCGGGTCTGGCCAAGGCGCTGGGTGGCTACGCCGACAGTGCGCGGGCAGAACTGCAGCAGGCGCTGGACGGGTTGGGCAACGACAAGCCGACCATGCCCTACGAGCTGTCGCTGACCTTCGAGAAGGTCCTGGAAACGCCGCAGCTGGTGGTGGTGACGGCCGATGGCAGCCGCTACACCGGTGGCGCCCATGGCGAGCCGCTGGTGGCGCGTTTCGTGTGGCTGCCGGAGCAGCAGCAGATGCTCACCGCCGACAAGCTGGTGGCGGACGCCAAGGGCTGGAAGGCGATCAGCGATTACGTGGCCGATCAGCTGCGCGAGCGCGTGGCGACCCGGTTGAGTGGCGATGAAATGGAGCCGGCGCAGATGCAGGAATCGCTGCGCAACGCGAGCCGGATGATCGCCGACGGCACCGGGCCGAGCGCGGACAACTTCAGCCAGTTCCAGCCGCTGACCGGTTCCGACGGGCGCATCTCTGCGATACGCTTCGTGTTCCCGCCCTACCAGGTAGGGCCGTACTCGGACGGCACGCAGACCGTGGACGTCCCGGCCGCCGTGCTGGTGCCGCACGTGGGTCAGGATGTCGCAGGGTTGTTCGCCCGGGGCTGATCGACGGAGGCGATGTGGACGCTGGGCTGCAACGACGGGTCACAGGGTTGCTGCATGAAGCGGGGGTCACCGTTGACGGTGACCAGCCGCAGGACATCACGGTGCACGACCCGCGCTTCTACGCGCGGGTCATGGCCCAGGGCTCGCTGGGCCTGGGCGAGAGTTACATGGACGGGCACTGGGATGCCCGCGCGTTGGACGACTTCCTCTTCCATCTGATGCAGGCGCATCTGGACGAGCGCGTGCACGGCTGGCGCGACCTGGCCGATGCGCTGAAGGCGCGGGTGTTCAACCTGCAGGCCGGGGCGGGCAGTTTCGAGGTCGGCCGGCGTCATTACGATCTGGGCAATGATCTGTACGAGGCGATGCTGGGCCAGCGGCTGGTCTACAGCTGCGGTTACTGGCGCGAGGCCACGGACCTGGATGCGGCCCAGGAGGCCAAGCTCGATCTCATCTGCCGCAAGCTGGGGCTGCGCCCCGGGCAACGGATTCTCGATATCGGCTGCGGGTGGGGCGAGGCACTGAAATTCGTGGCCGAGCGCTACGGCGTGTCCGGGGTGGGGGTGACGATTTCGCAGGAGCAGGCGGAGTATGCGCGGCAGTTGTGCGCGGGCCTGCCGGTCGAGATCCGGCTGCAGGACTACCACGACGTGGAGGAATCGTTCGACGCGATCCTGTCGGTGGGCATGTTCGAGCATGTGGGCGACAAGAACTATCGCGGCTACTTCGAGATGGCGCGGCGCTGCCTGCGACCGGATGGCCTGTTCCTGCTGCATTCGATCGGCAGCAATCTGTCGCGGCATCGCACCGATCCGTGGATCGCGAAGTACATCTTCCCGAACTCGATGCTGCCCTCGGCGGCACAGGTGACCGAGGCGCTGGAGGGGCTGTTCGTGCTCGAGGATTGGCACAACTTCGGCGCGGATTACGATCGGACGCTGCAGGCGTGGCGGACCAACATCGAAGCGGCGTGGCCGCGGCTGGATGCGCAGCGCTATGACGAACGGTTCCGCCGGATGTGGCGGTTCTACCTGGCCGGTTCGATGGCGAGTTTCCGCTGCCGGCATGCGCAGTTGTGGCAGTTGGTGCTGTCGCCGAACGGCGTGCCTGGGGGGTATGTGGCGCCGCGGTGAGTGAGCCATGAAAAACGCCCGGCAGTGCCGGGCGTTTTCCGTACAGCGCGTCGTCGGGATTGGACGCTTACTTCTTGCTGTCACCCGAGGTCAGGCCGCGCTTCTCGAGCAGGGGCTCGATCTGCGGCTCATGCCCGGCGAAATTGCGGAACAGTTCCATCGCATCGACGCTGCCGCCCTTGGACAGCAGGGTCTGGCGGAAGTGGTCGCCATTCTTGCGGCTCAGGCCACCGTTCTCGCGGAACCACTTCTGGGTGTTGGCATCCAGCACTTCCGACCAGATGTAGGCGTAGTAGCCGGCCGAGTAGCCGCCCATGATGTGGCTGAAGTACGGGGTCTTGTAACGCGGCGGGACCGGCGCGTAGAAGATGCCGTCCTTGGCCAGGGCCTCGGCTTCGAACTTCATGACGTCCTTGGCGGCCGGCACCTGGTCCGGGCCGATCTGGTGCCAGCGCTGATCGAGCATGGCCGCACCGAGGTATTCGGTGGTGGCGAAGCCCTGGTTGAACTTGGCGGCAGCGACGACCTTGTCGAGCAGGGCCTGCGGCATGGCCGTGCCGTTCTGGTAGTGCTTGGCGTAGTTCTTCAGGATGACCGGATCATCGGCCCACATCTCGTTGACCTGCGAGGGGAATTCGACGAAGTCGCGCGGCACCGAGGTGCCCGAGAAGTAGGGGTACTTCACGTTCGAGAACATGCCGTGCAGGGCGTGGCCGAATTCGTGGAAGGTGGTTGTCACTTCATCCCAGGTCAGCAGGGTCGGCTTGCCGGCCGGCGGCTTGGGGATGTTGAGGTGGTTGGCGACCACCGGCTTGAAGCCGGTCAGTTCGGACTGCGAAACGTACGAGTTCATCCACGCGCCGCCGCGCTTGGAGGCGCGTGCATACGGGTCGAAGATGAAGATCGCCAGCTGGCTGCCGTCGGCATCGAACACGTCGTAGACGGTGACGTCCTCGTGGTAGACCGGCAGGTCGGTGCGCTGCTTGAAGGTCAGGCCGAACTCGAGCTGGGCGGCGTGGAAGACGCCGTTCTCGAGCACGTTCTTCATTTCGAAGTACGGCTTGAGCTGGGATTCGTCGAAGTTGTACTTGGCCTGGCGCACCTTCTCGCTGTAGAAGGCCCAGTCCCATGCTTCCAGCTTGAAGGTCGGCTTGCCGGCGGCCTTCTGTTCCTTGTCGATCATCGTCTGCAGATCGGCGGCTTCGCGCTTGGCGTTGGCCACCGCGGCCGGGGCCAGCTGGCCGAGCATCGCGTTGACGGCTTCGGGCGTCTTGGCGGTCTGGTTGGTGAGGTTGTAGGCGGCGAAGTTCGCAAAGCCCATCAGCTTGGCCTTGTCGGCACGCAGCTGCATGATGCGCGAGACCAGGGCGGTGTTGTCGTACTCGCCGCCGCGGCTGCCGCGGGTCACCGAGGCTTCGTAGATCTTCTGGCGCAGCGCACGGTTGGCCAGGTTGGTCAGCGGCGGCTGGCCGGTGGTGTTGAGCAGGGTGATGACGTACTTGCCGTCCTGGCCACGGGCCTTGGCGGCTTCGGCGGCGGCGGAGATCTGTTCCTGCGAGAGGCCGTCCAGTTCCTTGACGTCGTCGACGGTGATCGCCGAAGCGTTCACTTCGGCCAGCACGTTCTGGCTGAACTTGGTGCCCAGGTTGGCCAGTTCGGCGTTCATTTCCTTGAGCTTGGTCTTGTCCGCTTCGGACAGCTTGGCGCCGGCGCGGACGTAGTTCTCGTAGTACTTCTCGACCAGGCGCACGCCTTCGGCGTCGAGGCCGAGCTGGGTGCGGGTGTCGTACAGGGTCTGGATGCGGGCGAACAGCTTGCCGTTCAGCGCGATGGCGTCGCTGTGCGCGGCGAAGCGTGCGGAGTAATCGGCCTGCAGCTTCTTGCGTGCGTCGTTGGTGTCGGCACCGACGAGGCTGAAGAACACGGTGGTGGCGCGATCCAGGGTGTCACCGCTCTTTTCCAGGGCGATGAGGGTGTTGTCGAAGGTCGGCTTGGCCTTGTTGTTGGCGATCGCCTCGACTTCCTTCAGCTGCTGGGCCATGCCGGCGTCGAAGGCGGGAGCGAAGTCGCTGTCCTTGATCTTGTCGAACTGCGGGAAGTGCAGCGGCAGCGGGCTGTCGGCGAAGAACGGGTTGGCCTGCTGGGCGGCAGTCGCGGTCGCGGCCGGGGTGGCGGCGGTGGCGGAATAAGCGGGCAGGGCAAGGCCGAGGGTCACGGCGACGGCGAGGGCAAGACGGGTGGTCAAGGGGAAATCTCCGGTCAGACAAGTCTTTGAGGGTAACCCGAGCCGTTGCGGAGGGGCTTGTGTCGAAAGGCATGTTTTGGCCAGAGCAGGCCAGCACTGGACAGCCCATTGGCGCCTTGATGTCAGCCGGGCTGGTCCGTGCCGCCCGGAGGGTAGTGCCGGCCGCTGGCCGGCTCCTCACATCCCCAGGCCGCACGCGGTGGGCGAGCTAAGATGGGTCTTTCCACCGGAGCCCCTGCCATGACCACCGCCTTCGATTTCCCGTTCGTGGACCTGTCCGGCCAGCCGCAGGCCTTGGCGCAGTACCAGGGCAAGGTTTTGCTGCTGGTCAATGTGGCCAGCAAGTGCGGATTCACGCCGCAGTACGAGGGGCTGGAAGCGCTGTGGCGGGAGTTCGGGCCGCGGGGACTGGTGGTGATCGGGTTTCCCTGCGATCAGTTCGGGCACCAGGAGCCGGGCGATGCGGCGCAGATCGGGGAGTTCTGTTCGCTGACCTACGGGGTCAGTTTCCCGATGTCGGACAAGGTCGAGGTCAACGGCGACGGCGCCGATCCCCTATGGCAGTGGCTCAAGCGCGAGAAGGCCGGGGTGCTGGGGACGCGCGGGATCAAGTGGAACTTCAGCAAGTTCCTGGTCGGCCGCGAGGGGCAGGTGCTGGGGCGGTATGCGCCGACCGACACGCCGGCATCGCTGCGCGGGGATATCGAGGCCGCGCTGGGTTGACGGCGTCGCCCGGCCAGGGCCGCGGCGACGGGTAGAGCCGGCCGCTGGCCGGCTGCTCGTGTTGAATTACCTTGGCGGGGTCCAGCCACGCATGGCGTGGCTCCACCTTATTTTTCGACGAACGCGCGCTCGAACACGTAATGACCCGGGGTGCCGATGCGCGGCGAGGTCTGGAAGCCGCGGCTGTCCAGCACGGTGCGCAGGTCGGCCAGCATCTGCGGGCTGCCGCAGATCATGGCGCGGTCGTGTTCCGGGTCCAGCGGCGGCAGGCCGAGGGTTTTCTGCATCTCGCCGCTTTCCATCAGCGAGGTCAGGCGGCCCTGGTTCGGGAAGGCTTCGCGGGTCACGGCCGGGTAGTAGAGCAGCTTGTCGCCGATCATCTCGCCGAGGAATTCGTGCTCGCGCAGTTCCTTCTCGAACAGGTCGCGGTAGGCCAGGTCCTTTTCGTAGCGCACGCCGTGGGTGAGGATCACCTTGTCGAAACGCTCGTAGGTTTCCGGATCCTTGATCACCGACAGCCACGGCGCCAGGCCAGTGCCGGTGCCGAGCAGGTACAGGTGCTTGCCCGGGTGCAGGTCGCTGATCAGCAGGGTGCCGGTGGGCTTCTTGCCGACCAGCACCTTGTCGCCCGGCTGGATGTGCTGCAGGCGCGAGGTCAGCGGGCCGTCCTGGACCTTGATGCTGAAGAACTCCAGGTTCTCTTCCCAGTTGGCACTGGCGATGGAGTACGCGCGCAGCAGCGGGCGCGCTTCGGTTTCCAGGCCGATCATCACGAACTGGCCGTTCTCGAAGCGGAAGCCGCTGTCGCGGGTCGTGGTGAAGCTGAAGTAGGCATCGGTCCAGTGACGGACCTCAAGCACCGTTTCGGCGCCAAAAGCGGAAGACATGGGGGTGGGGTTCTGGTCGGTTTCGTCGGGTCTAGTTTATCTCAAATGAGATAAATTCTCATTGACTGGCCGGACAGGCCCGTCAGGCGGGGGTTTCAGCGGTAGCCGGCCGCCTGCAGCTCGAACAGTTCGGCATAGCGGCCGCCCTGGATCATCAGTTCGGCGTGGGTGCCGCTGGCCTCGATACGGCCGCCGGCCAGCACCAGGATGCGGTCGGCCATGCGCACCGAGGAGAAGCGGTGCGAGATCAGCACGGCGGTGCGGTTGTCGGACAGTTCCTTGAACCGCTGGAACACCTCGAACTCGCTACGCGCATCCAGGGCAGCGGTTGGTTCGTCCAGGATCATGACCTGCGCATCGCGCATGTAGGCACGCGCGATCGCGATTTTCTGCCACTGCCCGCCGGACAGGTCCACGCCCATCTTGAAGCGGCGGCCGATGAGCTGGTCGTAGCCACCGGGCAGGCCGGCGATGACCTCGTCGGCCATGCCGCGGCGGGCGGCATCGCGGATGCGGGCGTCGTCGGTCATCGCCTCGACCAGGCCGACGCCGATGTTCTCGCCGGCGCTGAGGTTGTAGCGCACGAAGTCCTGGAAGATCACGCCCATGTTGGCGCGCAGGTCATCCAGGTCGTAATCGCGCAGGTCGCGGCCATCGAGCAGGATGCGGCCTTCGTCGGGGTCGTACAGGCGGGCCAGCAGCTTGACCAGGGTGGTCTTGCCGGCACCGTTCTCGCCGACCAGGGCCAGCACTTCGCCGGCGCGCAGTTCGAAATCCAGCTGGCGCACTGCCCAGTTTTCGGCATCGGGATAACGGAAGCCGACGTTCTCGAACACGAAGCCGTCGGTGATCGGCTGCGGAATGGCGACCGCGTCCGGGCGCGAATGGATCTCCGGTTGGATCTGGAAGAACGAGAACAGATCGTCCAGATACAACGCCTGCCCGGCGACCTGCGAAAACCCGATCAGCAGGCCTTCGAGCAGTTGGCGCAGGCGCAGGAAACTGCCGGCGAGGAAGGTCAGGTCGCCGATCGAGAAATCGCCGCGCACGGTGCGCCACGCGATATAGGCATACGCGGCGTAATAGCCCAGCGTCCCCAGTGCGGCCAGCAGCGTGCCCCAGATCGCGCGCTTGCGGGCCAGCGCACGGTTGGCGAGATAGAACTTCTCCGCCAGCCGTTTGTAGCGGTCGATCAGGAACCGATGGAGGTTGAAGATCTTCACCTCCTTGGCGGTCTCCACGCTGGCCCCGATCTGGCGCAGGTATTCCAGCTGACGGCGCTCCGGCGTCCACTGGAAGTTGAGGCTGTAGCCGGCGGCGTTGAAATGCGATTCGCCGATGAACGCCGGGATCAGCGCGACCGCGAGCAGCAGGATCAACCACGGCGCGTACACGATCAGGCCGACCGCGAGACTGGCCACGGTGATGCTGTCCTGCACCTGGCCGAACAGCTGGCTCATCAGGTTCATGCGGCCCATGGTCTGGCGCCGTGCGCGGTCCAGCTTGTCCTGCAGGTCGGGGTCTTCGAAGTCCTCCAGATCCAGTTCGGCCGCGTGTTCCATCAGGCGCACGCTGGTGACGTTGGTGAACAGCTCCGACAGCAAGGTGTCCGCGTAGCTGACCATGCGGCCGAGCAGGTCCGAGGCCATCGCCAGGCCGAACTCGAGTGCGAGCAGGCCGAGCAGCGGGTTCAGCAGCCCGCTGGAGAGGGCCTCGCCGAACGGCGGGAAACCCGCATCGTGCTGGCTGAGCAGCACTGCCGCATCGATGATCAGTTTGCCGACATAGAGCATCGCCACCGGCAGCAATGCACGGATCACGCGCAGACCCAGGCTGGCCAAGGTCAGCCCGGGGCTGGTCTGCCAGACCTGGCGCAGGAACGGGGGCAGGTTGCGCATCGCATTGACGCGCTCGCGCAGGCTGGGGTTCTTCTGGCCGGGTGCACCGGCAGCGGGGGAGGCGGGCATGGGCGGTATTGTGCGCGCCGTGGCCGTGGTTGATGCATGAATTCAGTCCATGCGCAGATTGCAGACGCGGACGCACCGAAGCCGGCACTACCCGACCCTTACGGCAGCGGCGGCAGCAGCCCGGCGCCGAGGCGGTTCCAGGCATTGATCACCGCGATGCCCATGCTCAGGTCGCTGATGCCCTTCTCGTCGAAGTGCGGCGCCAGCGCCTCGTAGGCGGCGTCGGAGGGGGCCGCACTGCTCAGCCGGGTCAGCGCCTCGGCCCAGCCCAGCGCGGCGCGCTCGCGCGCATCGAAGAAGCGGCTTTCGTGCCAGGCCGGCAGCGTATCCAGCTTACGCGGTTCGATCCCGCCCTTGCGCAGGGTGGTGCCGTGCATGTCCATGCAGTAACCGCAGCCATTGATCTGCGAGACACGCAGGAACACCAGTTCCATCAGCACCGGATCGATCGAGCTGTCGTGCACGGCCTTGCTGGTGGCCAGCAGGCCCTTGAAGGCCTCGGCGGCGAGGCGGGTGTAGGGAACACGGGGGGACGCAGACATGACGGACTCCATGACGGCCGCAGCGGCCGTCTTCATCAGGAGGACGTGCCAGCGTCGCGCGCTGTGACAAGGGCCGTGAGTTTTTCCGGATTGAGCACGCTGAGCACGCGCACGATGCGCCCTGCATCGACCGTGATCATCGTGACCGAGTGCAGCTGGTCGCCGGCGAAACGCAGGATCGCCGGCTCGCCGTTGACCTGGCCGAGCCGGGCCGGATGCTGCCCGTTGCGGCGCGCGATCGCCCAGTACAGCTGTGCGATGCGCTCGGCCCCCAGCAGGGGACGGATCGCCGCGGTCACGCGGCCACCGCCGTCGGAGATCATCTCGGCATTGGCATCGAGCAGCGAGCGGATCGCGGTCAGATCGCCCTGCTGCGAGGCGTCCATGAAGCGCGCCAGCAGGTCGCGGTGCTGCGCGGGCGAGACCGTGAAGCGCGGGGCGCCCGTCTGCAGCCGCTGGCGCGCCCGGTGCACCAGCTGCCGGCAGTTGGCGGGCGAGTGCTCCAGCAGGGGCGCGATATCCGGGTAGTCGTAGTCGAACACGTCCTTGAGCAGGAAGGCGGCACGCTCGTCCGGCTTGAGCTGCTCCAGCAGCGCCAGGAAGGCCACCGAGACCTCGTCGGCCAGCGCATGCCGCTGGGCCGGGTCCTGCAGCGGGTCCGGATCCAGGGCGATCTCCAGCGGTTCGGGCAGCCAGGGCCCGACGTACTCCAGGCGCGCGCTGCGCATCGCGCGCAGCCGGTCCAAACCGAGCCGGGTGGTCGCGGTGACCAGCCAGCCCTCCGGATCACGGATCGCGGCGATGTCGGAGCCCTGCCAGCGCAGCCAGGCGTCCTGGACGATGTCCTCGGCGTCGCTGCGGCTGCCCAGCAGGCGGTAGGCCAGGGCGAACAGGCGGGGGCGGTGGGTCTGGAAGGTGTCGGTCGGGGTCATGCCGGGAGGACGCGGCAGGGCGGGCCGCTGTGACAAGGCTGGGCGGCCACTGTGCACCAAAAGCCGCGGCCGCGAGCGATTCTCAACGCCGCCGGGCGGTCCTTGTTAAAATCGGCGGTTCAACCCCGCCAGCCTCCAGCAAGCGAGCAAGTCGTGACATCGATCAAGCAGGAAGACCTCATCCAGTCCATCGCCGACGCGCTGCAGTACATTTCGTACTACCACCCGGTCGATTACATCAAGAGCCTCAACGCTGCCTACGAGCGCGAAGAGTCGCCGGCCGCGAAGGAAGCGATGGCGCAGATCCTGATCAACTCGCGCATGTGTGCCGAAGGCCACCGGCCGATCTGCCAGGACACCGGCATCGTCACCGTGTTCCTGGAAATCGGCATGAACGTGCGCTGGGACGACGCCACGATGGGCGTGGAAGACATGGCCAACGAAGGCGTGCGCCGTGCCTACAACTACCCGGACAACAAGCTGCGCGCCTCGGTGCTGGCGGATCCGGCCGGCAAGCGTGTCAACACCAAGGACAACACCCCGGGCGTGGTCAACGTCAAGGTCGTGCCGGGCGACACCGTCGAGGTGATCGTGGCGGCCAAGGGCGGCGGTTCGGAAGCCAAGAGCAAGTTCGCCATGCTCAACCCGTCCGACTCGATCGTGGACTGGGTGCTCAAGACCGTGCCGACCATGGGTGCCGGCTGGTGCCCGCCGGGCATGCTCGGGATCGGCATCGGTGGCACCGCCGAGAAGGCGATGCTGCTGGCCAAGGAGTCGCTGATGGAGCCGATCGACATCAACGAACTGAAGGCACGTGGCGCCTCCAACCGTGCCGAAGAGCTGCGCCTGGAGCTGTTCGACAAGGTCAACGCGCTGGGCATCGGCGCGCAGGGCCTGGGTGGCCTGACCACGGTGCTGGACATCAAGGTCAAGGATTTCCCGACCCACGCCGCCAACCTGCCGGTCGCGATGATCCCGAACTGCGCGGCCACCCGCCATGCGCACTTCACCCTGGATGGCAGCGGCCCGGTGATGCTGGATCCGCCGTCGCTGGAAGACTGGCCGCAGATCACCTATGACGCCTCCAAGGGCACCCGTGTCGATCTGGACACGATCACCCCGGAGGACGTCGCCAGCTGGAAGCCGGGCCAGACGCTGCTGCTCAACGGCAAGCTGCTGACCGGCCGCGACGCCGCGCACAAGCGCATGGTGGAAATGCTGGACAAGGGCGAGCCGCTGCCGGTCGACCTCAAGGGCCGCTTCATCTACTACGTCGGCCCGGTCGATCCGGTGCGCGACGAAGTGGTCGGCCCGGCCGGCCCGACCACCGCGACCCGCATGGACAAGTTCACCCGCCAGGTGCTGGAACAGACCGGCCTGCTGGGCATGGTCGGCAAGGCCGAGCGCGGCCCGGCGGCGATCGAGGCGATCCGTGACAACAAGTCGGCCTACCTGATGGCGGTCGGCGGCTCGGCGTACCTGGTCTCCAAGGCGATCAAGGCCGCCAAGGTGGTGGGCTTCGCCGACCTGGGCATGGAAGCGATCTACGAGTTCACCGTGCAGGACATGCCGGTGACCGTGGCGGTGGATTCCACCGGCGAGTCCGTGCACCAGACCGGCCCGCGCGAATGGCAGGCCCGCATCGGCAAGATTCCGGTCGTCGTCGCCTGAGGCCTCCGGTCGCGGCAACGCTGGAAACGAGAACGGCGCCCCAGGGCGCCGTTTTTCGTGGCTGGCGCGGGCAGGCACCGACCGTTGGTCGGGGCTTTCCCTCAGCGGCGCGCGTCCACCAGCATGCGCACCGCCAGCGCGCCGAGCACCGTGCCCATCAGGCCGCGCTGCACCGTCTGCCAGCGCGGGCGCCCGGCCAGGAAGGTGGCGATACTGCCGGCGGCCAATACGATCAGTGCGTTGACACTGACGCTGGTCGCGATCTGGACCAGGCCCAACACCACCGATTGCGCCATCACGCTGCCATGCCCGTGGGGCTGGATGAACTGCGGCAGCAGCGAGAGATACATCACGGCGATCTTGGGATTGAGCAGCGCAGTGAACAGGCCCATGCCGAACAATCTGCGCGGGCTGTCGTGGTTGAGCATGCGCAGCTGGAACGGCGACCGTCCGCCGGGGCGCAGCGCCTGCCAGGCCAGGTACAGCAGATACGCCGCCCCCGCGAGACGCAGCACGTCGTAGGCATGCGGCACTGCCATCAGCAGCGCGGTGATGCCCAGTGCCGCGCACGCCAGGTACACCAGAAAACCCAGCGCGACACCGCCCAGCGAGATCAGCCCGGCGCTGCGGCCCTGGCAGATCGAGCGCGAGATCAGATAGAGCATGTTCGGCCCGGGCGTCAGCACCATGCCCAGCGAAATCAGACCGAAGGCGAGCAGGGCGGACGAATCGGGCATGGGAGGATCCTGGGCGCACGGCGGGGCAGAGGAGGCATTCTGCGAGCGTCCGCGGCGCAGTGGCAGAGACAGAACGCGTCCCCACCGCCGGTGCTCTGTACCCATGGGATGGCACGGAGCGCGGGCGCATACTGTGCGCCTCCCTCAAGAGGCCCTGCACATGCGCACCACGCTGTATGGATCACCGAGTACCGCCGCCCTGGTCGTGCACTGGCTGCTGCTGGAACTGCAGATCGAGCACGATCTGGTGCTGCTGGATTTCGACAAGCGCGAGCACAAGGACGCGGCGTATCTCGCCTTGAATCCCGCGGGCCTGGTGCCGACGCTGGTGCTGGACGGGCAGGTATTGACCGAAGCGGCAGCGATCGCGCTGCATCTGGCAGACCGCCATCCCGACGCGGCCCTGCTGCCCGCACCGGGGACCGCCGAGCGCGCCGAGGCCTACCGCTGGATGTTCTGGTGCGCCAATACCGTGCAACCGGCGTATCGGGCGTGGTTCTACCCGCAGGAAATGGCCGGCCCCGAGCACGTGGACGCGACCCGCCAGCGGGCGCGCGAGCGACTGGAAGGCGCCTGGCAGCATCTGGCCGGGCACCTGTCCACGCGCGGCCCGTATGTGCTGGGCGAGTCGTTGAGCGTGGTCGATTTCATGGTGGTGATGCTGATGCGCTGGTCGCGCAACATGCCCACGCCGAGTGACACCTGGCCGGCATTGAAGGCCTACGCCGATCGCCTGAAAGCCCGCCCGGCGTTCGCCGAGGTCTACCGTCGCGAGGGCATCACCGACTGGCGCTGAGTAACGTCAGTCGACGTACTCGTCGAAGGTGCGACGCGCACGGAACGGCATCAGATGCTGGTTGAGCAGGCCCTTGGGCACGGTTTCCAGTTTCATGACGCCGTATTCCTGCGGCCATTGCCGTTGATCGCGGGGCAGTTTGAAGGTGCCCATCAGCATGTCCACCAGCGGCAGGTGGATGGCATAGTTGACGTCGACGTACTCCTGCTGCCGCGCGTGATGCCAGTGGTGGTAGCGCGGCAGCACCAGCAGGTACTCCAGCCACCCGAAACGGATGCCCAGGTTGGCATGCGCCAGCACCGCCTGCAGACCCACCAGGATCACGTAGGCGTTGATTGCCGGGGTCGAGAATCCGAGTATGAGCAGTGGCAGCAGCACGCAGCTGCGGGTCATGACGATTTCGACGAAATGGATGCGCGAGCCGGCCAGCCAGTCCATGTGCCGGCTGGAGTGGTGCACCGCGTGGAAGCGCCAGAGCCATGGGGTGTTGTGATACGCGCGGTGCAGCAGCGCCTGGGCCATGTCCGCGACGAATACGGCGATCAGGAACTGCAGCCATACCGGCATCGATTGGATCAGCGTCTTGAGCGCAGGAAACGCGGCCAGCCCGGCAATGGTCGAGGTCGAGGCGGTCACCAGGATCAGGATGAACTGCACGAGCACGTGGCTCATGAAGAAATAGCCGACATCGGTACGCCAGCCCGGCCGTAGCGGCGAGAGCACGTGTTTGCCGAGGTAGCGCTCCAGCGGCACGAACACCAGCGCCGAGAAGAACAGCGACAGCACGAACCAGTCCAGACCCAGCGAGTAGGGTGTCTTCCCGATGGAATCGAACTGGACATTGGTACCCCCCAGCAGCACTGCCAGGGTGGCGCTGCCGACGCCGACCGTGGCGATCCGCTTGTTGCGGTCGCGCAGGATCGCCATCGTGCCCAGCATGAAGGCGGCGGCCAACCCGACCAGCAGCAGGTGGCGGGCGAACTGTTCGTTGTAGACCGCGCGGAACTCGCGGCTGGTCAGCAGATCCGGAAAGTGGAAGCAGGCCACGCCCAACAGGCTGAGCAGGCCCAGCAAGGCGGAGGCGTAGGCGAAGAACGAGCGTCGTGGTCGGGCCATCCGCTGGCATCCAGGTGAAAGGGCAAGGGTAGTGTGAGTGCGGGAGCCGGCGTAATGGAAGAGGCGGTTGCGGCAGCGCTGGCCGCCCGGGTCTTAGCCCGGCACGCGAGGAATGCTACATTCGGGGCATGTACGCACGCGGCGATGACCGGGTGCTTTCGACACGGAGTACGACGATGCCAAGGATGCTGTCCGCGCTGCTGCTGACCCTGCTGCTCTCCGCCTGCAGCAGTGATGGCGATTTCCACGCCAACCCGCCCAGTCTGCGCGACGTCACCGCTGCCAACCAGTGCATGCAGCAGTGCCAACGCCAGTACGACAGTTGCATGACCAGCCGGACGGGATTTGGCAGCGGCGACAGCTGTGGCGCCGGGGTGGCGACCCAGCGCGACGCGAAGTGCGACAAGATCGACAACCCGGACCTGCGTAAATCATGCCAGGCCAGCCGCGACTACTGCCGCAACCGGCTGCCCGCGCTGACCTGTGGCGAGGATAACAACCGATGTACCAGCCGCTGCGGAGGCAGCTGAGGCGCGGCCTTACGCCGGCAGGATCTCCAGCACCGTCTCCGGCGGCCGGCACAGGCGTGCCCCGCGCGGGGTCTCCACGATCGGGCGGTTGATCAGTTCCGGGTGGGCGACCATCGCCTCGATCAGCGCGGCATCGGACAGCGCGGCGTCGTCCAGCCCGAGCGAACCATAGGCCGGCTCCTTGCTGCGCAGCAACTCACGCGGAGCGATACCCATGCGCGTGATCAACGCAGCCAGCGTCGGGCGGTCCGGCGGCGTCTTCAGATACTCGATCACCACCGGCTCGATGCCGTGCTCACGCAGGAGTTCCAGCGCCCCGCGTGAATTGCTGCAGCGGGGGTTGTGCCAGATCGTCACCGCCATCAATACCACTCCAGCAGCGACACACCCAGGCCGACATACGTGGCCTTGTGGTTGTAGTCGATCATGCTCTCGCCGTAGCCATCGAAGATCTGCACGTGGCCGCGCAGCAGGTTGCTGATCGGGAAGCCGTAATCGAGCTGCAGCGCACCGTGCGAGCGGTCGCCGCCGCGCAGCGAGTGACGCGCCATCAGCGAGACCTCGTGACCGTTCTTGTTCCAGGTCAGGGTGGCATCACCGCGGCCCATGTAATCGGAGATGTCCGGGTTGTTGTCGTCCTTGCGGTCTTCCGGGATGCGATACCACGGGCGCAGCACCAGCGCCCAGTTTTCGCGGTCCAGGCCGACGGTGGCGATCACCCGGTTCCAGCTGCGCGACAGGGGATCGGCGCGGCCGTTGGACATGTGGTTGACGCTGATCCCGCTCATGCGTCCGCGCCAGCCGCCGATCGAGTAGCCGTTGCGGAACATCATCATCACTTCCGGCTCGTAGTTGGTCTCGCGGAACGGGCGCGAGTTGTCGGCGTTGTAGGCCTGCCAGCGCGAGCTCTGCGTGTAGCCGGCCCAGATGTCGCCGTTGTCGCCGAACAGGTTCTCCACGATCTTGGTCTTGAAGCTGAGCTGGAACTTGAGTTCCGCGCTGTCCAGCTGCTGCGAGGTGTTGACCGTGTTGACCGGGTTGGGCGACTGCGGCATCTGGTTCTTGTCGCTGGTCCAGAACGCGGGCAGCAGGTAGACCGGCTTGTAGGCGCGCAGCTGGAAGGCGCCGAGCTTGGAGTCCTGCGCGAGCTCCCAACGGCTGTCGAGCAGCGAGCCCTTGCCGGCATTGGCCAGCGCATCTTCATGGCCGTCGTTCTTGAACACTTCGCCGAGGCGCTGCTTGACCCGCTGCGTCGCGGGCGCGTCGGCGTCGGCACTGCGGGAGGCCTGACGTTCTTCGCGGCGCTCCTGCTTGGCGGCGGTGGCAGCGGCATCGGCGGCCAGGGTGACCTCGGGCGTACGCCCGAACAGCTTGTCGTAGCAGGCCAGGCGCGCTGCGTCAGTGTCCACCAGGGCGCAGGCCTCCGGCGAGGCCGGGGTGGGCGCGGCCTCCTGGGCAGCAGCAGGCAGCGCCGCGCAGGCCAGGGCCAGGGCGGTGAACAGGGCGGAACGGGAATGGGGCATGGTCATGGGAGCAGGGCCGCGTGACAAGAATGAATGGGTCTAACCGCACAGTGTCGCCGCTGCCCGGATTTCCCGCCAGCGCACGACATCATCGATCTGACCGGGTTTATGCCGGTCAATGGTGTGCTCAGGGCGTGAAGCCGCACTGCCGCGGTGCGGTCAGAAGAACCAGGCGAAGGCGAACAGCCCCAGCATCGCGATCACCAGTGCGAGCTTCAAGGCGAATCCCAGCAGGATGCCCAGCCACGTCGCCAGGCCCACCTTGGTCGAACGCCCCAGCTCGCGGGTATGCCAGTACTCGCCCAGCAGGGCGCCGGCCAACGGCCCCACGAACAGCCCGATCGGCATGAAGAACACCCCGACGATGCTGCCCAGGAAGGTGCCCCACAGCGCCTTGCGGCTGGCGCCGACCCGCTGTGCCCCGACCACGGTGGCCAGGATGTCGACCGCGAAGGAGAGCAGCGTCAGCAGGCCCAGCACCGTCAGTGGCAACCAGCCGACATGGACGAAATCGTCCGCCCATGCCGCCAGCAGCAATCCGGCGAACACCAGGGGAATGCCGGGCAGGGCGGGAAGGATCACGCCGGCGATGCCGACCAGCACCAGAACGACGGCTAGCAGGTACAAGATGAATGAATAGTCCATGCTGTCCAGTATGGTTCCTGAAATGGGGTTGACATCCGAAGGTTTTGGCCAGTTGCTTTTTCGTTTTGCTCGGGTTAAGTTGCAGACGCTGAGCTTGGCAAGGTCACCGTGGATCGTGGCCTGATGATGGTAGATCTTCCAGATCCGCTGCATCGTTGCACCTCGCTTCCCCCTTGCTGTCAGCCGCCTGTACGGGTGTATCCAACAACAAGACAGTTAGGGAGTAGCTGAGATGGCTGAGAAGGGCACCGTCAAGTGGTTCAACGACGCGAAGGGTTTCGGATTCATCAGCCGTGAGAGCGGCGAAGATGTGTTCGTGCACTTCCGCGCGATCGAATCCCAGGGCTTCAAGAGCCTGAAGGAAGGTCAAGCGGTCGAGTTCGAAGTGGTCACCGGTCAGAAGGGCCTGCAGGCCGACAAGGTGAAGCCGCTCTGAGCGCAGACCGGGTCCTGCCTGGTTGACACACGAAAAGGGCCCGCTTGCGCGGGCCCTTTTTTATTGCCTGCGAGTGACGTTGCGCTGATCAGCGCAGGATCACCTTGCCGTTGACCACGCGGACGTAGGTGTTCTCGCGGATACCGCCCAGATCGCGCTGGTTCACGACGACGGTACGGCCATCGTCCATGCGCACGGTGATGTCGAAGGTGTCGCTGGTGACATTCTTCTGGATCTGGTTGCCGGCCAGCGCGCCACCGACTGCGCCTGCGGCGGCCGCGATGTTCTTGTTGCCGCGGCTGCCACCGGTGTGGTCGGAGATTTCATGGCCGGCAACCGCGCCGACGATGCCACCCAGGACTGCGCCGGTCGCGCTCGGCGCGCTGCGGCCCGAAGCGACCTGGTTGATGCGGGTCACGATGCCGCAGTCGGCACAGCGGTTGGTGTTGTAGTTGCCGCCGGAATTGCCGTAACCGTTGTTGTAACCACTGCTGCCGTAACCCGGCGAGGTGGTGGCACAGCCAGCCAGGGCGACGGTGGCAACGGCAGCGGCGGCAATCAGTTGAATCTTCATGGTGTATCTCCTGGCCAGAGGGGTGGTCGAATGCGTCTGGTGCGCATGGAGCAGATCGTGTCCTGTGCTGCGTGAACAGCGTGCCAATCCCGGGCCGCCAGCGTGGCTGGAAGATGAATCAGCGGAAATCCTGGTGGCAGGCCTTGCAGTCGGTCTGGATCTTCTCGACCAGCGTGGCCATGCCCGGGCAGTCGGTCGGCGGTGCCGCCAGCGCCTCATTGAGGGTGGCGCGCAGGGCGCTGGCGTGCGTTTGGAAGCCCTGGCTGTCCTTCAGGCCGGGGAAAGCCAGGTCCAGGTCATTGGACAGCGAGCGCAGGGTCTGCAGGCGCGGCACGGTGTCGGCCAGGCTGCAGCGGTTCTGCGCCTGCGCCGCCTGCAGCAGTTCCACCTGGCGGTTCATCACGTGCATGAGCGAATCCGGGAAGGGGTCCTGGCGGGCCTGGATAGCGCGCGAGACCATCACCGTGGCGATCAGGCCGATCACCAGGCCAAGCAGGCCGACGAACAGGTAGCGGTAGGCGGCGGACGGGCGGCGCTGCGGGGTCACGGGGTCGTTCATGGTGAGGGCTTCCTTGAGGGTGGCTGCGGCGATGGTACGACGCGTCCTGTCCACGGCGCGTCCCGGCCGGGCCAGTGCGCATTAAAATAGGCGCATGAACGACGTACTGCGCGAACGATTTGCCGGCATCGACCGGTTGTATGGAGTAGGCACCGTGGATCTGCTCGCCAGCCGCCGGGTGGCGGTGGTGGGCATGGGCGGCGTGGGCTCGTGGGTGGTCGAGGCGCTGGCGCGCACGGCGGTCGGGCACCTGACCTTGATCGATGCCGATGACATCTGCGTGTCCAACACCAACCGCCAGCTGCCGGCGCTGGCCGGCCAGTACGGCCGCAACAAGGCCGAGGCGATGGCCGAGCGCTGCCGGGCGATCAACCCGGACATCAGCGTCGATGCGATCGCCTCGTTCCTGACGGTGTCCAACATGGTCGAGCTGCTGGACCGCGATTTTGATCTGGTGATCGACGCCTGCGACAGCTTCCGGGTCAAGGTCGAAACCATTGCCTGGTGCCGCCGCCGCAAGCTGCCGATCCTGACCGTTGGCGCGGCCGGTGGGCGGACCGATCCCACCCTGGTGCGGATCCGCGATGTCTCGCGCACCGAGCACGACGCGATGATGGCGCTGATCCGCAAGAAGCTGCGCAGCGACTTCAACTTCCCCAAGAACGCCTCGCGTTACTTCGGCGTGCCGGCGGTGTACTCGCTGGAGAACGTGAAATACCCGCAGGCTGACGGCAGCGTATGTGGCATCCGTCCGAACCTCGGCGCGGATGCGGCGCTGAAGCTGGACTGCGGCGCCGGACTGGGCGCGGCGACCCACATCACCGGTGCGTTCGCGTTCGCGGCGGTGGGCAAGGCGCTGGAGATGTTGATGAAGAAGCCGGCCAAGGCGGTCACGGCCGACTGAGCCGCTGCGGTCACGGCAGTGCACCGGCCTACGCGTCCAACCCGAGGCCGGGCCGGTCCGCGACGACCTTCGCCACAAAGTCCATGACCGTGCGTACCGAGGGTGACCGCCGGAGGTCACGGTGCACCACCAGCCAGATGTCACGCCAGAACGGCGCTCCGTCATGCTCCAGCGGAGTCAGTCCGGGCGCGGCATCACCGAGAAAGCGCGGCAACGCGGCCACGCCCGCTCCGGCCAGAGCGGCTGCCCGATGACTGCTGATGTCGCTCAGTTCGCACGCCACGGTACGGCTTCCCGCGATCTGCAGCAGCCACTGCTGCTGGGGCATGTCAGCAAACTGCGTGTCATAGGCAATGAAGGCCCAGTCTTCGGGCCGACGGTTGGCGACGTACGCGTGGCTGGCATAGAGCGCGAACGGCATTCGTCCGATTCTGCGCACAACGCTGCTGGCTTCCTTGGGGCGGACGAGCCGCAGAGCCACATCCGCCTCGCGGCGGGCGAGTGATACCTGCTGGGCCTGCGCCGACACGGAAAGTTGAATGCCGGGCTGCGCTGCCCGGAAGTCGGCAACCCGTTCCGCCAACAGGTGCGCCACCAGCACTGGTGGTGCACTAAGGGTCACCCTGGCATTGACAGCATCCTGGCTGGCCCGGCTCACGCGCGCGACAGCAAATGCCGAGGCGTCCATGGCCTTGGCGTGCTCGTAAATCTGGACGCCCATCGCGGTAAGGCGGACGGAGCGTGGCAAGCGCTCGACCAGCGCAACCTGGAGTTCGACCTCCAGGGCCGCAACACGACGGCTGACGGTTGCATGGTCGACATGCAACGCCCGAGCCGCGCCTGACAAGGTGCCGTCGCGCGCAACCGCCAGGAAATGACGGAGATTCTCCCAGTCGAACATCTGTGCGTTTTCGCAGGTATGGAGTGTGATTTCGGGGAATTTTCGAGGGTGCCCGCCAAGCCTAGCATGGACGGTCTCTTCTGCTTGTGGGACCCCAAATGGCAGCTTTTCCTGCTTCCGCGCGCGGTACGCTCTGGGCCGCCGCGCTCGGCTTCGTGGTGGTGCTGCTGGACATCAGTGTGGTCAACGTCGCACTGGATGCTCTGCAGCATGAATTTTCAACCGATGTGGCCGGCTTGCAGTGGGTGGTCAATGCCTACACCCTGGCTTTCGCCGCACTGCTGCTTACCAGCGGGGCGCTGGGCGACCGCTTCGGCGCGCGCCGGCTCTATCTCTCGGGCTTGGTGGTATTCACTCTGGCGTCGGCTGCCTGCGGGCTTGCGGGCAGCCTGCCCGTGATGGTCGGGGCCAGGCTGATCCATGGCATGGGCGCGGCGTTGCTGGTACCCAACTCGCTGGTCATGGTGCAGCAGGCATTTCCGGACAGCCAGGCGCGTAGCCGTGCCGTCGGGTGGTGGGGCGCTCTCGGGGGAGCGGCTCTGGCTGCCGGTCCCGTGCTGGGCGGAGTGCTGGTAGCGCATGCAGGCTGGCGCAGCGTGTTTCTGATCAATCTTCCGATGGGTTTGATCGGAATCTGCCTGACGCTCCGGCATGCGGCGCCGTCCGGCGGCGGACATCGGCGTGGCCTCGACTGGCGTGGGCAGGCGGCTGCCATGGTCGCGCTGGCAGCGACCACCATGACCTTGATCGAGGCAGGCCAGCTGGGTTGGCAGCATGGCGTGGTGCGCGGAGGGACGCTGTTGGCGCTCATGTCCCTCGCGGCCTTCCTCTGGATTGAAGCACGCAGCACCTCACCCATGCTGCCATTGAATCTGTTTCGGAATCACACGTTCTCCATCGTCTCGTTGGCAGGCGTCGCGGTGAATTTCGCCTATTACGGTCTGATCTTCGTGTTCAGTCTGTTTTTTCAGATGCAGCAGCATCTGTCGCCGCAACAGACCGGGCTGGCCTTTCTGCCGATGACCCTCGTTCTGGTCGCACTCAATGTGGTGGCGGGGCGCCTGATTACGCGTCTCGGTCCCAGGTTGCTGATGTTCATGGGCCTTGCGCTGGCGGGATCGGGTTACCTGTTGTTGATGCGGGTGAGCATCGGGGGCCAGTACGCGCTGTTGATCGTACCGATGCTGATGGCGGCAAGCGGGGTCGCCTTGGTGGTGCCGACCATGACCAACGCGACGCTTGCATCGGTCGAGCGGTCGCGGGCGGGCATTGCCTCCAGCGTACTCAACTGCGCGCGACAGGTCGGCGGCATGCTGGGTGTCGCCCTGTTTGGGAGCCTGGTCGCCGATGGCGCGCCGGATGCGTTCATGCATGGCATGCACATGTCGATCGGCATGTCGGCGGGAGCGCTATTGCTGGCGAGCGTCCTGTGCTGGTTTGGCATGCGCCCGGGGCCGCTCGATCCGTTGCGCGCTTCAGGAGAAACCGTGAAGCCCGAATAGGGTGCGCGCATTGGCCGTGGTCTGCGCGGCAATCGCCTCGGCCGGTTCCCCGCGCAGGCGTGCCACCGCCGCCAGGATCACCGGCAATCGCGCCGGCTCATTGCGCTGGCCGCGGATGCCCGCATCCGGCTGGTCCGGCGCGTCGGTTTCCAGCAGCAGCTGCTCCAGGGGCATGTTGGCCACCAGGCGGTGCAGGCGCTGGGCGCGGTCATAGGTCAACGGGCCGCCCAGCCCGATCAGGAAGCCCAGCTGGTGCAGCTGCCGCGCCTGCTCGGGGCTGCCGGAGAAGCTGTGGACCACGCCGCGCAGCCCGCCGATCTGCTTGATCGCCGCGATCACCGCATCCACCGCACGGCGCGCATGCACGATCACCGGCAGCTCGAAGTCGCGTGCCAGCCGCAGCTGGCCCAGGAAGTAGTGCAGCTGGGCGTCCGCATCCAGACCCTCCACGAAGAAATCCAGCCCGCACTCGCCCACCGCGCAGGGGCGCTCGCGCTCGAGCCACGCGCGCAGTTCCTCCAGGTGTTCGGGGCGATGCTGGTCCAGGAACATGGGGTGCAGCCCGTAGGCGGGGTGCAGCCCGTCGGCCAGCCGGCAGGCGTCGCGCAGCCCGGGCCAACTGGCGGCAGTGACCGCCGGCACCACCTGCGCCCGCACCCCGGCCTCGCGGGCGCGCGCGATCACTTCAGGGCGATCCGGATCGAACTCGCCCGCATCCAGGTGGCAGTGGCTGTCGATCAACCTCACGCGCGGCGCTTGGCCGGCAGTGGCGGGTGTGTCTTGTCGCCGCGTCGTTTCCAGTTGGCCAGCAGCAGCGTGCCCAGGCCGAACAGGATTTCATCCACGAACGGCAGCGGGTCCGGAATCACCAGGGTCACGGCGAACAGGGCGGCGGTGATCTTGAACAGGGTGGGGTAGCGCAGCCGACGCGCCCATTCCAGCACCGGCAACAGTATGGGATTGGACATGGGGCACTCCTGGGCAGATGCTGTAAACGCTATCACGAGCCCAAGGCTCACCGAACCTGAATGGGCGGCCGGATGTTCACGATCCGTGGAGATTCCGTTCAGGGTGGCCGTGCTGGAATTCACTCAAGAACGTTGCGGATCGTCCGCAAGGAGCCGGTTATGAAAAGTACAACTACTACTGCGTTGGTCGCTGCGGGTGCGCTGCTGGTCGGCGGGATCGCCACCGCTGCCTTCATGAAGGGCGGCAGTTCCTCGCCCGATGCGGTGACCGCTGCTCAGACCCGGCCCACTCTGGACACCACGCCGCTCGCCGACGATGGCGCGCGCACTGATCAGCTGGCCATCGAAGACAAAACTGGCAAGCTCGAGTACGCCGACATCGTCAAGGTCGATCCGCTGACCAAGAAAGAAAAGGCCTACGCCACCGTGATCGGCACCGAGCCGGTGCGCGAGACGTCCAGCACGCAGACGCCGCATGAAGTCTGCCAGGACGTGGTCGTCCAGGAACGTCTGCCGGAGCGCGACGGCAATGTCGGCGGTACCGTCGCCGGTGCCGTGATCGGCGGCCTGCTGGGCAACCAGGTCGGCGGTGGCAACGGCCGCAAGGCTGCCACGGCCGCGGGTGCCGTCGCCGGCGGCATGATCGGCAACCAGGTCGACAAGCGCCATGTCGGTGGCCGGGTGGTCAACCGTACCGAGCGCCAGTGCCATACCGAAACCGCGACCTCCGAGTCGACCCGCGTCACCGGCTACAACGTGACCTACCGCAATGAAGACGGCACCACCGGCACCATGCGCATGGCCAGCAAGCCGGGCAACCGCATCCCGATGGGCACCACCAATGCGGTGACCGGTTACAACGTGACCTACCGCTACGACGGCGCCGAGAAGACCGTGAAGATGGACAACAAGCCGAGCAGCGATCGCCTGCCGGTGATCGACGGCCAGCTGGTCACCCAGACCGCCGCACTGGATGCGAACAGGCAGTAAGTGCCAGCAGCTCGAATGCATCACCCGCACGCCGGCATCTGCCGGCGTGCTGCGTTGTGGGGGTCAGCGGTGCAGCGCGCCGATCGGTGTTCTGGGATCATCTGCGTACACCTGCACTCACAGAGGACGCCATGAGCATTTTCGACCTCCGGCTGGAGACCGACCGTCTGATCCTGCGCCCACCGCGCGCCGAGGATTTCGATGCCTTCCTGCGCTTCTGTTCGGATCCGGAGGTGATGCAGCACCTCGGCGGCGTGCAGGCACCGTCGCAGGCCTGGCGCAGCTTCAGCTGCCTGGTCGGCAGTTGGCACCTGTATGGGTTTTCGATGTTTTCGGTGATCGAAAAAAGCAGTGGCGACTGGGTCGGCCGCATGGGCCCCTGGCAGCCGCTGGACTGGCCGGGCACCGAGGTCGGCTGGAGCATCCGCCGCGAGAGCTGGGGCAGGGGCTATGCGCCCGAAGCGGCGGTGGCCAGCATGGATTGGGCGTTCGACACGCTCGGCTGGGAAGAGGTCATCCACACCATCGATGCCGCCAACGAGAATTCCAAGGTCGTCGCGCGCAAGCTGGGCAGTTCGCTGCTGCGGATGGGCGAGCTGCCGCCGCCGCATGCCGGCACGCCGATCGAGATCTGGGGCCAGTCGCGCCAGCAATGGCAGCAGCGCCGCGCCACGCAACGGTGATGCTGCACCCGCGCTTGGCAAAGGCGATGCGGTGAGGCCAGACTCGGCATCGCGGGCAGGCCGCCCGCGATGCATGGCCAAGAGGGTGCGATGACGTCGTTGCGGGCTCCATTGACGGTGTACGGCATGTCCGTGTCGGGCAACTGCCACAAGGTGCGGATGCTGCTGGAGCAGCTGGGCACGCGCTACCACTGGGTCGAAGTCGACAGTGCGCACGGCCAGACCCATACGCCGGATTTCCTGGCGATGAATCCCAACGCCAAGGTGCCACTGGTTCAGCGCGACGACGGGCGCGTGCTGCCCGAATCCAACGCGATCCTGTTCTGGCTGGCGGAGGGCACGCCATATCTGTCCACCGATGGTTGGGAGCGCGCGCAGACGCTGCGCTGGATGTTCTTCGAGCAGTACAGCCACGAGCCCTGCCTCGCGGTCGCACGTTTCATCAGCGGCTGGACACCCTTGGACTCGCCGCGACGCAACGAGCTGACGCGCCTGCGCGAGCGCTCGGCACAGGCCCTGGCGGTGATGGAAGAGCACCTGGCCACGTCGCCATGGTTCAGTGGACGGGCCTACGGTATCGCCGATATCGCGTTGTTCGCCTACACCGATGTCGCGGCGGACGGCGGCGTCGCGCTGTCGCCGTACCCGGCGGTCCAGGGCTGGCTGCAGCGCGTGCGCGAGCAGCCGCGGTTCGTGCCCATGCCCACGCCGCTGCCGGAGGTGCAGGCCCTGTTCGCGCAGTCCATCTGAGGTCCATCCGGTTGTCCACATCCGCAACACGTCACGGAGGGTGATGCATGTTTGCCGTGGTTCCCGATCCGATTCCCGCACGCATGAAAGGCCTCAACCGGGCCGAGATCTGCGATGCCAATTTCATCGATTTCGTTCAGCAATGGCGCGGCGATCCCGTGCCGACGCCAGCACCCGGCAGCCCCATCCTGCCCGGCAGCACGCTGGATGCGCAGGGCTTTGCCGACCTGTTCGAGTCGCAGCTGATCAGCCGCCATCTGGACCTGATGGCGCGCGTGCTGCGCGTGCAGAACAAGGTCTTCTATACGATCGGTTCGTCCGGCCACGAGGGCAATGCGCTGGTGGCGCGCCTGGCCCGGCACACCGATCCGGCGTTCCTGCACTACCGTTCCGGCGGCTTCATGGCCGAGCGCTTCCGCAAGCTGCCGGGCATGGACCCGGTGATGGATGCGGCGCTTTCGTTCGCGGCCAGTCGGGACGATCCGGCCAGCGGTGGGCGCCACAAGGTGTGGGGCAGCAAGCCGCTGTGGGTGCTGCCGCAGACCTCGACGATCGCGTCGCACCTGCCCAAGGCGCTGGGCACGGCGCTGGCCATCGAAAGCGGGCGGCGCATCGGCCACACACTGCCGATTCCCGACGACAGCGTGGTGATCTGCTCCTTCGGCGATGCCTCGGCCAACCACGCCACCGCGCAGACCGCGTTCAACACGGCGTCGTGGGCCGCCTACCAGCGCCTTCCCGCGCCGATCCTGTTCGTCTGCGAGGACAACGGCATCGGCATTTCGGTCAAGACACCGGATGGCTGGATCGCGCAGAGCTTCGCGCACCGCCCGGGCCTGGATTACTTCTTCGCTGACGGTCTGGACCTGGTCGAGGGGCATGCGCAGGTGGAGCGCGCGCTGGCACATTGCCGGCAGACGCGGCGCCCGACCTTCCTGCACCTGCGCACCACGCGTTTGATGGGCCATGCCGGTACGGATTTCGAAATCGAATGGCGGCCGTTGCCGGAACTGTGCGCGGCCGAGGCCAGCGATCCGCTGCTGCGCTCGGCGGCGATCGCGATGGCGTCCGGCTGGATGACGGCAGGGCAGGTGCTCGATCTGTACGAGCGCGTGCGCGTGCGCTGTTTCGCCGCCGCCGCCGAAGCGGATCGACGCCCGAAGTTGTCGGCGCTGGCCGAGGTCATCGCGCCATTGGCGCCGTATTCGCCGGCGGCGGTGCATGCCGAAGCCACGCGAATGGCCGGCGATGAGGCGCGCGCCGCTGCATTTGGCGGTCCGGCGCAGTTGCCGGAAGCACAGCCGCCGCGCCATCTGGCGATACAGATCAACCAGGCACTGCACGATCTGATGGCCAAGTACCCGTCCACGCTGCTGTTCGGCGAGGACGTCGCGCAGAAGGGCGGGGTGTACACGGTCAGCAAGGGCCTGCTCAAGGCCTTCGGGCCGCGCCGTGTGTTCAATACCCTGCTCGATGAAACCATGATCCTGGGCATGGCGCAGGGCCTGGCCAACCTGGGCATGCTGCCGATCCCCGAGATCCAGTACCTGGCGTATCTTCACAATGCGGCGGACCAGCTGCGGGGCGAGGCCTGCTCGCTGCAGTTCTTCTCCAACGACCAGTACCGCAACCCGATGCTGGTGCGGATCGCCGGGCTGGGGTACCAGAAGGGCTTCGGCGGGCATTTCCACAACGACAACTCGATCGCCGCGCTGCGCGATATTCCCGGGCTGGTGGTCGGCTGTCCTTCGCGCGGCGACGATGCGGCGATGATGCTGCGCACGTTGGCGGCGCTGGCGACCGTCGATGGCCGCGTCGCGGTGTTCCTCGAGCCGATCGCGTTGTACATGACCAAGGACCTGCACGCGCCCGGCGATGGTCAGTGGCTGTTCCCGTATCCGGCCGCCGACCAGGCACTGGTGCTCGGCGAGGGCCGGGTCTACGCGCCGGAGGCCAGTGACCTGGTCATCTTCACCTATGGCAACGGCGTGCCGATGAGCCTGCGCGCGGCACGGGCGATCGAGCAGCAGCTGGGCTGGCAGGTGCGGGTGGTCGACCTGCGCTGGCTGGTGCCGCTCAATGCGGGTTTCATCGCCGCGCAGGCCGCCGATGCCCAGCGCGTGCTGGTGGTCGATGAGGGCCGGCACAGTGCCGGGGTGGGCGAGGGCGTGATCACCGCGCTGGTCGAGGCGGGGCTGGGGCACCTGCCGATCCGGCGGGTATGCGGCGCCGATACCTACACGCCGCTGGCGGGGGCAGCATTGTGCGTGCTTCCAAGCGACAATGCGGTATTGAACGCCGCCCTCGCGCTGGCGCAGGACCCTTGATACATGTGTGGATTGGCAGGCATGCTGCTGCCCGCTCCGGCAAGAGAGCAGGCAGCATTGGAAGAACAGGCGCGGCGCATGGGCGACGCATTGGTGCACCGCGGCCCGGATGACAGCGGGGTGTGGGCCGATGCTTCCGCCGGCATCGCGCTGGCGCATCGCCGGCTGAGCATCCTGGACCTGTCGCCGCTGGGGCATCAGCCGATGACCTCGGCCGATGGTCGCTACGTGTTGGCCTACAACGGCGAGGTCTACAACTTCGCCGAACTGCGCGCCGAGCTGGACGCCCTGGGGCATGGCTTCCGCGGCCATTCGGATACCGAAGTGCTGCTCGCCGCGATTACCGAGTGGGGCTTCGACGAGACCCTGCAGCGCAGCAACGGCATGTTCGCCATCGCCCTGTGGGACCGCGCCGAGCGCTGCCTGTGGCTGGCCCGCGACCGGGTCGGCAAGAAACCGCTGTACTACGGCTGGGCCGGTGAAACACTGGTGTTCGGCTCCGAGCTCAAGGCGCTGTGGCAGCACCCGGCCTTCGACAACGAGGTCGACCGCGATGCGCTGACCCTGTTGCTGCGGCTGGACTACATCCCCGCGCCGCACTGCATCCACGAGCGCTGCTTCAAGCTGATGCCCGGCCGCGTGCTGCGGCTGGATGCCGAGGCGGTCGCCGCCGGCGCCGCCGCCCATCGCCCGGACCAGTTGCAGCAGCCGTTCTGGAATGCGCGCGAGCGCATGCAGCAGGCGCTCGCCGCGCCCTTCACCGGCAACGAGGCCGAGGCCGAAGAGCGCCTGGATGCCGTGCTGCGCGACGCGGTCGCGCTGCGCATGGTGGCCGACGTGCCGGTCGGCGTGTTCCTCTCCGGCGGTACCGATTCCTCGGTGGTGGCCGCCTTGATGCAGGCGCAGTCGAGCCAGCCGGTGCACAGCTTCAGCATCGGCTTCACCGGCTCGGACCATGACGAGGCGCCGCTGGCCAAGTCGCTGGCCCAGCACCTGGGCTGCGATCACACCGAGCTGTATGTCAGCGGTGCCGACGCGCTCGCGGTGGTGCCCAGCCTGCCGGCGATGTTCGACGAACCCTTCGCCGATGCCTCGCAGGTGCCCACGGCGCTGGTCGCCAAGCTGGCGCGGCAGGGCGTGACGGTAGCGCTGTCGGGCGACGGCGGCGATGAACTGTTCTTCGGTTACACCCGCTACCAGCGGGCGATGCGCAACTGGCGCCTGCTGGGCAAGGTGCCGGCGCCGCTGCGGCGTTGGATGGCCCGCCATGCGCACACGCAGGGCGAGGCCTCGCGCACCGGCGGCCTGGCTGCGCTGCTGGCCGAGTCCGGCGCGCGTGGCATTGGTGATGTCTACCGCAACCGCATTTCGCGTTGGCGCGACCCGGTTGCCGCCGTGCGTGGCGCGCAGGCGGCCGGCAGCTTTTACGACCTGGCCGATCCGCTGCACGGCGCCGGCTCGCCGGCGGACGCGATGATGCTGGCCGATTTCAGTACCTATCTGCCGGATGATCTGCTGTGCAAGGTGGATCGCACCAGTATGGCGGTCAGCCTGGAGGCGCGTGCGCCGCTGCTGGATTGGCGCGTGGCGGAGTTCGCCTGGTCGCTGCCGATGGCGATGAAACAGCGCGACGGGGTCAGCAAGTACCTGCTCAAGCGCGTACTCGGCCGCTACGTGCCGCAGGACATGGTGCACCGTCCCAAGCGCGGCTTCGGGGCCCCGGTCAGCGCGTGGCTGAAGGGCGACCTGCGCGGCTGGGCCGATGAACTGCTGGATCCGGCGCGGCTGGCCGAGGAGGGCGTGTTCAACGTCGAGGCGGTCGCGCCGCTGTGGCAGCAGTTCAAGCAGGGCGAGCGCAAGTGGCACACCCATCTGTGGAACGTGCTGATGTTCCAGGCCTGGCAGGCGCATTGGCGCAACGCACGCGCCGACGTGACACGCGCATAGCGCCGCCTGTGCTGTCAGGTCTGGGCGGAAGGCAGCCACCCATGGGGTGGCTCTACCGGATGTGGTGTCGGCTGTAGAGCCACGCCATGCGTGGCTGACGCCGCCTTCACCGTTGCCGAAGGTAAGCCCGCCTAGGCTGGTCCTTTCCCCCGAACGGAGATGACGTGATGGCCGAATACAAGATCGCCGTATTGGTCGGAAGCCTGCGAAAGGGCTCCCACAACAAGGTGCTGGCCCGCGCGCTGGAGAAACTGGCGGCCGGCAAGGCGGTGTTCTCCTACGTGGAGATCGGCGACCTGCCGCTGTACAACCAGGATTTCGACAAGGACTACCCCAGCCAGGGTGTCCGCCTGAAGCAGCAGATCCGCGACGCGGATGCGGTGCTGTTCGTCACCCCCGAATACAACCGCTCGGTCCCGGGCGTGCTCAAGAACGCCATCGACCTCGGCTCGCGCCCGTATGGCGACAGTGCCTTCGCCGGGAAGCCGGCAGCGGTGATCGGCGCCTCGATCGGCGTGATCGGCACCGCGCTGGCCCAGCAGCACCTGCGCAACATCCTGGCCTACCTGGACATGCCGGTGCTGGGCCAGCCCGAGGCCTTCCTGCACTTCAAGGAAGGGCTGATCGACGAAAACGGCACGATCAGCAACGCCGGCACCAAGGACTTCCTGCAGGGCTTCGTGGACACATTCATTGCCTGGGTCGGCACCCACGGCGGCACGCACTGATCCACCGCGAGCGGGTCATGCTTCTGCGATAATGGCGGGGACGGACGTCGCAAGGGCGTCCGTCGCACGCGATGCGACGGCCCCGGCCGATCGTACCGGCAGGCGCCGGTATCCCCAGCTCATCCACTGTTTATCCACAGGTTTGTGCATGGCTGCGGGGCTCCCCGCGTGCCTACCATGTCCCACGCCTCACATTGCAGGAAGTACGCCCCCCATGTCCGCCCGTTCTGGCTTCCGTTCCGACCGCAAAGACCGCGGTGACCGCTTTGATCGCGATGAGATGCGCATCGACGCCCTGCGCGTGCCGCCGCATTCGATCGAGGCCGAACAGGCGGTGCTGGGCGGGCTGATGCTGGCCCCGGAGAGCTATGACCGGGTCAACGACCAGCTGACCGAAACCGACTTCTACCGCCGCGATCACCAGATGATCTACCGCGCGATCCGCGAGCTGTCCGAGCGCGACCGTCCGTTCGATGCGGTGACGCTGGGCGAGTGGTTCGAATCGCAGGGCAAGATGGAGCTGGTCGGTGACGGCGCGTACCTCATCGAACTGGCCAGCACCACGCCGTCGGCCGCCAACATCAGTGCCTACGCGGAGATCGTGCGTGACAAGGCGGTGCTGCGGCAGCTGATCCAGGTCGGTACGGACATCGTCAACGACGGCTTCCAGCCCGAAGGCCGCGAGAGCAGCGAACTGCTCTCGGCAGCGGAAAAATCCGTGTTCGCGATCGCCGAGCAGGGCGCACGTGGCCGCACCGATTTCGTGGCGATGCCCGGCGCGCTGAAAGACGCCTTCGAAGAGCTGCGCAACCGCTTCGAGAACGGCGGCAACATCACCGGCCTCCCGACCGGTTACACCGATTTCGATGCGATGACCGCCGGCCTGCAGCCGACCGATCTGATCATCCTGGCCGCGCGCCCGGCAATGGGCAAGACCACGCTGGCGCTGAACATCGCCGAGTACGCCGCGATCAAGTCCAAGAAGGGCGTGGCGGTGTTCTCGATGGAAATGTCGGCCTCGCAGCTGGCGATGCGCCTGATTTCCTCCAACGGCCGCATCAACGCCCAGCGCCTGCGTACCGGCCAGCTGGAAGATGAAGACTGGAGCCGGGTGACGGGTGCGATCCGGATGCTGAAGGAAACCAAGATCTTCATCGACGATACGCCGGGCGTGTCGCCGGAGATCCTGCGTTCCAAGTGCCGCCGCCTCAAGCGCGAGCACGACCTGGGCCTGATCGTGATCGACTACCTGCAGCTGATGAGCGTGCCGGGCAACAGCGAAAACCGCGCGACGGAAATCTCGGAGATCTCGCGTTCGTTGAAGGGTCTGGCGAAGGAGCTGAACGTGCCGGTGATCGCGCTTTCCCAGCTCAACCGCTCGCTGGAAACGCGTACCGACAAGCGCCCGGTGATGGCCGATCTTCGCGAATCCGGCGCTATCGAGCAGGATGCGGACATGATCGTGTTCATCTACCGCGACGACTACTACAACAAGGAAACGTCGCCGGACAAAGGCCTGGCCGAGATCATCATCGGCAAGCACCGAGGCGGCCCGACCGGTTCGTGCAAGCTCAAGTTCTTCGGCGAGTACACCCGGTTCGACAACCTGTCGCACGATTCGGTGGGTTCGTTCGAGTAGCGCCGAAGGCGCTACGGTAGTGGGGGGGGGGGGGGGGGGGGG